>QIAL01000335.1 GCA_003225535.1 Acidobacteriota bacterium | reverse complement strand
CGTCCAGCGATCTCGGATTAATGCGCGCTCTGTCTCTGGATAGCGCGCGCGAAGTCGAGCGGCGAGCCGAGCCGTGGCGTCCGTGGCGCGCGTATGCGGCGATGTATTTGTGGCGGATGGCTGGTCGAAAGAGCGACGGAAAGAGTCAGGGGAAGAATGTTGAACCAGCGCTTCACGAAGATTCGGAAGCCCAGCGCGCTGCCCTGTGAAAATCCCCACCAAATAATTTTCGTCGAAGCCGCGTTTCCGGGTTTCCCAATTTGGGAAGGGGTGGCTGATGCAGGTACCCCCCTCCCCCATGGTCTGTTGGAATCATCGATTTACGGAGAATTCTCGATTTAATCTATGGGCTGCAATCACTTGTGGGCAAAATCTTGAGCCGCAAAGGGTTAGCAGCTGGAATCGGCGTTTCAAAGAACTCTGCGGTTTTCTTTCTGTCCTGGCTATGATCTGCCTTTTGGTGTGTGGAAGGCAAGGTCAGATGTCACATGATCCTGTGAATATTTCCTGCCGGGTACAAACTGGAAGAGCATTAGTCCAAAGGCGGCCGCGCGGACCCACCCAGCAAGGAAGAACCCATGTTGAAGATATTGTGATGTCCCTCCGGCCCGCCCCAGGCGAACATCATCTGTACCATGGGGAAGCCTCCGGCGCGAAGAGTTAAGCCTGCGGCATAGCTGTGTCGCAAATGGCTGAAGCCGAGATCGCCGCGCGACAACGCAACTCGTCCCTGGTCGGCCATGAATTTTAACCCGAACGGTCCCCAGATCGAGTGCTCGATGCTCTCCTGCAGCAGCAAAAGGTTGGGCGCTCGAAACCGGTAATCCTGATAGCTGCCTAGCGCGAGACTGCTGTTAATGTCCTGACCGCCGAGGGTCTGCTGAAAATAGAAAGGAACCGCGCTCGCCGAATTCATGGACTCCGAAAGAAATAGCCGCACTCCAATCGATCCATTCAAATTCCGAGAGCGAGATACGCTGGGGCACTTCTCGCCCGATGGCGCACACTCGTTGGGCCCGGTCATCGTGCTCGTCTTTGGTCCTGACTCCGTATAGCCGTAAAGATAAAAGGTGTGATTCAGATCGACGTTCCATCGTTCAAAAGTGTTCCCGGAGTTTGACGACGCCACGAACTCCTGAAGACTGCCCGCGTAATTCAGTTCCAGATGATCCCCGATCACCGGCTTGATGCGGACTCCCTGGCCGAATTGTACGAATGCTGGCTGGCTGGAAAGTCCAGGCGCGGTTGCATCGTTGTACGCGGAATAAATCGATGGCACGGTCGAACTGCTCTCGCTGCGAATACTCACGAACCGTCCGTTGACTTCTCCGAACAGGGAGAGGTTCAGCTTGCTGAGCGCCGGCAACTCGAACACAGGCTTGGTCACGTTGACGCCCACGATGGTCTGCGTCATGCCAAAGAGGGAAGCGCCGAGTAGAGAGGAATCGTTCCCGAGGCCAAAGTAATTCACCTTGTTGAGCGAGATGGCCTGCGCGTAGACATTGAAAACTGTAAAAGGATGCTCCAGGATGACGTGTTTTTTTTGCTTCTTTTCGGGAGCACCAGGGCTGGGCTTGGTGACGACAATCGGCTCGACAGGTGTGTGGATCAGCTTCAGATATCCTCCGGCGCGCCATGCTCCGCTTGTAGCGCCAACTGCGTCGACATTCCAGCTCAATCGCCAGTTGTCGGTATTTCGCGTCGCAACGTACGCCAGGCCCAAGCCGAATCCGTTCTGTGGAGGCATGCTGCCGGCCGCGATGTGCATCGGGTGATCGGTGAGCAGAGGGTAGGCGCAATAAGCCACACTCATGAAACTGTAAAACCTGCAAGCATCGCGGATGCGTTCGCCTTCACGTCGAAAATCCGCATGGAACCAGCTTTCGTCTTGGGAATTCTGGGCAAAGATCGGTGTCGAAATCAGCGACAAAAGAACAACTGCGATCCATCGCATGGACTACCTCCTGCTATTTCTTTCGCCGCTTGGCGCCAGTGCCCTTTTTCGCTTTCGAGGTCGGCCGCTTGCGCGCTCTGTTTTGCTTCCGTTCCGCGGCTTCGTCGGCGACGGCGGCAATCTCGATAACGGGTTTGGCTATGGGTTTTGGCGCCAGTCGCTCCCGTTCTGCATCCTCATGGGCAAGGTGAATGGCTCTTGTGACCGCGTGAACGTAGCGGGCGGCTTCTCCTTCAGTTCTGACGGCCTTGATATAGGTTTCGATTTCCTGGCGATACCGCAATGGAAGCTTGCTTTCCGCTTCCCGCATGTGTTCAACCTGCGATTTCAGCAGCGACCCCATGGGGCGATCGGGGTCGTAGGCATTTTTCGGGGGTTTCGGCACGTGAATGAGAGCCATGTTGGAATACTCCTTCCCTTCGCACGTTATTGAAAATCCCCACTTCTGGCAAAACCGGCCAGAAATGACACCCTTGTCAACTCTAGACGTCGAAGTCCGGACAATCGGTGCGCATCACATCCAGCGACAGCAGGTTCCGGGCAGGGACGACCGCGGGTCCCTGCGGCTCAATGAAAATGTCGGCGTTGATCTCACGCGGAGAGCGATCCGCGGAATAGTCTCCGATGAAGAATTTCGTGATCGTCGCCGGAATCGAGGCATGATCGAACACGCGATTGTCCACTGTATTAGCCGGAATCCAGGGAGAAACCAGGATAGTGGGCACGCGCACGCCTAAGCGATCGAAATGAAAGTCCACGCCCACTTCGGTGGCATTGCCGTCGGCCTTGAATTTGTCCGCAACGCAGCTCGGGGGCGGCACATGATCGAAGATTCCTCCGTGCTCGTCATAGGTGATTAACAGGGCGGTGCTTTCCCAAAGTTGCGGATTGTTCTTGATTGCCTGATAGACCTCGGCGATGAATTTTTCGCCCGCTCGCACATTGTGGTCGGGGTGCTGGTCATTGGCAATCAGCGCACCACTGTCACCCTGATGATCGCTGTAGTTTGGCTCGATGAATGAGTAGTCGGGGAGGTCGCCATTATCGCAGTCTTCGAGGAATTGTTTGTAGGTGCCGAAGAGTTCCGGCTGATTCTGGAACAGGTTCGCGACCTCCATGGTCGAACTGGTCGTGTCGTAGTAGTAGATCTTGGAGGTGCGTTTGGGGTCCGAGTTGATCAGCCGCGAGTAGACACTCTTGATTGTTTCCGGAGGATAGATTGGATTGAGATCCACCCGGCCGAACGAAGTGCCGTAATGGGCGAAGGCGCGGTTGCATATGGTGGGACCGGGAATGGACGCAAACCAGCGGTTGAAGACGGCAAACTCGAGCGCCAGCGTAGTCAACACAGGCAGATTCTCTTTCGGAAAGTAATACATGATCATCTGCGAGTGTGCGAGATTGCGCTGCTGGTTGAAATAGCTCGCCACAAAACCCTGCATGTTCGGCTGGCGGTTGTTGGAGTTCGGGTCACTGCCTTTACCGAAGATTTGCAGGTCGACAGCGGGAAAGTGATGATCCGGGTCTGGCTGCAACTGGCCTTGAAACTTGGCGCTGGGTTGAGGCTTGACGGGATTGTTGTTTGCGTCCGGGTTGGTGAATGGATCTCCGTCAACATACCCGTCGATCTTGGGATTCACCGCTTTCAGCGAACCCAGCATGTGATCGAAGGAACGGTTCTCCATCATCAACACAACAATGTGCTGCAGTTTGTCTAGTCCCGCTGGCATGGGCGCACTCCTGCTGTAATGGATAGTGCAGATTAACGCAAAAACGTTTCCCGGGAGGAAGTGAGGAGGACAATTGATGGGATAACTTTGAACTAAGTCGTGCGGGATGGCGGAAGGATGCTGTGGACGTTACGAAAGTCCGAACATCCATCGGCTTGAGTACTATGCGGAGACCGGGCAACCGTGGAAGAGCGGCGCTTTAGCGCCGCGTTAAGGCCTCTTCATAGAAACGGGGCTTTAGCCCCTGTGGGACCGGGTCCATCCTCAAAACGCCCGCCGCTGATGAGTACGGATATACGTCAGGACACGGGGCAAGCCGAGCCCGCACGGGATTCATCCGGATGTAGTCGCGATGGCTTTCGTAGTCCTCCCAATCACGGATGCGATGATTCGTAAAACTCGGCTGCCAAATGGGGCCGCGCTCCTTCATCCGGAAGGAGAATCCTCCTTTGATGAATTGCATGGCTCGTTACAGGGAGATTTCTTCCGCGGGAGTGAGCAGCACGTGGATGTGGTCGGGCATGATGACGAATTCATGGAGCAGGAATTTTCCTGCATCGCGATAGTGCGCGAGGGTGTCAATCAGAAGTCTTGCGGTCGTTTCGCGGCGGAAGATTGGAAAGCGTTGGAGGGTGATGGAGGTGACGAAGAACACGCGCTCGCAGTCCATTGCGTGATATTCGCGTAAATCAAGGAGAGTTGTCAGTGAGAGATGTCACATAAGCCTGTGGAGAATTCCAAAACGGTACACGGGGCCTAAAGGCCCGGATTCTTTAGAGGCCTCAACGCGGCCCTTTAAGGGCCGCTCTTCCACGGGATTGTCGGCAGCATCGCGAATAGCGAATGCCATAGTGCACGTAGACAAGAGACTACATTCTGTAAGTCCACATTTCCTCGATGGGCTGCAGAAAAGGCACGGCGTTTGCCGTGCCTCCTTCACAGGTTGTGTCTACTCGACTGCTTAAGGTTTGTTGGCCTCAGCGGCTAAGGCCGTCCGAGGACGTTGCCGATTTCGGCACGGCTAAAGCCGTGCCCTTCCCGAAACCTTAGCGGAGCTTGATTCCGCGGACAGCCGATGGTGGCTGTCCCCACACGAGCAAGACCTGGCGGGCAGGAGTGCCCGCCCCAAATGCGTCCGCCCCTACGTGAGCTTCTTAGCTGCAGCCGCTGGTGCTGCCGCAGCTCATGCAGCGGTAGCAGCTGCCGTTTCGGGTCATGATGCTGCCGCAGAAGCTGCAGCTGGGGGCGTCGCCCAGGTCGACGATGCTCGACAGCGCGTCGGCGGCGTGGACGGGAGAACCAGTTCTCAGTTCCCGGTTCTCTGGTCTCGGTTGCGGCGTGGAACCGTTTGCGTCTCCGACTCCGTCTGGGCTCGGGAGGGCTCCTGCCGGTTTGAGCCTGAGGTTCTCGAACAGCAACTGCTGCTGGCCCGTTAGGAATCGCAATTGGAGCCAGCGGAAGATGTAGTCCATGATGCTCTTGGCGTAGCCGATGTCCGGGTTGCCGGACCAGCCGCTGGGTTCGAAGCGGGTGTGGGCGAATTTTTCGCAGAACAGCTTCAGCGGGACGCCGTGTTGCAGGGCGATCGAGACGGCCAGCGCGAAGCTGTCCACCAGGCCGCTGACTGTGCTGCCTTCTTTGGCCATGGTGATGAAGAGTTCGCCGGGCTCGCCGTTGGGATAGAGGCCGACGGTGATGTAGCCCTCGTGGTCTCCGACTTTGAATTTGTGCGTGATCGAGGCGCGCTCTTCTTGCAGCTTGTGGCGGACGGCGCGCGGGGGGGCGTTGAGGTCTTCTTCTTCCAAAACCTGGACAGCCGAGGCGGCTGTCCCTACGCGAGCCGAGGACTCTGCCGTCTTTGTGCCGGCTGCGCTCAGCGGCTGGCTCTTCTTGCAGCCGTCGCGATAAACGGCGACTGCCTTCAGGCCCAGCTTCCACGCCTGGAGGTAGGCGTCCATGATGTCTTCGACGCTCGCGTTCTCGGGAAGATTGACGGTCTTCGATATTGCTCCCGAGATGAAGGGCTGAGCGGCGGCCATCATGCGGAGATGGCCGGTGTAGTGAATCGAGCGGGTGCCCTTCGCCGGCTTGAAGGAGCAATCGAAGACGGCGAGGTCGTCATCTTTAATGTGCGGCGCGCCTTCGATGGTGCCCGTGGCATCGATGTAGCTGACGATGGCGTCGGTCTGCTCGTGGGTGTATCCGAGCTTGAAGAGCGCGGTGGGGACGGTGTTGTTGACTATCTTAATCATGCCGCCGCCGACAAGCTTCTTGTATTTCACCAGCGCGAGATCAGGCTCGATGCCAGTTGTGTCGCAGTCCATCATGAAACCGATGGTGCCGGTGGGGGCCAGGACTGTGACCTGGCTGTTTCTGTATCCGTGCTTTTCGCCGTGCTGCAGGGCTTCGTCCCAGCATTGCTTGCTGGCTTCGTACAAGGCGCTTGGAATGTTTCCTTTGTTTATTCCATTCACTGAGGCGCGGTGCATGCGGATTACGTCGAGGAATGGCTCGCGGTTGATGTACCAGCCGGGACAGGCTCCGGCTGGCATGGTCTGTGCCGGGGCTGCCGAGCTTTGCTCGGCCGGACGGCCGAGGGCGGCCGTCCCCACATGGGCATCGGAGGTGCCAGCCGTGAGGTTCGCGCCTAGGTTTGTTTCTGACAAATTCTTCTTTGTGGCTTCGGTGGCTGGGACCAAGGGCTCGCATTGCTCTGCGATTCGGCTGCTTTGCAGATAGGCTTCGCCGCACATGATGGCAGTCACGCAAGCGGCGTAGTCGCGGCCGGCGTCGGAGTCATAGGGGTGGCCTGCGGCCATCAGTAGCGCGCCTAAGTTCGCGTAACCCAGGCCTAGCGGGCGATAGTCGTGCGAGTTGGCCATGATCGCTTGCGTGGGATATCCGGCGTTGTCGACCAGGATTTCCTGCGCGGTGATCAGGACGTCTACGGCATGGCGGTAGGCTTCCACATCGAACGTGCCATTCGGAGCGAACTTCAGCAGATTCAAGCTGGCCAGGTTGCAGGCCGAGTCGTCGAGGAACATGTATTCGCTGCACGGATTGCTGGCGTTGATGCGAGCCGTGTTCTTCGAGGTGTGCCAGCGGTTGACCGTGGTGTCGTACTGCATGCCGGGATCGCCGCAGTGCCAGGTGGCTTCGGAGATCTTGTGCAGCAGGTCTTTCGCTTTGTAGGTCTTCACGACTGAGCTGTCAGTCACTGAACGTGTCGAGAAATCCGTGTCGCGGACTACCGCGTACATAAAGTCGTCGGTGACGCGAACGCTGTTATTGGCGTTCTGGAAGAAGATGCTGGAGTAGGCGTCAGAGTCGGGATGGGAGCCGTCGTATCCCACAGAGACGAGGGCGTGCGCCTTGGCTTCTTCTTTTTGCTTGCACTCGATGAATTCGACGATGTCGGGATGGTCGACGTTGAGGATGACCATCTTGGCGGCGCGGCGGGTCTTGCCGCCGGACTTGATGACGCCGGCGAAGGCGTCGAATCCTTTCATGAAGCTCAGCGGGCCGCTGGCGGTGCCGCCACCGGAAAGAGTTTCAGTGGATCCGCGCAGCGGAGAGAGATTCGTGCCCGTGCCGCTGCCCCACTTGAAGAGCATGCCTTCGGTCTTGGCCAGCGTCAGGATCGAGTCGAGTGAATCTTTCACCGAATTGATGAAGCAGGCGGAGCACTGGGGCTTGCTGTATCCGGTGACACCGAATTCGACTTGCTGGGTTTGCGGGTTCCAGTGCCAGTTGCGGCCGTCGGAGTTGGGCTCGATGCGGTCGCATCCGACGTTGAACCATACAGGCGAGTTGAAGGCTGCGTACTGGCGCACAAGGATGTGAACCAGTTCGTCGTGAAAGGTGGCGCCGTCTTCCGGAGTGCGGAAGTAGCCTTGCGCCATGCCCCAATCGCGAATGGTTTCTGCAACGCGGGAGACGAGCTGGCGGGCTCCGGTTTCCCGTTCAGGAGTGCCAATCTTGCCGTGCAGATATTTGCTGGCGACGATGTTGGTCGCCGTCATCGACCAGTCTTTGGGGACTTCGACGTCTTTCTGCTCGAAGATGACTCCGCCATGGGAGTCGGTAATCTGGGCAGTACGGCGATCCCACTCGACTTCGTCGTAGGGAGAGACGCCCGGCTTGGTAAACAGCCGACGGAAAGAGAGGCCAGGGGCCTTCTTTTTGGGGGCGGCTGGGGACGCGGCGACGGACGACGGAGCGGCGGCGGTTTTGGTATCAGTTTTGATTTCAGGCATCAAGGGGGCTCTCCTAATTAGATTCTATGCGGCTTCGATCGATTCGGGCGTCCGGGTGGGGGCGGGGAATCGGGTATAACGGAATCCAGTTGTAAGGAACTTTGTCTTTCGCCCTTCAGGGCTTTTTCGTTCGTCGAACAGCCCACGGCTTTCGCGGTCGGCTTTGTGCTGACGCTGCTCGCGGGTACGTCCCTTCCGTCAGAAGCCGGAAGGGAACGAAGAAGAACAGTGAATCGTAGTCGCCACGGCGGAATTGAGCCGAGGTGTGGTTGCGACTGCTGGAGGGGCGCAGTCGGTTTTTGCAAGGATATCGGCGCTGTCAGGCCGAAGGGATCGGCTAGCAGTCGAGGGCTCGGGCGTCAGTTCGAGCGAGGTGGCGAAGTGTGAGCCTATTCCCGTCGCTTTTTCAGCCGAGGAAAGGATCCATTGGTTGAGGGCGCTGCAGATGCTGCGGCGCTGGATTTGATCGTGAATCTCGACGAAACGAACGAAATAGCGTCCGGAGGCCAGACGCGCCTGCATGGGATTCGGGTACGACAGCATGCGGTCCAGGACGAAGGCCATGTCGTCGTCTTCGAAGAACTTGGTGACGGCCAGCATGCGGTTGGCAGCGGGGGGTCTCGGGTCTCGGCTTTCGGCTTCTGGGACTGCGCCGCTTCCCTTCGCTTCGCTCAGGGTTCGCGGGACGGGCGAGGCGCCCGTCGCCACACGAGCCGTGGTCGCTACGTGATTGGTGCTAAAGTCGACTACCTCTTCTGCCAGGGCGAATACACCGGGCTTGCTGGGGACTACCAGGAGGCTGTGATGGGACTCGCAGCGGAACCAGCGCGACCATTGCAGGCGACGATAATCCACAGGACGGTCGAAACCGTGTCGTGCCAATGATTCAGAAACTAGGCGGGTAAGGGTTTCCATTGCGGGCTCCTGGGTTCGGACTACTCCACGGCAAAAATTTCTCGGCGCCGCTCCCCCTTCGCTTCTCTCAGGGTTCGCGGGCCGGGCTAGACGCCCGTCGCCACACGGGCCGTTCTACCGGCGTGCTCCGGGGGAGGATCGGGGCACGGCCACCGCACTCTCAAACCGGGCTTCCGGACCTCCTTTTGGAGCGCCGGAAGGCTGAAGTGCATGATTATGAAAGGTTTGGGCGCCTGACTTTACGGATCAGGAAGCCTGGCGCCTGCGCCTCTATTTGCCCTGCAGTGGCCGAGTCACCTCTGGCTCAGACGACCGCCGGTGTTTCCTTCACTCTTCGAACTTCACTCCATTCCCGTGGAGTGAAATTTCATTGCTTGGGATTGCAAAGTTACTCCTGCCCGTTGTGCATGTCAAGGGAGAAACACTACAGGTTGTATCCCTAGCAATGACAGGCTTGATGCGGGATTGAGGGCAGGTTTTCCACACAAGAGAGCAGTTCTCAGTTCTCAGTTTGACCATCACCTAGCCGTGGGTTGCCAGAACACGGGTAAAGATTGGAGCTTGGTTCCAACTCAGAAACTTGAGGCTGCGAAACCTTAACCTTTGCTTTCATCACATGAGGCCGAGCCTGGAGGAAGGCCCGCGCACGGGCTGGGGAGTTTTGCGTTGCGTGCGGGCAGTCTTGTGCAGGGTGACGCTTCCGAAGGCATCATCGCGGAAGTCGGTTTTGATCTTCTCGATCCTCAGCGGCTCAATCTGAAGGCTGGCCAAGTGCAAGTTGATGGGTGCATCTTGCTCGTTCGATCGCTGAGGCGTGGGATCGGGAGTCAGGACCATGGGAACGTAAATGTCTTCGAAGATCCGGCGGGGAGCGATGCTCAGGACTCCGTCACAGGATTCCACCAAGTAGTCCCCTTTACGGCCGCAGTGCTGCCGTCCGAGATGGTCGGTGAAGGTAAGACTGGAATTGAGTTGTTTGGCTTTGACAAGGAATCTGGTGCGGTACGTTTTCCATTCAATGGTTTTCATGGCGCGCTGACCCGGAGAGTGCTGCTGGTAACTTTGTCCTCAAAGCGAAATGCGTCTGGGACGAACCGACTTTTTGCTGTGAGGACGAAGGTGAATGTACGGTTGAATTGCACGCAGGTCAATTCCGCTTTTTGGTGCAATTTGAGGAAAACAACGTGCTCGGATTCGATGCTGAAACATCGCTCAAGCAGGAGATAAAAAAGGTCACGCTGTAGGCCGACATCACAGTGTTTCTTGGATGTGGCAGAGGCGACGAATGAAATCTGGTAGAGTTGGCAGCCGGAATCTCCACAGGGCTTGCACAGGAAATGCAGAAAGGCAGTTCTCAGTTCTCAGTTCTCAGTTCTCAGTTCTCAGTTCTCAGTTCTCAGTTCTCAGTTCTCAGTTCTCAGTTCTCAGTTCTCAGTTCTCAGTTCTCAGTTCTCAGTTCTCAGTTGGAGGAGCTATGGGGCAGAGGGTTGCTTTGGGAGTTGCAATTCTGTTGGGCTCGACGAGTCTTCTTTTCGGACAGAGTGCTGGCTCAAAGACGGTCGCGGTGCGTTGCGGGAATCTTTTCGATTCGCGCGGAGATTCGTTACGCAAGAACATCGTGATCGTCATCGAAGGCGAGAAGATCAGGGAGCTCGCAAATGCTACGCCTGCGGGCTCGGAGGTGATCGATCTTTCCCGCGAGACTTGCCTGCCGGGGTTGATTGATACGCACACGCACATTCTGCTGCAAGGAGACATCACCGCCGCGGAGTACGACGAGCAATTGCTGAAGCAATCGCCGGAGTATCGGATGATTCTGGCGACTGTGAATGCGCGGCGGGACCTGGAGTATGGCTTCACTTCGATCCGAGATCTCGAGACAGAGGGCGCGGGATACGCAGATGTCGATGTGAAGAAGGCCATAAACAACGGAGTGATTCCCGGGCCGCGGATGCAGGTTGCCACTCGTGCCCTGGATGTTACTGGAGCTTATCCGCTGCAGGGATATGCTCCTGCCGTGATGGTGCCGCACGGAGTGCAGGTCGTGGATGGCGCGGACAACGCGCGTCAGGCGGTGCGAGAGCAGATCAGCCATGGCGCGGACTGGATCAAGGTCTACAGCGACCGCTCGTATCGGGTGCGCGAAGACGGAGTGCTCGACGACATTCCTACGTTCACGCTCGAAGAACTGAAGGCGATTGTGGATGAGGCTCACCGCGAGCGTCACAAGGTCGCATCGCATGCGATGGCTCTGTACGGGGTGCACAACTCCATCGAGGCGGGCGTTGATTCGATCGAGCACGGGAACTACATCGCGGACGAAGATCTCAAGACCATGGCGTCGCGCGGCATCTTCTATGTGCCGACCGTTTATGTGGGCGAGTACGTCGCGCAGGGGCGGGCGGCCGAGGGAGCGCCCGTGTGGGTGAAAATGATTCAGATTCATGAGGACACGTTCCGGCGGGCTATGAAGGCCGGAGTGAAGATCGCATTCGGGACCGACGCGGGAGGGTTCGACTGGAAGATCAATCCGGCGAAGGAATTTTCGTCGATGGTGAAGTTTGGGATGACCCCGGCGCAGGCGATCCGCGCGGGCACGATCAATGCCGCGGAGTTGTTGGGGACGAAGGATTCGGTTGGTACCCTTGAAGGGGGGAAGTTGGCCGATATTGTGGCGGTGCCGGGTGATCCGTTGAGCGACGTCTCGCTGATGGAGAAGGTGGATTTTGTGATGAAGGGCGGGATGGTGTACCGGAAGCCCTAATTCGTCCCCAAGAAAGAAGAAAAAACCTCACCACAGGGCGCACGGAGGAGCACAGAGGAATTGGAGACTACAGGAATCACCCGAGCGGAAGTCAGGGCTGATCTGTTGAGAATCGTCTGTAAGATTCAAAATCCGTAAGGAGTACACCAATGACGACTGATCCGGTTTGTGGAATGAAAGTCGATGACAACACCTCGCAGCATCAGGCGCAGTATGGCGGCCAGACGTATTCATTCTGCTCGCAGGAATGCAAGAATGAGTTTGAGCAGAATCCGGAGCAGTACGCGCGGTCGGCGGCTTAGGGACAATCGCAAAATTAGCAAAGGCCCTTGCATTGGCAAGGGCCTTTTTATTGCCGCGTAGTGGGAACGCTTCCGACGAACGG
The DNA here is from genome assembly GCA_003225535.1 of Acidobacteriota bacterium. Lineage (GTDB taxonomy): Bacteria > Acidobacteriota > Terriglobia > Terriglobales > Acidobacteriaceae > Sulfotelmatobacter. The sequence continues at coordinate 9,776 of QIAL01000335.1, read as the reverse complement.
CACGCTCCCCTTCGCTTCGCTCAGGGTCGCGGGGCGGACGAAGGTGTCCGCCCCTACACAAGCTAGCGGTGGGCCATGGCTGGTTCGTGGACTCCTTTGCCGGCCTTGAAGGCGGCGAAGCGCTTGTTGATTTCGTCCCAGTTCACTGTGTTCCACCAGGCGGCGAGGTATTCGGGACGGCGGTTGTTGTATTTCAGGTAATAGGCATGCTCCCAGACGTCGTTGCCGAAGATGGGATAAAGGCCCTGCGAGATGGGATTGTCCTGATTCGGCGTGGACATGATCTGCACATCGCCGTTCGGCTTCCCGGCGAGCCAGGCCCATCCTGAGCCGAATTGCTTCGCGCCCGCGTCATTGAACTTCGTCTTGAAGTCGTTGAAATTGCCGAAGGTTTTCTGAATTACCTCAGCAATGGGACCGCTGGGATCGCCTCCACCTTTGGGTTTCATGATCTTCCAGAACATGGTGTGGTTGACGTGGCCTCCGGCATTGTTGCGGACCGCCGCGCGGATATCTTCTGGAATGGCGTTGAGGTCGCGGATCAGGTCTTCGGCAGATTGGCCGGCGAGCTCAGGATGCTTCTCGAGGGCGGCGTTCAGGTTCTTCACGTAGGCGCCGTGGTGCATGTCGTGGTGCAGAGTCATGGTCTGCTTGTCGATTGTGGGTTCGAGTGCCTCGTAGGCATAGGGCAGTGGGGGTAGTTCGTGTGCCATTTTCTTCATTCCTCCAGGCTTTTGAGATGACGGGAGATTGGATTTCGATGCAAGGTTCGTTGGGTCATTATAGCTCCGGGACGATGGCGCCGATCAGAGGGACTAAAGCCAAACTGGAGGTTTGTGGCGCTGGCACGCCTCGTTTCGCTTCGGCGGGGAGGACGAATGCGTCCGCCCCCACACAGGCTATTTGCGGGCCAGGAGGCGGATTCTTGAGGTGAAGGCTCTGCCTTGGCAGGCGGCGAAGGTTGGGGCCAGGTGAAAGGGGTCGATTACGTTGTTCACCACGTAAGGATTGCAGCGGCCGGTGATGTTGTCGAAGCCTCCGCGCAAGGCCCAATAGTTGTGGAAGAGATGGAATTTCTTTTCGAGTTGCACGTTCAGGGAGAAGTAGTTAGGGAATCGTTCGGCGCCCGGTTTTCCAATGAGCGCATGCTGATCGTTCAAAAGGCTGAATGGGAATCCGGTGCGTGCTTCCATTGAATAGGCGAGTTCGAATTTGTGGAAGACGGGAAGACTGAAGAAAGGAAGATATCCCCAGGAAAGAAAGCGGTTGGGCGTGTCCCACGGGTAAGGGCCGGGTTGTTGCGAACTGAGGACTGGATTGTCGACGTTGAAATCGAGAGCCTGGTTGGTGCGGGCTCGCGAGTGCGTGTACGAACCCATGATCGTATAGGTGTCGCGGAAGTTGTGCCGAAGTGTAATCTGAAACGCGTCGTAGTGATCTTCGCGAGTGTTGCGCAGGATGAAGTCGCCCGTCGCTGTCGAATTCCGCGTGTCGTAAACGAAGCCGTTGGTGCCATGTCGGCGCAGAAATTCCGCCTTGAGATAGACCGCCCTCGGGAGTTTCTTTTCTAAACCGAGGCTCCAGTTGAGGAATCGCGGGGGCTCGAGCGTGTTGTTGTTGATTGAAAACGTCGTCGTGAAAGGTCCTGTCGGAATGACGCAGTTGGCCGTAGTGCAATTGGGATCGGTGGCGAAGAATATATCTTCCCGGCTGCCCGCGAATGGGCGGGCGATGAGGAATAGGGGCGTCGCATCATAGACGAGGCCGATTCCGGCCGAGAGTTTGGTGTTGCCGGAATTGTCGAGGACGTAGGTTCCGGCCAGACGTGGCGAAAAAGCGCCTTCGTGGACGATCGAGTCCCAATCGAAACGAATCCCGGGCTCAATGAGCAGGCGGTCAGTGACACTCCAGCGATCCTCGACGTAGGCGCTGAACTCGTTATTTGTTTGCTCGTGTGGCAGGGCGGCAGTGAAGGTGGAGTAGCGAATGCACTTGTCTTGCGGCGCCGTGAAACAAATGTCGGCTGGTTCCTGGGCGGAAACCTGTGCCGTGAAAAATGAAATCGGTTGGCGATTAAGCTCGGCATCATAAGAGAGGCGGTCGAGATCGGTCCCCACCTTGAAATCGTGACGGCCGTGCCAGTAGTGGGGGGAAAGATATAGATTTGCCAAGCCTTGCCAGCGAGTGGCTGACGTGTGCTGGTTCAGATAATAGTTGCCGAACGCGGTGCTGGGAGTGATCTGGTAGGGGGCGGTCCCGTAAGGGGTGAGACGCAGATTGTATTGACTGAAGGCAAGTCCGGTTTCGAGCAGTTCGCCGCTGTTGAAGTAATGCTGGTCTTTCACGCTGGAAATGTAAGCGGTCTCGACATCCTGCGGATTCGTCTGTTGGGGGCTTTGAGGTGAGAGAAAAGCATACTGGTCGTGCAAGTAATTGATGAGGAAACTTGATGTGAGAATGTTGCGGCTCGTGATGTTGGTCTGGACCTTCGACAGATTGCCAATGCGCCAGATGTAATCGCTATCCTGGTCGATTGGGAGAGCGGTATAGACCAGATTGTTGTATTCGCCTTCGAATGCGTTGTAGTACCAGATTCTCTGTTTCAGGATTGGGCCCGAAGTGGTGAAGCGGGGAAGGAATTGATTGAAGCGCCATCCGTGCTTGTTCTGGATGGAAGGAATGAAGTTGGTGGCGAAGAAGCGGTAGTGATCGTCACCGATGCCGGTATTCAGATGGAGGACTCCGGCAGATCCTTTGCCGGATTCGGCAGGCTCGCGTGAGGGCTCGACCTGTATGGAGCGGAAAGCGTCGGCACTGACGTGGACCAGGAGTTGTCCGTTGGCGGGTTGAGTGACGTTGAAGCCATCGAGCTGAGTTTGGGTCTGGTAGGTTTGCGCTCCGGCGATGTGAGGTTGGCCAAACTGGTCCTGGACGACTCCAGGAATGAAGTTGAGCACGTTGCGGTAGTCGTGTGTGCCGGGGTAGACGATATCGATGACGTCGAGCCCGCTGATGGTTTCCTGCGCGGCAACCTGCGCGGGATCGATGGCCAGAGGGGATTCGTGTACGTCGACAGTTTCATGCACTTCTTGTAGATGTGAGATCGCCACTTCGATGTTCGAGGAGCGCGTTATCTCGACTGCAGGCTGTTGAAGAGCGTAGAAGCCCTCTTTTTCGATGCGTAGTTGGTACTGGCCCGGAGCGAGATTCGGGAACTGGCAGCGACCGGTGTGGTCAGTCTGACATCGAATTGGAAGTTGCGGTGGGGCTTCTAAGGAAATCCAGGCGGAAGGAACGGCGACTCCGTTTTCATCAACGACGGTGATCAGAGGCGCCGAGCCGACTTGGGCGGCAGCCGTACAGACGAGAGCGACGATCAGAAGGAGGGCACGCATCCGTTCAACTCATTGTATGTGTGAATGATAGAACTGGTTTCTGAGATGCGCTAAACCTGGTGAGCGGGAACCTCCACCCGAGGAGAGCGGTATCCGGCGAACCAGCCAGCAAATCACCTACTGCGAGGTATTCCCGTGCGGCTGGAAATCAGTTAAAATATGTTGACCGTTTAGAAGGATTCTTCTCTCAGCCATGTCGCTGCAGTTGACCACTCAGGAAGCCCTTCGGCTCACCGCCAATTTTGCTTTTACAGCAGATCGGATGCGGGCAGCCGATCATTGTTTCGAGATCCGTGCCCAGATCTGTGATACGGCCAGCCGTGTTGCCTTCCTCAGGGCCCACCTGATCGCCAAAAGAGAAGAGATTCTCCCTGCGCTCGGCGAAACTTTCCGGCGCGCTGGTTTCGCCGTTGCCTGAAAACCATCCCAGCTTCTCGAGGACCACCGTACCGTACAATGTGGGCCATGTCGGTAGCTCACTCACTCGACCCGCGGTCCGGGCCACAACGATTGCCGCAGCGCGGTAGTTCAGCCGGGGCAAGTCAAACACACCGACGCGACGGCATGTTGCTCCGCATCATCGCGGTGCTCAAATTCCTGAAGGCAGCGTCCTTAATTGCTCTGTCGGTCGGAGTTTTCCGGACAATGCACCAGGATATTGGCATGCGGTTGGAACACTGGGTCCGAGCGATGCACCTGGACCCGGGTAATCGGCACATCGAAATGTTTCTGGAAAGAGTGTCGAATCTCAGCCCAGCGCAGGTGAAAAGGCTGGGACTTGTGGGACTGCTTTATGCCGGACTGTTTCTGGTTGAGGGCACGGGATTATGGCTGCAACGTCGCTGGGGAGAGTGGGCAACAGTGGTGATCACCGGCTTACTCATACCGGTGGAAGTGTATGAGATCCTGCGGCATCCGAGCGCCGCAAAAATTCTGGTGCTGATCGTGAATACGGCAGTCGTTGGCTATCTGGTATATCGGATTCGTACCAACCACGAGACTGGCTGACGAAGCGAATCAACCTTACTCAGCTGTTCCGACTCACAGCCAGTGGCGCCCGTGGTTACGATTTTGTCGCGAGGTATTGGCAGACGCGCTTGATGGTGTCGCGCTGGGTATCGTTCAAGGTGAGGAATTCGAAGCCGTAGCGCAGGCCCTGGCGGTAGCGCACGATGGCCCGGACCTTGATGGGATAGGGAGAGAGTGGAAGCGGGATTTCGAGGGTCACGATTTCGCCGGTTTCGAGGCTGCCTGTCAGCGTAGCGCCGATGCCATCCTGGCCCATCTCGGTGGAGCGGCCCCAGCATTGACGGAATTCGCCTGCCTGAAACATCTTGACCTGCAAGCGGACGTCAATCACGAAGCGGGGAAAGCGGCGGGTAAAAGCCGGCTTGCCAGGCGTGCGCTCGCCGCTGGACGTGTTGCTGCTACTTTCGGCACCCGCGGCGGCGGCTTGAGCTTTCTTCTCGATAGCCATGCAATGTGAGGCTCGACGCAGAGCCTTTCGCAAACAGTCCCTTAATTTCCATGCAACAGATAACCGGGCTCGAGTGGAAGCTTCCCGGCTAGCTTTACGACTGAAACGCTGCTGTTGATCGCGTAAACATCGACGACGCCGACCGCTCCCGGAATGGAAGCCACCTTGTTGACCAGGTCTTCATCCGATTCCACGATCATGATGGCAGGATGATTGGTGCGCCCGTGGTTGGCCGTCGCGAAGGAACAGCTTCATCTCGGGAGTAGCCGGAGCCCGCATGATCAGCATGACTGGTTTCCCATCGGGCCAGCGGTTGGTCTGGGCTTTACACACCTTCACCAGATCCGGCAACGAGATAGTCGCGACCGAGTTGGCTTTGTTGGAGACGACCGCAAGGTCGCGTGCGGCTGCCAGGGAAACGGTGACCGCTACGAATAATGAGGTGCTTATGACTTTGCGGTAGAACACGCTCTCCCCCACAAGACAGGACAGTCCATACGGTCGATTTTCATGGAATTTGGTCATCGGCTCAACGTAACCAAGGTCATGTGCCTCAAGTATTCCCAATGAGCGGATTCCAGGCGGCTTGTGCTATGTCCCAGCCGAGCCCGAATGGGTGAAAAATGGGTAAAAACTCAATGATCGAAGGGATTGGCAACTGGCCTGAGTTCAGGTAGGCTATCGCTTCTCATAGTTACAAGGATTAATTCCCATGACAAGTCGAGTCTCCTACGCTCCGCAAGACGTTCAGAAAATGTGCAAACAGGCCGAGAGAGATCACGAAAGCAAGAAGTTGGTGTTTTTAATGGAGCGGGTGAAACGGCAGATCGCGGAGCGCTCCAATTCGGGCGTAAAGTCGGAAACCGGAAAGCGGTCTGTCGCGGTGAACTCAGATTCCGGTTCGGTGAGACCGCCTATCCGCTCAGTTCCTCTCGAGCGCTAACCTTCTTTGCCTGGTTTTCGACCAAATGGTTTCCTGATCGTGTCGTCGGAAAACTTTTTTCCTTCCACAACTTTGTTTTGAGCTAGAATCGCGATACTTTGCGGATTGGTCCCGGCGTTGGCGGGACGCAATGTAGGTTCGTGTACTGCCTTCCCCCAGGAGGAGTAGATGTATCGGCAATTCACAGGCACCCAAGCGGATTTTCGTCCGCTGCGGGATGTTGATTCTCAGCTGCGAGACCAGACCCAGGATTTTGTAACCTCATTCAACACTGGAAATTACGATCACGCCGCCCGGCTGTTTGCGGACGACGGCGTGCTCATGGCGCCCCAGTACGAAGGGGCTTATGGACAAAAGCATGTGGAGCGTCTGCTGCGCCAGTTGGGTGAATCCGGCTACTGCGATTTGCGGATGGAGACGACGCGCGTTGATCATTCCGGCGACATGGCCATGGAGCTCGGGCGCTTTTCGCTCGTGGTGCGAAGGGCCGACGGGGCGATGATTCCGGAGCAAGGAAAATACGTCAGGGTGTGGCGGCGGCTCGGCGCCTGGCTGCTGATGGCCGATTGCTGGAACTGGACGGCACCGGCGGTGAGTGATCGCGCCGCATAGAATGGAGAATGGAGAAAGATACAGAGGAAACGCCGGCTGACGAGAGCGGGCATGGGGCGGGAGGAAAAGCAGTCGACCCGGGGCAGTATTGTCCGAATTGCTCGTCCAAGTTGCAGGAAAGCCGTTGCAAGATGAAGTGTCCGCAGTGCGGGTTCTACCTGAGTTGCTCGGACTTCTACTGAGATTGTTGATTTTTGATTGTTGAATACAAAACCTCCCTATTGAATTTCATCGCTGCGGTCTCGCCGATTTTTACTCAACAACCAAAATTCAACGGTCAACAATTCTGGTCCCAAGACGGACAAAAGCGATTCCGTCTACAATGACTGCGCGACTTTATTTCTGATTTGTGAGGAGAACGTCATGCAACGCAAGGCAAGTGCAGTTTGGAAGGGTGGGTTAAAGGACGGCAAGGGATCGATTTCGGCTCCGGGAGGAGTGCTGAACAATACGCCATATTCCTTTACGACGCGTTTTGAGAATGCTCCGGGGACGAATCCGGAGGAATTGATTGCGGCAGCGCATGCGGGATGCTTCTCGATGGCGTTGTCGGCGCAGTTGGGTGGGGCGAATCTTACGCCGGAGAGCATTTCGACCAGCGTGACCCTGTCGCTGGAAAAGCTGGACTCAGGATGGACCATTACTTCCAGTCACATTGATGTTGTGGGCAAGGTGCCCGGTGCTGACGCGGCGACGTTCCAGAAGTATGCAGAGGCGGCAGAGAAGGGTTGTCCGGTTTCGAAGGTGCTCAACGCGAAGATCACGATGAATGCGAAGCTGGAGTAAGGCTGCTTGATGCGGGTGCTCTCTGCGAGGACCGTACGTGAGCCGAAAGTTTAGATGTGGTTGGTTGGGAACGCACAGTGCATCTAGCGGACACGAATCCTGGCGACTGTGTTGCTGCTTTACGCGCTTCGTAAGGTCCCTCGGAGGGCTATCGCCCTCCTCAGGATGACATCGCTACAAACTGGCAAGCGTTGGGATGGTTTGACAGCGAGCAACCGGCCTGTAAAATAGACGTGCAGGTCTTCCTGATCCGGCGGCCTTGGGCCGTCGCGACGATTGAAGTCCACTTGCCATCGTGGCGGAATTGGCAGACGCGCATGGTTCAGGTCCATGTACCGGCAACGGTGTGGGGGTTCGAGTCCCTTCGATGGCACCAAAGCAATTTCTGATTTCCTGATTGTTGAATGAACTACCCTCCCACTGCGCCAGTCGTTTGCGGCTGAGTCTTTCCTCTTCGTTCCCTGATCAGTTCACATTTGCCGAAAGCCCTTTCATCATCAGGCCATTCAGCGTGATCTTCATATCGATCGTGGTGGGATGGTTTTCGCCAAGCGTTTTGGCGGCAATGTTGAAGGCCCTGCTCATCAGCAACTGGGCTCCGTTGAAGTTTCCCGTGGCTTGCAGCAGCTTGGCCAGCATACCCATAGTACTGGCGGTCTCAGCATGGTCGGGTCCCCAGACTTTCTCCGTCACAACCAGCGCGCGCCGGTAGATCGGCTCGGCTTCGGCGAACCGTCCCCGCTTGTGAAGCAGCGCAGCCAGGTGAAAGAGAGTCGAGCCGACCGCGCGATTATCGGAACCGAGGGAGTGCTCATAGAACAACAGTGCGCGGCGCAGAAGAGAATCGCACTCTTCGGAGGTTCCGGCCTGTTGAAGTGTCAATGCCAGATTAACGAGGGTCACGGCGATCTGGGGATCGCCGGGCTTGAGGACTTTTTCTTTGATCGCGAGTGCCTGGCGCAGCAGCGGGACCGATCCCTGGGCATCCCCTTGAGACATGCGCAAGCCGGCGCCCGCAATGCCAGCGCACGCCAGAAAAGCGGTTCAGCGGCGGCGACATCGCCTCGGTCCTGAAGCACGGAACCCAAGTGGAAGAGTTGGGTCGAGACAAAAACTGTTGCGTCTTGGCCCACTCGTTCTCCCATGGCAAGCGCGCGCCGGATGCAGGCCTCAGCTTCGGCGTATTCGCGATTGCGGAACAGGCCCCAACCCAGCGTGCCGAGCGTGACGGAGATGCCGGCGTCGTTCGCCGGTAGAAGTTCTTCTCTGGTCTTGAGCGCCCGTCGAAGCAAGCGGAGCGAATCCGCGACCTCCCCTTTTGCAGCCAGCAAGGACGCGAGCGCCTCCAGGCAATCTGCTGTCACCAGAGAGTCCTTGGGGTCAGATCTTTCCTGCAATGCCAAAGCGCGCCGCAACAGAGGTTCCGCGGCCTCATACTCATCGTTTTCCGTCAGCATACGGCCGGCTTGATTGAGGGTGGGGATAAGGTGTGCATCTTCCGCTCCAAATGCGGTCTCCTGAATCGCCAAAGCGCGACGATACAGCCCCTCCGCACCGCGGATGTCCGCCTTCTTCCACAGGAGTTCGGCAAGTCCCAAGAGCGTGGAGCACAATTCGGGGCTATGCGGACCCAATTTCTTCTCTCGAATGAAAAGAGATCGTTGCAGCAGGGATTCTGCTTCCTGCAATTGACCCTGCTGGCTCAGGGTGATGCCAAGATTGGTGAGGCAGAGCGCCAGTTCCTCCTGGTCGGGGTCGGGCAGTTCGTGCAGCGCCAGCGCCCGGCGAAAAGCATCCGCAGCGCCGGCCAGGTCTTCTTTCCGATGGAGCAGCAGTCCCAGCGAGTTGAAGACCGGAGCTGCTCCGCGGTCCTTCTCGCCATAGTTTGCGGAACGAATCTCGAGCATTCGCCGAAGCATGACAATGGCGGCGTCTGGCTTTCCTTGACCGTGATACAGTTGCGCCAGCCAATCGAGCGTTTGCAACAGGTCTGCCGAATACGAGCCCAGGTTCAACGCCTGGATATAAACGACACGATGGAGCAAGGGAATGGCTCCAGCGAAATCGTTCCGCAGCATTTTGACGTGCGCGAGACGGCGGAGATAAATGCCGACTTCAATGCTGTCGCGTCCAGTCTTTTTCTGCACGCTCTGGATGAGGCGGTCTAAGGTTTGTTCGGCGAGTGCGAAGTTCCCCTGGGCGGCGTAGTTGTCCGCTTGCCGGTTAAGGTCGGCGGCATCGGGCGCGACGGGGTTCCTGCCTTCCGCAAACAGCGTGCGCAGCAAGAAGAAAAACAATATTAGAAGTGCGCCTTCCACGGGACACCTCGGGACGTGGCTGACCTGTCAAGTATAACTGCCCAGGCACCTGTCGTAGTTCTATGCAAAGCGACTGAAATGCGGCACAATCATGCCTTGCAGGGAGGCTGGCGATTTGAAGATTTCGCAGAAAGGACTGTACGCGCTGCAGGCCATGATGACCTTGGCGCGACGGTACGAGCAGGGCGCGATCAAGATTCGCGACATTGCAGCGGAAAGTGACCTGCCTGAGAAGTTTCTGGAAC
>QIAL01000334.1 GCA_003225535.1 Acidobacteriota bacterium | reverse complement strand
CTGTTTAACCGACGCCGTGCGCCAGGTTCGCGCCGGCGTGACAGCGGCAAAAGCAAGTACCTCAGTAACTTCGCGGGATTACCTGAAGCGTGCTAGAAAGGCTTCGTAGGGATTTTTGGGTCGCGCACAAACCGAATCGAGGGAGGGAACACATGGTCGGTGAACTGGACATCCTCAACGAGTGGATTCCGGAACAGATGCAGCCTGGTACCGTCTTTGTGCTCGAAAATGCCGGTGAGATCGGCGAAAAGGAAGATCCGTATTGGGCCGTGCTCTCATGCCCATCCTGCGGCATGCTCGGCCTAATCACCCGCAAGCAGATCAACGGATTCTTGCCGGTTATCTGCGGCTCGGAGAGTTGCTCAGCCCAATTTTTCATCCGGTAGAGACGTAGCTTGTTACGTCTCTTCTATCCATGAAATCTAAAGCGTCCATCTATCCGCCCTATTCCGCTGCACGTAGAGACGTTGCAAGCAACGTCTCTACGATTGACTGATCAGTTGCGCAAACACCGAGAGGTCGATATTTCCGCCGCTCACGATGCAGACGATCTTCCCCTCCCCACACTTCCCGCTGAGGCCAGCTGCGACCGCACAAGCTCCAGCTCCTTCGCTGATGACATGATTCCGTTCGGCCACAATTTTCATCGCTAGCCGCACCTCGTCGAGTGTGCTCACGATGGACCCGGCCAGCAAATGGTGCGCCAGATCCCACATGCGGGGAAACACGGATTTCCCGCCACACCCATCCACCCAACTTGCCTTCCAAGTGGGAAACTTCTGCGGTGACCCCGCCGCCAGAGAGCACGCCAGCGGCGCGGCTGTTTCCGGCTCCGCGGCGAACACCTTCACTTTGGGCGCACGCTCTTTCATGGCAGCCGCGATGCCGCACGACAAGCCTCCGCCGCCAAATGAGGCCACGATCGCCGCGACATCAGGTAGGTCTTCGAGAATCTCCAGCCCCGCCGACGCGTTGCCCGCGATAAATTCGTCATCCTCAAACGGATGTACAAACGCACCACTCATCGCCGGATGTGCGCGGTCCGCTAGCGCCTTCCAGCAGTCGTCGTACGAAGCTTTCACGATCTCTCCGCCGAGGCGCCGTACCGCGTCGAGCTTGGCTGCGGGAGCGGCGTCGATTACGAGCACCCTGCACGGGACACCGGCCTTGCGCGCGGCGAGCGCGACTCCCTGCGCCGCGTTGCCCGCACTCACCGTCCAGACTCCGCGCCGCCGCTCCGCCTCCGGCAACAGGCGCACCGCGTTGTAGGCACCCCGAATCTTGAACGCCCCAATCGGTTGCAGGCACTCGAGCTTCAGGTAAATCTCGGCAGGTCCGTCGTAGTTCAGGCGCACGAGCGGCGTGCGAATGGCGGCTTCGTAAACATGCTTGCGAGCGTCATCGATCATCCCGGGCGGGATGTTGCGTTCATTGTTCTCCACCGAGGCAAAATGAGTTGCCATGACCTTCCCCAATTTTTGGAGTGGCTTCTGCTAGCGCTTCTGGACCTTGGCGTCGCCAAGTTGTACGGGCACTTGTTCTACGATTTCGATTCCAAAACCTTCGAGCGCTGCGACTTTTTTGGGCCTGTTCGTCAGCAGTCGAATCCGCCGCAGGTTCAAATCCGACAAAATCTGCGCCCCGATCCCAATCTCGCGCTGGATATGCTTGCTGTTGTCATAGAGAGAAGTAAGGGCCCTTCCGCCATGGAAGCTCAAAGCAGATCGCTCACCAATTTTCTCAACCGAGAAACCCTGTGAGGTCTGATGCAGATAGATCAGCGCGCCCAATCCTTCAGCGGAGATACGCCTCAGTGAGGCTTCGAGGGTTGCATGGCATTCGCAACCAGTAGCCCCGAAGACATCTCCCATGAGGCAATGCGCGTGCATGCGCACCAACACCGGCTGGTCGCCGTGTTCGATATCGCCACGAACCAGCGCCACATGCGACTCGCCGCCATCCACCTCGCTCGAATAAGCGATCAGGCGGAATTCGCCGAAGCGCGTATCGATGAGCGCCTCGCCGACTCGATTCACATAGCGCTCGTGCGCCATGCGGTAGCGGATGAGCTCGGCGACGGTCAGCATCTTCATCTTGTGCTCGCCACAGAACTCGATCAGGTCCGGCACCCGCGCCATGCTGCCGTCGTCTTTCATGATTTCGCAGATGATTCCCGCCGGAACCATGCCTGCGAGCCGCGCCAGATCGACCGAGGCTTCGGTCTGTCCTGCGCGCACCAGCACTCCACCTTTGCGAGCGCGAAGAGGGAACATGTGTCCCGGACGGGCCAGGTCGGACGGCTTGGTCGCGGGATCGATCGCCACCTGTATCGTTCGTGCCCGGTCGTGCGCCGAGATGCCGGTCGTGACCCCCTGGCGTGCATCAATCGCCTCGCAGAAAGCCGTTCCATATTGCGAGGTATTCTCGGCGGTCATCGGACCGATATTCAGATGCTCGAGCCGTTCCTCCGTCATCGCCAAACACACGAGCCCGCGCCCAAACTTCGCCATGAAATTGATGGCCTCAGGCGTGACCTTCTCGGCGGCGAGGGTCAGGTCGCCTTCGTTCTCGCGGTCCTCGTCGTCGACGACGACGATCATGCGTCCCGCACGAATCTCTTCAATCGCGTCTGGAACGTCTGTAAACGGGGGCTGGGGGCTCATAGTGTGCCGATTTTAGCAGTTCTGGAGGGACGTTGGTCGTTAGTCGGTGGCCGGTTGCCAGGCCAGGTAGCTACGAACGGTCTCACAGCATGTGAAAAGGCCTGTATCGGGCAATGGCAGCTTCACACAGTGGAGGACAGGCGAGTTTCTTCGTAAACACCTCGGCGATGGATCGTGACTGCGCTTCCAATGTGTAGGGTTCGGTAAGATCTCTTGATGCCCATTACGCCCGACCACTTGCGGCGGCTTCTCGTTTCGCAAAGCTTGTTTCCCCCCACCACCCTGAAGCGCGCGCTGCATCGGATGCAGTTTCTGCAGGCCGACCCGATTCGCGCACCCGCCCGGGCTCAGGATCTCATCCTTCGTCATCGCGTGAAGGACTACCGCGCAAGCGACCTGGAACGTCAGATCCTGATGCACCCGCGGGCGGACTGCCGCGTGCCCGCCGAGAACCGATTGCCCTGGCCAGCGGCGCGGCGCAAGCGGGCTCAGCTGCTGCTGGAGTTCGTGCGCGAGCGCGGCAGCGTGCATCCTCGCGAGGTCGATGAATACTTCTCGCACGGTAAGGTCAAGAATTACTGGGGAGGCAACTCGAACGCGACGACGCATTTGCTGGATGCGATGCACTATCAAGGATTGCTTCGGGTAACGCGGCGGGAGGCCGGGATTCGTGTCTATGCGGCGCACGAGCACGTGGCCGAAGTCCTTGATCAGGCGGCCTGCGACGCGCGGCTGGACGCGCTGGCCGATGCCGCCATTCGCATCTACGCTCCTCTCCCGCTGCGAAGCCTGGGCTTTCTGTTACGGCGCTTGCGCTACGCCGCTCCGCAGTGGGAGAGCCGGATCGCCGGCGTCACCGAGCGGGCGAAACATCGTCTAGCCAATACGCAGGTTGAAGGCACAGATTGGTACTGGCCGGGTGAGTGGAAAGTTCCGCGCGGGCAGCCGGACGATGTCGTCCGCCTACTGGCGCCTTTCGATCCGGTGGTCTGGGACCGCTGGCGGTTCGAGAAGTTGTGGGGATGGACTTATCGCTTTGAGGCTTACACGCCCGCCAGAAAACGGGTACGCGGTTACTACGCCATGCCGATGCTATGGCGCGACCAGGTAATCGGTTGGGGGAACTTGTCCGTGAAGGACGATTCGTTACAGGTGGACTTCGGGTATGTGAAATCAACGCCCCGGGATCGCGTCTTCGCGCAGGGACTCGAAGAGGAGTTGGAGCGAATGCGGACGTTCCTCGGCGTGGCGAGCTAGCCGAGGCCTTACATCGCAAAAGGTGCCTTCGGCATCTTAGTCAGGTTTACAAAACTTACAAGAAAGTCAACTAATGTCTGTGTACATCACCCTAGTCCATGTTAGCCTTGCCTTACGAGGGGGTAATAATGATCAACCTGAACAAGGTAGTCGCTTCCCTACAGACTGAGTACTCTCGGCTCCAAAAGGAGATGGAGAGAGTAGGGAAGGCATTAGGTGCCCTCGGTCATGCGAACGGGAGCAGGAGAGGTAAACGCATCCTGAGCAAAGAAGCCCGTGAGCGGATCGCCGAGGCCCAACGACAACGCTGGGCAAAAGTGCGGAAAGCCAAGTCGAAGTCGTAGTCGTAGTCTTTCGCAAGCACCGCAGACGGCCTCCTTCGCAACTTCTTCCAGGGTGCGAACGAGGCCTCCGCGGACCGTGACAATCCCACCGATCGAGTTCCTGATGCAATATGAACAAGGCATGCGGATGGCTTAACGGCCGGCAAACGGGAGAGTGGTGTCTTTCCTCGATCGGCGGATGGACCCATTGCCTGCTCCTTTTTGCGATCACCTTACTCACCCCCGGATTGTCGTCTGCACAGGAGCTTTCGTTACAGAAACTCGTAACCCCTTCGACGCTCATTTCCAAGGACGGGCATCCGGTCACCTTCGCCATTCATGCCTTCATCGAATTCAATTCATTGAAGGACGCTTTTCCCTACATTGAGTCGCAGGCCGGGCGATGGCAGAATTCGGCCGCTTTCGATGCGGCGGCGCGGCAGAGCCTGCGACGCCGGTTGCTGCGTGAAGCCGTTGAGAGCCGGGTCGTCTCGATGACCGATGAACGTCCACTCGAAATGTTGGTCACACACACGGCGCAGGAAGTAAAAGATGCTATTGCACTTGTGAAGGAGCCGCTGCCGACAGGTTACATGGAGGCTTTTCTCCAAGTGCAGGAAAAGTGGAAGCACTCACTGAATTGCTGGAGCGCGGCGCCGTCGATCCCAGCACGGGTGCTCTCCAATTGGTATCCGATTGAGGAAGGAATCGTGCTTTACGGTACGACCTATGACTCGACGGAGCATTTCTGGCAAGCCGTGAAGTATCACCCCGATGTCACGGTGGCGCAGTTAGCAGAGTTGCTGGATAAGTTCGAGCATCATGACTGGAAGTCATGGCTTGTTCGCCTGGACGGCGATCCGGAGCTGTATCTATCTAACTCCTACGCCGTGGAATTCCTGCGTCATAACCTCGCGCCAGAACGGCTGCGCTGGTTTCGTCAGGAACTTGATCGGCACGGATTGCGACCCTCCGATCGTGCCCGGCAGCTGCAACAGCTTTGGCCGACCTTTTCCACCTTGTCTATATGTTTTCTTCCGCTGGGAACCCGTTGAGAGATGTGCTGGCGGAGGACCATTTCGACGGGATCTACCTGGGCGCGCGCAAGATGGCTTTCATCAGCGAAGAATTCCGCTCGCTCATGATCGAGATCTGGAAGGTCAAGTACCTGCAGATACCGCGATTCCGCGAGGTGATTGCCAATATACCTACGGAGATCCGCCTCGAGCATTTCCTCAATGACGGCGATTCGCCAGACATTCCGATTCCGGTCTATGTCGGATATCTCAATGAGATCAGAGACATGGCACGGAGGCAGGCACCGTGAATTGCTGATTTTTGATTGTTGAATGAAAATCACTTCTCTGTATTTCGTTGTTATTCAATAATCAACAGTCACTAATTCAACAATTCATTACGTCCAGCGAAACCATTTCAGCGCCAGCACAAACGAAATCCCTCCCCAAAGGGTCATGATCAGCAGGCGCGGCCACTGGTGCGTGATCGGTGTGCCTTCCAGAATACTGGCACGCAGAGCGTCGTTGAGGGCGGTCAACGGCAGCGCCTTGATGAGGGGATGAATTATGGCGGGGAAGCGCTCATAAGAGAAGAAGACGCCGGAGAAAATCCACATCGGCATCATGACCAGGTTGATCAGGCCGCTGACGCTTTCGATCTTCTGGGCGCGGCTTGCCGTCAGCAGTCCGACGCCGCCGAAGGTCAGCGAGCCAATCGCCGCGATCAGTGCAATCGACCCGATCGATCCCAGCACCCGCATGTGAAAGAAGAGCGCACCGAACAGCAACAGAAGTCCGACCTCGATGATCATCAGGATCAGGCGGCTCGAAGCCAGCGCCAGCAGAAAGTCTCCGCGTCGCATGGGTGTTCCCACAAACCGCTTGAGCAGCTTGCGTTGGCGCATGTCGACCAGCGCAAAACCGATGCCCCACATGCCGGAGTTCATCAGGTTCATGCCGAGCAGGCCGGGAATCAGGAAATCGATGTAGCGGGAACCGGGCTCGCTGGAAGGGACAGCCGTTGTAGGCACGGAGTCTTTGCGGCCTGCAGCGGCCTGGAGCGCATCGTCGATTTCGGCTTTGGCGAGCACGCTCTCGGGGCGGGCGGGGTCGTAGAGATATTCGACTCCGACTTTGCGATTAGCGTCGATGACAAGATCGAACTTACCCAGACGAAATCCCTGTCCGGCGCCTTCGATAATCGAGACGGAGGCTGCATTCCCCGGCTTGTTGCGGAAGGCGATGCCCAGACCCAACGCAAGCAAAAGCGGGAAGATGAATACCCAGAACACGACCTCCGGTTCGCGCTTGAGTTCAAGCATGCGCGCCATCAGAAGATGGGAGTAGCCCGACCAGCGGCCGTTGCGGCGGGGAGGCTCAGGCTGCGGCTCCTCCGTTCGAATCGGTGTTTCTTGTGCAAGGCTCATAAGAAGAATTGTGGATTGTTGATTTTTGATTGAAAAACCTGCCACGCTCATCGGAGTTTTCAATCAACAATCAACAACTAGCCCGACCGCGATTGATATTCTCACTGATGCCATCAATCACTGCGCCGGTTTCCACTTATTCAGGAATGCCACGAGAAACTCGGGCGCCAGGCTGCGCGCATCTTCGAACTCCCCGTTCTTCTGACTGGCTACGAGTTTGCCATCGCTTTCGGCCACAGCCAACGCGGGGATTCCTTTATTGAGGGGAATTTCGTATTTCTTCACCAAATCTGCGTTTTTTTCTTCTTCCGGGCCGAGATCGACGTGAACCACTTCGTAGTTCGCTACCAGGATCGGCGCGATATCCGGACGCTGAAAAGCCAAGTCGAGCACGTGACAGTCGAAGCACCAGTTGGCGCCGAAGACAAGGAGCAAACGCTTGTGCGCGTTGGCGGCCTTCTCCGCGGCCTCTTTGATTTCGGCACGCGCGTCGGCATCGGCCGGATAGATATTCTTCTTCATGTCTGACGGCTGCCTCAGTTTCGGGGAATCCGTTCGCTCCACCGAAATCAGCCGCCACTGATCGCCTTGTTGTTGCCACGATTGGTCATCGGTAACCGAAATTGTTGGTCCATAGGGCTGGCCGGGAACGACTTCGGCGTGAAAGATGTAACTGATATGGCCGTGCCGCGGCTCGTTGCGGACAACATGCGTTTTCATCGACCGCGGTTTCAGCGCGAGCCAGAATTCGATGTCGGTGTCGGCTCCGCTCTTGGTCAAGTTGACCTGAACCTGTGCCGGAGGATCGGTGCTGTAAAACGACTTGAGCGCAGCCGCATCGCCGGAGAGCACGGCGCTCTTCCATTGCTCAAACGGAGCGAAGGTGGGAGCCGGCTGCGGCGTTTGAGCGAAGGCAAAGGAGGCAACCAGGATCAGTGCCGACGCGAATTGGACGATGTTTCTCACTTTCCCTCACTCTTCCCGCAAATGCCGTCCCGTCAGGCGCACGAATACATCTTCCAGGCTAGCCTGCCGCGTGGTCAGATGCTGCAATATGCCGCCCTGCTGGTCGATAGTCTCCAGCAGTGCCGGAATTGTCAGATGCGGCTGTTTCACGTTCAATGCGATCAATCCTTCGTCTGCGCGCACCGACTCGACGCTCGGCAGGGCGCGCCACGCCGGCAGAGCAGCACCGTCGTGATTGCCGCTCACGGAAAACTCTACTACGTGATGTCCACCCAGCCGGTTGATCAGATCGGCAGGCGATCCTTGGGCGATGATCTGCCCGTGATCCACGATCGCCAGCCGGTCGCACAGCCGTTCGGCTTCGTCCATGTAGTGCGTGGTGAGCAAGACCGTCCCGCCATTTTTCTGGAAGGTTCTAATGATGTCCCATAACTGGCGGCGGCTCTGGGGATCGAGACCGGTCGTCGGCTCATCCAGAAACAGAATCTTCGGATTGCACACCAGCGCCGTGGCTACCGCAAGCCGCTGCCGCTGACCGCCGGAAAGCTTTCCCACCCACGAATCGGCCTTCTCCGTAAGTTCGAGTTGTTCCATGACTTCATCGGTGGCGCGTGGCTCGCGATAAAAACTGGCGAACAGCTCGATGGTCTCGCGGACCGTCAGCTTTTCCGAAAGCCGCGTTTCTTGTAGCGAGATGCCGAGCCACTCGCGCATCTCGCGCTCGTTCTCGTTCCAGGCGTGTCCAAAGATCGAAACCTGCCCGGACGTCGGCTGCAGCAGGCCTTCCAGTATCTCGATGGTCGTGGTCTTGCCTGCGCCGTTCGGCCCCAAGAGGCCGAAGCACTCGCCTACCTGGATTTCAAGGTTCAATCCTCGTACGGCTTCGACTTTTTCGTCATAAGTCTTGCGTAAGTCGCGGCATTGAATGGCAACGGTCATATGATCAAGCATCGCGACAGGTGTTGGTGAAGCGGACAACTCAGAAACCGAGATCGTCATTATACAGTCCCGATCATTGGAGAATCGTGTAGCCCCGGACGCCTTCGTCCGGGGCGCCCCTCGCGCAAGTCTTTGGCGCGGGGCGTTGCTTTCACACGACAGCAACTGGGTGCACTTCGGCTGCAGGCACGCTCCCCTTCGCTTCGCTCAGGGTCGCGGGGCGGACGAAGGCGTCCGCCCCTACACAAACGGGATGAGTACACATCCAGTTACTGCCAAAGGCGTGGAGTGAACTTCAAGGGCAACTCCAGAAGTGGTTAAGCGTCGTGATTACTTTCGTTTCGAAGCAAACTGCGAAAACCGTGATCCCCGTCACAAAGTTCCGTGATGTGGGCCATTTGCCCTAATGAAGCATTGGACGAAGATGTGTTTGGAATGTCGCGGCGGTGACCCTCTTCCAGGGAGTGGAATCCTTGGCAAGGGTGAGGTAGGAGGTTCCGATGGGCACGATTGAGATTCATGAGCCAGAGGTAAAAGAAGTCAAACCACCGAGCCGTCCTCAGGCGGCGGTGCTACCGAAGTCCGATCTGGTAGGGGAGAAGTCTACGCCGAGGCCGATGTTCGCCGACAGCGTCTTAGAATTCGGGCAACAGAAGAAGCGGCAGTCTTTTGCCACGGTCACCTCCTTTATTTTGAACTGCTTGGCCATCGGCGTCTTGTTGATCATGCCGCTGGCTTTCCCCGAAAGTTTGCCGAAAGGCCAACTGCTGACCTTCCTCGTGGCCCCACCCCCGCCCCCACCACCTCCGCCGCCCGCCGCGCAGGTGCAACGAGTGGTCCGTCAGATTCAGACCGACATGATGAACACGGGCCAATTGCGCACCCCGACCCGGATTCCCCAGCGGGTTCAGATGATCAAGGAAGAGGATGCGCCGCCGCCGATGCCCTCCGTGGGTGGCGTGGTTGGAGGGGTTCCCGGAGGCATTCCGGGAGGTCAACTGGGTGGCGTAATCGGAGGCATCGTCAACGCGACCAACGCTGCGGTTCCCAAGTTCATTCCAGTGACGCCTCAGCGCGTGCGCATATCGCAAGGCGTGACCCGAGGACTCTTGGTTCAAAAAGTTGAGCCCCAGTATCCGACGCTGGCGCGGGCGGCGCGCGTGCAAGGAGACGTAGTTCTGAGCGCGGTCATCGATACCAACGGGCAGATCACCAATCTGCAACTGGTCAGCGGTCACCCAATGCTGGTTCCGGCAGCAATCGCCGCCGTGAAACAGTGGCGTTACAAACCATACTTGCTCAATGGACAACCGGTCGAGGTGGAGACCACTATCACCGTGATCTTCTCTTTATCTTCTTAGGGGAGGTTTCTTCTGGGGTGGCAGGAGTTTAAACATGGCTTCGGAATATAGCTATCGCGTTTCGGCCTGGTGGACCTCGGGCCGCACTGGACTCGCCAAGTGCGAGTCCTCGCCCAACACGATCCACTTCTCGGAAGCGGCGGAGCTCGGTGGGCTGCAGGGTCGCTGGACGCCTGAGCAGTTGCTGCTCTGCGCCCTCGCGGGCTGCTTTACCACGACTTTTCATGATGTGGCGCGAAGCGCGAAGTTCGAGTACACCGACCTGGAGGTGGAGATCGAAGGCTGTGTCCACCGCACACGGGCCACCGGATGCAACTTCAATGAGATTCTCATTCGTCCCCGGTTGAAGGTGCACTCCGAAGATCAAATCGAGGCTGGGCTTGCGCTCTTGCGGCGCACGAAATCGGTGTGCATGATTTCGCGTGCCATCACGGTTCCACAGACATTGGAACCCACGGTCGAGAGCATCAAAATGCCGGTCGAGGGCTGGAGCAACCAGGACGCGGCGCTCAAACTTGGGGTGTGAGGCTGGGCCTCGTGTTCACGTTGGAGGACGACGAGGGGGGTGCGCAATGATGTTTTCCTACAGACTCGTTCGTCTGATCGAATCCCACGCCGATGCACTTGCCGGGGGACTGGAAGAGAGAGTTCAGGCTAGTTCCCAGGTCGCTCATTTCCGCAACATCCGTGCCAATGAAATGAGAGAGCGTGTTTACGAAATCTACCGCCACCTGGGCGAATGGCTGCTGGGGAAGAACGAACTCGACATCGAGCATCGCTACCGCGAAATCGGGGCCCGACGCGCACAGCAGCGCGTGCCGCTCAGTGAAGTGATCCAGGCCATCGTTCTCACTCACGAGAATCTTTGGGAGTTCCTGAAGAGCGAAGCCGTGATGGACCGCGCAGTCGAGATCATGGGCGAACTCGAATTGTTGCAGATGCTGGAAATGTTTTTCGACCGGGCGATTTATTATGCCGCTGTGGGGTATGAAGAAGAGGTGGCCCGAGCGCCGCGTGACGCTGGCATGCTGAGGGCCATCTAAAAGGGGAGTACATAAGGATGTCGATGTCATGGGAGATGGAATACAAGAAGCGGCTGAAGACGGCAGACGAAGCGCTGGCCTGCGTGAAGTCGGGGATGCGCGTCTACATTCAGCCAGGATGTGCCGAGCCTGAAACTCTGGTCGAGGCGCTGATGCGGCGGGCGCCCGACGTCTTCGATGTAGAAATCGTTCACATGATGACGATGGGCTGCGCGCCCTACGTGGCGCCGGAGATGGCCGGCCATTTCCGGCACAACGCCGTGTTCATCGGAGGAAACGTGCGCGAGGCCATCAACGACGGCCGCGCCGATTACACGCCTATCTATTTGAGCGAAATCGAGGGCCTGTTCGAGAGCGGGCAGATGCCCATTGATGTTGCGTTGATCGAGGTCTCGCCCCCGGATTCGCACGGATTCTGCAGCTTCGGCGTGGGCGTCGACACGACGCTTACCGCCGCCAGAGTCGCAAAGCACGTGGTCGCTCAGATCAACGACAACATGCCGCGCACCTACGGCGACAGCTTCATTCACGTCGATGACATTGACGCGTTTGTGGAATCCTCGCGGCCCCTGTGCGCGTTGAAGAAGCCCATCGTGACCGATCTTCAAGTCGCGATCGCTAAGAATGTTTCCGGCCTGATCGAAGACGGCGCAGTTCTGCAGACCGGCATCGGCGGTATTCCGGACGCCGTGCTGCCCATGTTGATGGACCGCAAAGATCTGGGAGTGCACAGCGAACTGGTGTCGGACGGAGTCATTCCGCTGATTGAGGCTGGCGTGCTGACCGGCGCGCGCAAGAACTTCAAACCGCGCAAGATCATTCTGGGATTTGCCTTGGGGACGAAGCGGCTGTTCGACTTCTTGGACAACAATCCCATCTTCGAATTCCATCCCACGGCATACACCAACGATCCCGGACTAATCGCGCGCAACGACAAGATGGTGGCGATTAATTCCGCGATCCAGGTTGATCTCACCGGGCAGGTTTGCTCCGATTCGATCGGCAACCAGTTCTACAGCGGGATTGGCGGGCAAGTAGACTTCATCCGGGGCGCATCGCGGTCCAGAGGCGGCAAGCCGATCATCGCGATCTCTTCCACGGCAAAAAAAGGCGAAATCTCGCGGATCGTGCCCATGCTCGATCCTGGGGCGGGAGTGGTCACATCGCGCGGCCTGGTCCGCTACGTCGTGACCGAGTTTGGAGTGGCGTATCTGCACGGCAAATCGATTCGTGAACGCGCCAAGGCGCTGATCGAGATTGCCCATCCCGACTTCCGTGCGGAGTTGTACGAGTATTGCGAAAAGACCAAGTGGTTGCAGAATCCGCATGCGGCGCAGACCGCAGCGATGAGATAGAGAAGAAATGAGGTGGTACGCATGGCGGGCCCAGCGCGCGGTAAAGTGGCGGTCGATGTCGAGGAGTGCAAGGGATGCGGGTTGTGCGTGGAATCCTGCCCGCCCAAGTGCCTGGAACTCTCTCCTGAATTGAGCCATTACGGCGTGCATCCGGCGCGCTATACCGGCCACGATTGCACCGGATGCGGCATCTGCTTTTATTGCTGTCCGGAGCCTGGCGCGATCACTGTGTTCCGCCTGGCAGCCCCACCCAAAGCCGCTCCGCCCGTGCAGGCAGGAGGCGAACATGCGGCAACTTTGTAAAGGCAACGTCGCCGTCATCAAGGGCGCAGTTCTGGCTGGATGCCGCGCCTATTACGGATATCCCATCACTCCGGCCAGCGAAGTAGCTGAAGCCGCGGCACTCTATTTTCCCGAAGTCGGCGGCACGTTTGTGCAGGCCGAAAGCGAGACAGCCTCCATCAACATGGTCTATGGCGCCGCATCCGCCGGACAACGCGTCATGACTGCCTCCTCCGGCCCGGGCCTCAGCCTGATGCAGGAAGGCATCTCCTACCTCGCCGGAGCCGAACTGCCTTGCGTCATCGTAGACGTCATGCGCGGCGGTCCCGGCCTGGGCAACATCGCACCGGAACAGAGTGACTACTTCGCCATGGTCAAAGGTGGAGGCCACGGCAACTACCGCAACTTTGTAGTGGCGCCAGCGTCGGTGCAGGAGATGGCGGACCTCACCATCCTCGCCTTCGAACTGGCCGATAACTATCGCAATCCGGCGATTGTGCTGACGGACGGATTTGTTGGCCAGATGATGGAGCCGCTCGACCTGGAATTCCGCGAGATCGTGCCTCCGCCGAAACCGTGGGCGGTGAAGGGAACAGCAGGCACTCGCCAGAACATGATCAGCTCGATCTTCCTCGAGGCCGACGATCTGGAAGAGCATCAGCGGAAGATGGAAGCGAAGTACATCCGCGCCCGGCAGAAGGAAACGCGCTGCGAGCAATACCGCACCGAAGATGCCGAATTGATTGTGGTCGGCTACGGCATCGTGTCGCGCGTGCTGCGCTCGGCTGTGGACGAAGCGCGCAAGCAGGGAATCAAGGTTGGGCTGTTCCGGCCCATCACTTTGTGGCCTTTCCCGTCGAACGAGTTGCTCAAAGCCGCAATGCGCGCGGAGAAACTGTTGGTCGTAGAACTAAGCAATGGGCAGATGGTGGAAGACGTCCGGCTCACGCTCGAGGGTAATCGCCCGGTCGAGTTCTACGGACGTGTCGGCGGCAACGTGCCCAGCGTGGAGGAGTTGTTGGCGAAGATTGAAGAGGATTCCATCATGACGGACCAAGTAGGCCTGGAAGAATCGAAAGCAACGAGCGAAAAATACGAAGTAGTCCACTCCAAGTCGCCCCTGTTCTATCCCGAGTACGAACGGAAGTCTGACCTGAAACATCAGACGCATTATTGCCCCGGCTGCGGCCACGGCGTGGCGCACAAGCTTATCGCCGAGGCACTACAGGAACTCAACCTGCAGGATCAGACCATTCTCGTCAGTCCCGTCGGCTGCTCGGTATTTGCGTACTACTACTTCGATGTGGGGAACGTGCAGGTGGCGCACGGGCGTGCTCCCGCGGCCGCTACTGGATTGAAGCGCGCCTGCCCGGACAAGATCGTGATTGCCTATCAAGGCGACGGCGACCTGGCGGCGATCGGCACCGCTGAGATCGTTCATGCCGCCAATCGCGGTGAGAAGATCAGCGTCTTCTTCGTCAATAACGCAATCTACGGCATGACGGGTGGGCAAATGGCGCCCACCACCTTGGTCGGCCAGCGCAGCACGACGTCTCCCTGGGGACGCCGCCCGGTGAATGAAGGCTTCCCGCTCCACATGGCCGAGATGCTCTCCTCACTGGAAGCTCCGGTCTACATCGAGCGTGTCGCGCTCTCGGACAACAAGAACATCATGAAGGCACGCCGCGCGGTACGAAAAGCGCTGGAACTGCAACGCGACGGAGCGGGCTTCACATTCGTCGAGATTCTCTCGCCCTGCCCAACGATCTGGGGCAAGGATCCCATCGAAGCGCGGAAGTGGATCGGGGAGAAAATGATTCCCAACTTCCCGCTGAACGTCTTCCGCGACAAGAAAATTGAAATCCCGAATACCAATGTACCGCCCGACAAGTCGGTCGCAGAGATCGTTGAGGGCGAGCGCAAAGTCGCGCGCGAAGGCATGGTCTACGGACGCTCTCATCATTTCCAGCATATTGGCATCAAGATCGCGGGCTTCGGAGGCCAGGGCGTACTGCTGCTCGGCCAGCTTCTGGCGGAAATGGGCATGCGCGAAGGATTGGAGGTGAGTTGGCTACCTTCCTATGGTCCCGAGATGCGCTCCGGCAGCGCACACTGCCACGTCTGCCTGTCGAAGGACCGGATCGGATCACCGGTGCTCTCTCGCCCCGACGTACTGATCGCGATGAACGAAATCTCGTTGCGCAAGTTCGCCTCGCAGATTGCACCCGGAGGCACCATCATCTACGGCCGGGAGCAACTGCCCAACGATTTGAGCATCCCCAATGCGCAGGTCGTGTGTATTCCGGCGTCGGAGATCGCCGACAAGCTAGGTTCGGCGAAAGTCGCCAACGTGGTCATGATGGGCGCTCTGCTGGAAGAGACGGAATGCCTGTCGTCGGAAACCGCGATGAAAGTGCTGGAAGCAAAGGTAAAGAATCAGGCGCTACTCGAACTCGACCGTAAGGCGCTGGCTGCAGGACGAGTCTATATCGATCACACGGTTGCGATCGGTGCGATCACGCAAGCCGACGGCTTCGCCCAGTAGATCAAGATAGCACCAGCGGATTTTGACTTTTGGTGGTTACGGTCAGAATCGAAAGTCAACAACCCCCACCCTGTCCAAAAACTGGAGGGACAAGGATGGGTACCCTCTCACTCTCCGGATCTGTGATTCAAATCACAAAATTGGGTGACACCCGGCATACCCCAATATCGCTTCCGGCATGATCCTGAACTCGGCGCAAGAGGTGTCTTTATGACTCTGGTAGAAGCCCCAACCAACGCAATCGCGGATCGATCAGCGCAATCTTCTTCCCCACTTTCGGTCAAGAACGTCCTGTTTGCCACCGATTTCTCAGCGACTTCGGAATCGGCGCTGCCTTATGCGACGGCGATCTGCCGGCGCTTCCGCAGCACGCTGCACCTGGTGCACGTGCTCTCCGAAGCGAGTCTGCTGATGATGACCGGCGGAGTGGACTACGTCAGCATGGCTACGATCTACGAAGACGCCCAGAACGAGGCGAAAGATAAGCTCGACCAGATCGCGGCGCACTTTGAGACCATCCCGCACCACAATTACGTACGCCACGGAGTGGTCTGGAAGAATCTCGCTGAGATCATCGAACAGAACGAAATTAATCTGATCGTGGTAGGAACACACGGGCGCACCGGCCTGGGCAAGTTGCTGCTCGGTTCGGTAGCGGAAAGCATCCTGCACCACGCTTCCTGCCCGGTGCTGACAGTGGGGCCGAAGGTCTCCGGCCGGGCGAAGCTTCCGGCATTCAAAAATTCCGCGCGCGACCTGGCTCCGGTGGAACTGGAACTGCGGCAGATCCTGTTCGCCACGAACTTCGCCAAGGACGCCGCCCGCATGGCACAAGAAGCTGCTATGCTCGCCGACGAATTTCACGCCCGGCTCACGCTCATGCACGTCATCGAGGACTACACGCGGCTCGGAAGCAGGCCGGAGCCGATCGAAGAGAACCTGCAGAAACTCCGGGAACTGATACCTACCAGGGCGGAGTTGCAACATATCCCTGAGATCCTGCTGGAATTTGGTCATGCACCCGAGCGCATCCTGAAAGCGGCGGAAGAACGTGAAGCCGACATGATCATTCTGGGAGCGCGCGCCCACGTCGAGATCGGCTCAACCCACCTGTCCTGGTCGGCGGCGCATCACGTCATCGCGCAAGCGCATTGCCCGGTGCTGACCATTCGAGAATAGCGGATAGGTTTTATGTGGGGGCAGCCGCCTTCGGCTGTCCGCGGAGCAAGGCTCCGCTTGGGTCTTAGCCGTCGCTTGCGCTGCTGTTGAAGGGAGGAGCCGGGCTTCGCCCGGCGGACAGCCGAAGGCGGCTGGCCCCACATGAATCATGAAACCTGCATCCCGGTTCTTCCCGATACCACTCCGACCCAAAATGAAACTTACGTTGTAAATTTCGTGACCACCATCACAGTAACGAACCCCGCCGCCGGACTATAATCCGTGGTTACTCACAAAACCATTGATTCGCATTCATAACTTCATGCTGAATTTATCTGCGAACGGAACGAGATATGCCCTTATATGTTGCAAAACCTGCTCCTCCCAATCAGGACAAACGCTGGAAGCTGGTCGATGCCACCATACGGCGGCAGGGCCAGCAGGCGCGCGGGCTGATTGAAACGCTGCACACGGTTCAAGAGGCGTTCGGATATCTGGACGAACAAGCGCTGCGCTACGTCGCCATGTCGTTGCGCGTGCCGCTGAGCCGAGCCTACGGCGTCGCTACTTTCTACCATTTCTTCACCTTGAAACCCGCGGGCGAACACACCTGTGTCATCTGCATGGGCACGGCGTGCTACATCAAGGGAGCGCCGCAGTTGCTGGATGCGGTGCAGCGCGACCTTGGTATTCGTCCCGGGGAAACCACCACCGACAAGAAAGTCTCGTTGCTCACGGCCCGCTGCCTGGGCTCGTGCGGCTTGGCTCCTGCGGTGGTGTATGACCAGGAGGTGGCTGGAAAAGTAGGAGCCCCGGCCATCCGTGCGCACTTGAAGAAATGGACGACGCAACATGACGCCTGAAGAACTCGATCAGATCGCAGAAACCGAACGCGAGCAGCAGAGCCACTTTACTCAGCGGGTGAATGTGTGCGTTGCCGCCGGATGTCTCTCGTGCCAGAGCCAGTCGGTGAAGGACGCGCTGGATAAGGAAGTTGCCCAGCGCAGTACCAAGGACCACTGCCAGGTCAAGGGCGTGGGCTGCATGGGACTGTGCTCGGAAGGCCCGCTCGTCTCAACCAGCAACGGCGTGCTCTACAAGAAAGTCGAGGCCGGCGATGGCGCGGCTATCATCGACAGCCTTGAAGGTTCGCCGGTGTCGCGACTGGTCTGCCCGACCGACGTCCCGTTCTTCCAGCGTCAGCAGAAGATCGTGCTGGAAAATTCTGGCGTCATCGATCCTGACCGCATCGAAGACTACATCGCCGCAAACGGTTATACCGCGCTGATCAAGGCGCTCACCGAGATGACGTCGCACGAAGTGGTCGACGAGGTCACCAAGAGCGGCTTGCGGGGACGTGGCGGTGCGGGATATCCCACCGGACTGAAGTGGAGCACAGTCTCAAAATCGGTCGGCACGCAGAAATATGTCATATGTAACGCCGACGAAGGCGATCCCGGCGCGTTTATGGATCGCAGCGTGCTTGAAAGCGATCCGCACCGCGTGCTCGAAGGCATGCTGATCGCCGGATATGCCGTGGGTGCGACGGAAGCTTACATCTATGTGCGCGCCGAATATCCGCTGGCGATCAAGCGCCTGCGCAACGCAATCCGTCAGGCGGAGCGGGTTGGGTTGCTGGGCTCGGAAATTTGCGGAACGCGCTTCAGCTTCAAGATCGATCTCCGACTTGGCGCTGGAGCCTTTGTGTGCGGAGAAGAAACTGCGCTGATTGCCTCAGTAGAAGGGAAGCGCGGCACGCCGCGGCCGAGGCCGCCGTATCCCGCTATGGAAGGGTTGTTCGGCCAGCCCACGCTCATCAACAACGTCGAGACCTTTGCCAACATCGTCCCGATCATCCGCAACGGGGGCGAGTGGTACTCCAAGATTGGCACGGAGAAGAGCAAGGGCACGAAGGTTTTCGCGCTGGCGGGCCGCGTCGAAAACACAGGCCTGGTCGAAGTTCCCATGGGGATTTCTCTCCGCGAGATGGTCTACGAAATTGGCGGAGGCATCCCTGATGGCCGCAAGTTCAAAGCCGTGCAGACCGGTGGCCCATCCGGGGGCTGCCTGCCTACCGAGTGCCTCGACATGCCCGTCGACTACGAGTCGCTGGCGAAAGCCGGTTCGATTATGGGCTCGGGCGGCATGATCGTGATGGACGAAAATTCGTGCATGGTCGACGTGGCCAAGTACTTCATGGACTTCTGCATGACCGAGTCGTGCGGCAAGTGCATCCCGTGCCGAGTCGGCACCTACCAGATGCATCGCATCCTGACCGCGATTGGCAACATGACCGCCACGGAGCAGGATTTAAAGTTGCTCGAAGAACTCTGCGACCTGCTGAAGCACACCAGCCTGTGCGGTCTCGGGCAGTCGGCGCCGAATCCAGTAGTCAGCACGCTGAAGTCGTTTGCCGAGGAGTACCGGGCGCATATTCAGGATCGGAAATGCCCGGCTGGAGTTTGCGGGCAGCCTGTGGGAGAAACCGTATGAGACAGGTCCCCACCGTCAAAACGCTGAAGATTAATGGCCGCGATTTGAGCGGACGCCAGGAAGAAACCATTCTCGACGTTGCCCGCCAGAACGGCATCTTCGTTCCGCGGCTGTGCGAGATGGACGGCCTCACGGACGTGGGCGCCTGCCGCCTGTGCCTGGTTGAGATCAAAGGGCAGAACAAGCTCCTTCCCGCCTGTGTGACAGCGGTCGAGGAGGGAATGGAAGTCACCACCGACTCCGAGCGTCTGCAGAATTATCGTCGGATGATCCTCGAGTTGCTCTTTACCGAGCGCAATCACGTCTGCTCGGTATGTGTCTCGAACGGCCACTGCGAAATGCAGAACCTGGCGCAGCGACTGGGAATCACTCACGTTCATTTCCCCTATCGCTATCCCAAAGAAGATGTCGACGCTTCGCACGAGCGCTTCGTCATCGATCACAATCGCTGCATTCTGTGCACGCGTTGCGTGCGCGTCTGCGACGAGATCGAGGGTGCGCATACCTGGGATGTGATGGGGCGCGGCATCGAAGCCAAAGTCATCACCGACTTGAACGAACCGTGGGGATCATCCGAAACCTGTACCACCTGCGGGAAGTGCGTGCATGTCTGCCCGACCGGAGCGCTGTTTGAAAAAGGACGCTCCGTCGCTGAAATGATGAAACGCCGCCAGTTCCTACCGTACCTGACGTTGATGCGGAAGGAGAACGAATGAAAGATTGTGTACCGCCGCACGTTCGTGTAGCCAACGGACGCCTCGTCCGGGGTTGCGCGCAAAGCGCGCAATGAGAGTGAGGATGTCACGCGTCGCTGCGCTCCGCGGGGCGGACGGGGCGTCCGCCCCTACACGAGCAAATACGGGCTTCGCCCGTGGAGAAGAGATGAGTAAAGCGCGAATCGCTACCGTATGGCTCGATGGCTGCTCGGGCTGCCATATGTCATTCCTCGACATGGACGAGCGCCTGCTCGACATCGCCGCCGCTGCCGATCTGGTCTACAGCCCGCTGGTCGATGCCAAGGAGTTTCCCGAGAACGTCGACGTTACGCTGGTCGAAGGCGCGGTCAGCAGTGAAGAGGATCTGCACAAGATCAAGATCGTGCGCGAGCGCACGAAGATTCTGGTCTCGCTGGGCGACTGCGCGGTCACGGCCAATGTGCCGGGAATGCGAAATTCGTTTGGCGTGAAGGCCGTCTATGACCGGGCGTATCGCGAGAACGTGACGTTCGATCCGGGCATTCCAGACCAGGTTGTGCCGGCGCTGCTTCCCACGTCGCGCCCGGTCCATGAATTTGTGAATGTAGATGTGTTCGTTCCCGGCTGTCCGCCATCGGCCGATACGATTCATTACGTCGTGTCGGAATTGCTGGCCGGCCGCAATCCGGACGTGGCATTGAAGACGCGGTTTGGATCGTAAATGAGCTCCGCGAAAGAATTGGCGCAACAGCCGATTGAGTCGTCTGGATGGAGGCAGTTTTGAAAGGGCACGCCTTAAGGCGTGCCGTAGAGGGAAAGATGAACTCGGCTTTAGCCGCTGAGGTGGTGACTCCCTCAGCGCTTAAAGGCGCATTGCCTGGGTTTCGATCGGCGCGGCTGAAAGCCGCGCCCTTTCAAAGCCAGGAGCTAGAAGCTAGAAGCTAGAAGCTAAGAGCCAGGAGCTATTACTCGTGAAGCAGGAAAGCACCATCGTCATCGATCCGGTGACGCGCATCGAAGGACATTCCAAGATCACACTGCATCTGAACGAAGACGGCCGCGTTGAAGACGCGCGCTTCCATGTCACGCAATTCCGCGGCTTCGAGAAGCTGTGCGAAGGCCGTCCATTCTACGAGATGCCGTCGCTGATGGCGCGCATCTGCGGCATCTGCCCGGTCAGCCATCTGATTGCTTCCGCCAAAGCCTGTGACTCCCTGCTCGCGGTTCGAATTCCTCCGACCGCCGACAAACTCCGCCGCATTTTCGGGCTCGCACAGGTCACGCAGTCCCACGCTCTCAGCCTGTTTCATCTTTCCTCCCCGGATCTTTTGTTCGGCATGGATGCCGATCCCGCGAAGAGCAACATCTTCGGCGTGGCTGAGGCCAATAGGGAACTCGCGCTCGACGGCATCCGTTTGCGCCAATTCGGGCAGAAGATCATCGAGCGCCTTGGCGGGAAGCGCATTCACCCGGCATGGGTGGTTCCGGGCGGAGTCAGCGAGCCGCTGAGTGAAGCCAATCGCGATGCCATCCTGCAGTCACTGCCCGAGGCCCTCGCCATCGCGGAGCGCACACTCGAATGGTTCAAGGGAACCATGGAGCGATTCCGCGAAGAGATCTCCACGTTCGGTAATTTCCCCTCGATGTTCATGGGCATCGTGAAGAAGGACAACGGGCTCACGTTCTACGGAGGAAAACTCCGTATTGTCGACGCCTCGCGCCACGTCGTCGCCGACGATCTCGATCCGACACAATACGACGACTACATCGGCGAAAAAGTCGAGCCGTGGAGCTATTTGAAATCCACATACTACAAGCCCAAGGGATTTCCCGACGGCGTGTACCGCGTCGGTCCTCTAGCTCGTTTAAATGTTGCTGACCGTTGCGGTACACCTCGAGCCGACCAGGAACTCGCCGAGTTTCACGAGTTGCAGCGCACTGCCGTGCTGAGCTCGTTCCACTACCATCACGCGCGGTTGATCGAGATTCTCTATTGCATTGAGCGGCTGGAGCAGTTGCTGAACGATCCCGAGATTCTATCGAAGCAGGTGCGCGCCGTGGCCCGGCCGAATGCCCTCGAAGGTGTCGGAGCGTGCGAAGCGCCGCGGGGTACGCTCTTCCATCACTACAAGATCGACGAACACGGATTGATCCGCTGGGTGAACCTCATCATCGCCACCGGGCACAATAATCTGGCGATGAACCGGAGCGTGCTGCAGGTGGCAAAGCACTTCGTACATGGCAGCCGCCTGACTCCTGGCATGCTCAACCGCGTGGAAGCGGTGATCCGCTGCTATGATCCCTGTCTGAGTTGCTCGACGCACGCGTGGGGGCAGATGCCGCTGCGCATCCAGCTGATAAGCCCTAAGGGCGAAGTCCTCGACGAAGTCGCGCGTGCATAGAACGAAAAGAAGACATTTGGGGACAACCGCCTCGGCTGTCCGGCGGCCTAGCAGTCTCGGGCCGCTGCTTCACCCAGCGTTGAAACGCTGGGCTACGATCAAATGTCCCTCCGGGACACATCCTATGCCCGCTGCCCTCATCGTCGCCTACGGCAACCCTCTTCGTAGCGATGACGGCCTCGCCTGGCGCGCCGCTGATGCCCTCGCACCGAAATTTTCCGAGTCTGACGTTGAGATCTTCCGACTGCATCAGCTGACGCCGGAATTGGCCGACACTGTGCGCAACTTCGGAACCGTCATCTTCGTCGATGCGGCGTCGTGCGATGGCATCCAAAACAAGCCGGGCATGATTCGGCTCGAAGAGGTTCGCGGCGGCACGAGTGAGCCTGCACGTTTTTCGCACGTTCTTTCCCCGACGAAGGTTCTCGACCTGGCCTTGCAACTCTACCGTGCAAGCCCAAGGGCGTTCATCATTACGGTGACGGGAGAAAAGTTCGACCACGGCGATTCTCTTTCTGCTCCGGTTGCGTCCGCGTTGCCGGAATTGGTTGCCAGAATTGAGCATCTGATCAAACAGTCAGACCCGTAAACCACGAAGGACGCGCAGTACCACGAAGGCCTAGCTGTCGGATTTCCTTTGTGAACCTTCGTGTCCTTTGTAGTTGAAGCTCTTGCTGGAAGTTAGAATCAAGCCTGCGCATGCCAGTGGCGTCCAAACTCGCGACGCAACGCCTTCGCGTCACCCTGCGCGGAGCTGTGCAGGGAGTGGGTTTCCGCCCCTTTGTCTACCGCCTTGCCGCCGAGATGTCCCTCACCGGCTGGGTGCTCAACTCATCTGCCGGACTAGTCGTAGAAGTTGAAGGTGCTCCCGACGAACTGCGACGGTTTGAACAGCGGCTGGAGGCAGAGCGACCGAAAGCGTCGGTGGTTACCGTGCGCGAGTCGGAATGGATCCCGACGCAGGGCTCGACCAAGTTCGAGATTCACCACAGCGATACGGACTCTGCGAAATCGGTGAATGTGCTCCCTGATCTTGCCACCTGCGCCGACTGCCGCTCTGAGCTCTTGGATCCCGCCAACCGCCGCTTTCAATATCCCTTCACCAACTGCACCAACTGCGGTCCGCGCTACACCATCGTTGTCGATATCCCGTATGACCGTCCAAACACGACGATGCGCGAGTTCGTCCTCTGCCCAGCGTGCCACGAGGAGTACGAGAATCCATCCAACCGCCGCTTTCATGCGCAGCCGAACGCATGCCCGGTGTGCGGTCCCAAACTTGATGGCGCGATCGCGGACTCTGCGGCTGCTCTTCGAAGAGGAGAGATCGTAGCGCTGAAAGGTATCGGAGGATTCCAGCTTCTGGTTGATGCGCGCCAGGCCGCTGCGGTTGCCCGCCTGCGCCAGCGCAAGCATCGCGAGGAGAAGCCATTCGCACTGATGATGCCGTCGCTCGAGACGGCGCGCGAGTACTGCGAGATCACGCCCGCCGAACAGGAACTGCTCGAATGGCTGGCGGCCCCGATTGTGCTCCTGCGGCCTAAGTCCGGCAGTGACATCGCGTGGAATGTCGCCCACTGCTCTCCCTATCTCGGCATCATGCTGCCGTACTCTCCACTGCATCATCTGCTGATGCGGGAGTGTCCTTTCCCTCTGGTTGCGACCAGCGGTAACCGCAGCGACGAGCCGATCGCAATCGCCAACGACGAGGCCATCACTCGCCTGAAGGACATCGCCGATCATTTTCTGATGCATAACCGTCCGATCGTGCGCGCCTGCGACGATTCGGTCGTACGGCTCACGCGCGGCCGTGGTGGAATCCTGCGCCGCGCTCGCGGCTACGCGCCGTTGGGAATTCGCGTGTCGCGAAATGTGCAGCCGGTGCTCGCAGTGGGCGGCCATCTGAAGAACACGGTTGCCATCGGAGTCGGGCAGGACGTTTTCGTCAGCCAGCACATCGGCGACCTGGAAACGCTCGAAGCGCGTCACGCCTTCGAACGCGCCATCGACGACCTTTGCCGCCTCTACAGTTTCAAGCCCGAGGCGGTCGTCTGCGATCTGCATCCGGACTACGCCTCGACAAACTGGGCAGAGCAGTCGGGATTGCCGATCATTCGGGTGCAGCATCATCAGGCGCACGTAGCTGCGTGCGCTGCGGAGAACAATGTGGAAGGTCCTTATCTCGGCATTGCCTGGGATGGCACCGGATACGGCCTCGACGGCACGATCTGGGGCGGTGAATTCTTCCATGTAGAAAACAATCATTATGAGCGGGTCGCTCAGTTGCGCCCCTTCGGCCTGCCTGGCGGAGACGCGGCTGTGCGCGAAGCCTGGCGCTCTGCGGCAAGCCTTCTGTTCGAGGTTTCCGGTGAAACAGACTGTGGGGACAGCCGCCCCCGGCTGTCCGGCGAGCGAAGCTCGCCTGCCGGGCCTCTGCAACTGAGCGTGAGCAAGGTGCGCAACATGCTCGAACGCAAGATCAATGTTGTTCCCACGACCAGCGTTGGACGCCTATTTGACGCGGTTGCCTCCATCCTCGACCTTGCCCAGCAGAACCGTTTCGAGGGCCAGGCAGCGATGCTGCTCGAAAATGAAATCGGTTCCCTGCGTACCGAAGAGGCGTATCCTTTAGCTGCTGGTGACTGGGCCCCCTTGATTGCGGAGATTTTGCGAGATAAGCGGGAAGGATTGCCCGTTCCCAGAATCGCAGCGCGCTTTCACAATGCGCTGGTGAATTGGATCCTCGAAGTGGCCGCGAAGTCTGCGTTGAAACAGATCGTGCTGAGCGGCGGAGTGTTTCAGAATCGGTATCTGACGGAACGCACCGCGGCAATGCTCGAATCACTGGGTTTCGTCGTGCACACTCACCGTCAGGTCCCTCCGAATGATGGCGGGATTGCGCTAGGTCAGGTAGTAATGGCGTAGCGCCGCCGTCCCGGCGGCTGTGGTGGAGGCGTCTCGCCTCCACTGCCGCAAGCGTTGCGAATGCGGGGGCAAGATGCCCCCGCCACAGCCGGCGGGACGCCGGCGCTACGAAACCTGCGAATGGCAGGACTTCAACGGTGAGCGCCGTGGAAGAGCGGCCCGTCAGGGCCGCGTTGGGACGAGGATCGATGGGGGCTTTTAGCCCCTGAGGTTCACTTATGTGCCTTGCTGTTCCAGGCCGCATCGTCGAAATCACTGACACTGGCGACATCGCATTTCGCGTCGGCAAAGTCGATTTCGGCGGCATCCGCAAAGAGATCAACCTCGCATACACTCCCGAGGCCGAAGTCGGCAAGTATGTTCTCGTCCACGTGGGATTTTCCATCAGCGTCATCGATGAGGAAGAAGCCCAGCGTGTATTCAAGGTGCTGGAAGAAATGGGCGCGGTGAAGGAGGAACTCGGTGAAATTCCTCAGTGAATACCGCGACCAGAAGGCCGCCGAACAGCTAGCCGTCGCGATTCGCAAGAAGGTCACCCGTCCATGGACGATCATGGAAATTTGCGGCGGCCAGACCCACACGATCGTCAAAAGCGGGCTGGAAGACCTGCTGCCGAAAGAGATCACGCTGGTGCACGGTCCGGGCTGCCCGGTGTGTGTCACCCCAATCGAGTTGATCGACAAGGCTGTCGCCATCGCCAAGCGCCCTGACGCCATCTTCTGCT
>QIAL01000179.1 GCA_003225535.1 Acidobacteriota bacterium | reverse complement strand
ATTTTCAAACCGTCGGTGAACCATTCTTTGCGTTGCCGGATGTTGGCGGTGCCTGGATAATTCGATCCGTCGGCAAACCAAAATGAGATGTCTCGGCTGTTTAGCCGTCGTGCGATTTCAATGCTGTCTTTGGTGTGATGCATGGCCCGCTGGCGGACGGCTTCATCCGGATTTCCGAACGAACCATACTTGTATTCCTGATCCTGAAAAAGATTCGGATTGATGGATCCGGGAGCAACGGCATAACGGCTGGCGAAACGCTTGATCTCGTCTGTGCTTTGCACACCGGCAGGACAATCCCACAACACATGCAACGCCACTGTCGGGCAGACACCGGTCAGGAGGTGCACCTGGCCCGCGTCGCTGAACTTTTCCTCGGTGGTGGTGGCCGCTGCAGGTTGAATGAATTTTCCGAAACGGGTGCCGGTATTGGCGAATCCCCACGAAGGCAGCTCAATGCGGAATGTCTCAAGGGCGGCAAAAACCTTGTCACTCGTGGACGAACCCATGCAAACCTCTCTTAGCGACGGAAGATTACAACTTGATCTCTCACGCCGTCACGGTTTTCTTTGGCAAATCCTAGTGTTTCGCAGAGCGAAATACCTTAATAACACATCACGCGAGGCAAAGAGCGGAGAAGGCAAGATATCGATTCTGACCCCGGTCACTTGGATGCCCAACCTGTGGGTGCAGGCAGCCGTGCTGATTTCGCGTTGTAGAATCCAACTGTCAATTACCGTTTTGACACGGAAGAGAGTTGCCCCACAAATTCCGCGGCATTTACAGCATAAACGATTTTGTTAAGCGACACCGAGGGACGATCAATCTTTCCGCCAAGCATTCCTGCGCAATAACAAATATCTTGCACCGGAACTACGCCGGGTTTCTTCCTTCGTTTTGGTGGGGCTCTGTCCGTGTCGTCATCGCAAATTTCGCTTTGCAAAATCAACGAAATGGATCATTATGTCCGCACATATGAGCCCCGCCGCTCAGACTCGTGACCGATACCTCGTTAAATCCATCATCCATTCGTCTCAGCTGTTAAGCGCATTTCACTCGCCCGGGGAAGCCTTGCCGCTGAAGGAGATTTGTTCGCGGTGCGGTCTGCCGAAAACAATGGTCTTCCGGCTTCTCTACACTCTCGAAAAATGCGGGATGGTCGATAAAGTTGGTCAGAACCTTTATCAGTCCCGAGTCCGCCCTTGGAAGCAGCGACTCTACCGTTTGGGGTATGCGGCGCAGGGCACCGATTATCAGTTCTCGCGAGAAGTGTCCGAAGGCTTGCAGCGAGCGGCAGCCGCCGAAGGCATCGAACTCATCTCTCTCGACAATCGTTACAGCGCCAAGACCGCCCAGCGAAACGCGGACCTGCTGGTGCGCGAGAAGGTTGACTTGGCGATTGAGTTTCAAACCGACGAGGAAGTTGCGCCGATCGTCGCGGCGAAGTATCGCGAGGCCGGCATCCCGATGATCGCGATCGATATTCCTCATCCTGGAGCGACCTATTACGGCGCGAATAACTACGAAGCCGGATTGATCGGCGGCCGTTATCTAGGCCGCTGGGTCAAAGAGCACTGGCACTCCGAAGTGGACGAAATTCTGCTGCTCGAGTTGAAGCGGGCAGGGAACCTTCCTCGCATGCGTTTGTCAGGATTGCTGGTGGGAATCAACCTGGTCTTGCCGAGCGCCGCGAACTGTCGCGTGACTTACCTGGATGGCGACGGAGAACTTGGGCCCAGCTTTGAAGCCGTACGTAGGCATCTCCGTTCCTCGCACGCGCGGCATGTGCTCGTGGGAGCGATCAATGATCCGAGCGCACTGGGTGCGTTACGCGCCTTTCAGGAGGCAGGCCGTTCCGAGAACTGCGCCGTCATTGGTCAAAACGCGTCCCCCGAAGGAAGAGCAGAATTGCGCCAGCCGAAAACTCGTTTCGTCGGCTCGGTGGCTTACTTCCCCGAACGATACGGCGAAAACCTGATCCGAGTCAGTCTCGACATTCTGAACCAACGTCCAGTGCCGCCGGCAGTATTTGTTGAGCACAAATTGGTGACCCCTGGAACGGTGGATCATTACTATCCGAACGACGCTCTGGCGAACCTTGTCCGCACCGATCCTTTCGACTCAGCCCGGCAACCTCTGGCCCACTAAGTCGAGCTGGCCAAATAAAGCCTGTCCGCGTTTTGTAAAGTCCGTTTCCCGCACCCTTCTCGCGCGTACGAATGCGCACGCCTTGGCGCCCCCTTACAGAGACCTTCTGCAATGCAAAACGAAATAGTCCGCAAGGTTGCCCTTGCCGCCCAGAAAGTGCCATGGAACTTAAGCGTGAATCGATTGCCAAATAACGATTTGGCGCTCGCGGTGTCGGCCACCCATTCGGTTTTTCACCGCGAAATGCGGAAAGTTTCCCGGTTGCGAGTTGACGATGCTCGCCGGTCAATGGGAGCATCCGCCCCCAGTAGACGGCGACGTGGGTTTTGGGGCTGGGGAAAGTTCCATCATCAGGCTTCTTGAGGTGCGGAATTGATCCCCATTCCACGTGTTTGCAAACGTCGCGAGGAGAAAACATCATGTCCGCGACGACACGCATTCTCTCGGTTTGCCTGATTGTGATTTCGGCGGCAGGTCTTCTTTACGGCCAGGGTGGCGCCTACGGAACCATCCTCGGAACAGTCACTGACAACTCGGGTGCAGTCGTGGCGAACGCCGGCGTTGAAGTCACCAATACTGCGACCAATGTCACCAATCACGTGCAGACAACGTCTTCTGGCGACTACACAGTCCCTTACCTCCAGCCTGGAACTTACCGCGTGACCGTACAGGCTGCGGGGTTTCAGAAATCAATCACCGACGGTGTGACCCTCGTGGTCGCACAGCAGGCGCGCGTCAACGTCGCCATGAAGCCTGGGGCCGTTTCGGAAACCATTCAAGTCGAGGCCAGTGCCGTTAGTCTGGACACCGACACCTCGGCAGTGAGCCAGATCGTGACACAAAAGCAGGTGGATCAACTGCCGCTCAATGGCCGTAATTTCGTGAGCCTCCTGTTTATCGGCGCCGGGGCTGTGCAAACCAACGGCGAACAAGGTCAGATGCGGCAAGGCGAAGGCAATGCGATCAGCATCAACGGCGGGCGTCCTACGTCTAACAACTACACCCTAGACGGCTTGATTAACACCGACACCGCGCTCAACACACCGGCCGTTATTTTGTCGCAGGACGCCATACAGGAATTCAAGATTCA
>QIAL01000178.1:4557-7847 GCA_003225535.1 Acidobacteriota bacterium | reverse complement strand
CTTCGACCTTGGACTTAAAGACCGGCCAGAGAAATTGCGCGTACCATTGATCCTTCTCATAGTGCGAAATTCCGTAGGCGTTGGGATACTGCCGCGAGATGTGCGCTGTGCCAAAGATCACATCCCAAAGAAAGAACATGTTTCCGAAGTTGCCCTTGTAGTAGCCAACTCCGTCTTCCGTTGTAGCCGCGTGATGGGCGTGGTGGGTTGCAGGAGTCGAGATCACACGCTCAAGCACCCATGCGACCGGATGAAGGACGCGATATCGGTAGAAAGGCTTGTCCCACGTAATACTGGAGTGGGCCAGCGTTGTGATCATGCTCTTGATGGTCTGAACGAGCAGCGCGGATGGACCCAGTCCCAGATAGACAAGAGCTGAGGTCAGATAAATCTGCGAGAAGAAGATGGTATAGAAGGCATTCTGGCGGCTTGCCATCGACATGCCCATGTACGCCGCAGAGTGGTGCGTGCGATGGAATCGCCAGAGCCATGGAACCTGGTGATGCAGGCGATGATACCAATACTGCGTCAGGTCATCGGCCACGCAGATGATGAAGAATCCCCACCAGAACGGCACCCAACTGAACACATTCTTGAGTCCAGGCAGAACGAGTGGAAGCAGTTTCAACCCGAAATACGTCACGAACGGCCTGAGCACGAGTAAAGGGAAGGCAAAGCAGACCAGGTCGGTGAGTTTCTCATTGCCGTCCCAACGGTCGCGGTCGTAAAGCCCGGACAAGAACTCGATCACTCCCAGAAGCAGGACGAAGCAGGAAATTCCGTAGTTGCTCCAATTGTGAAGGAACCAGGTTTGGCCCACCGAGAGCGGGTTCTGCCACGGTTTGTAGCCTCTGATCGACAAGGAGAGATACATCAACAACACGGGGAGCGCATAGATGAGAAGACTCAATGAAACATCACGAAAGATACTTTTGCGAACGGCGGGATCAATTTGCATAAGCCACCTTGTCGGAAGAAGTTGGTTTTGCTTGCGGGCGGTTCATCCGCGCATGTTGAATGCTCCACAAACCTGAGGCAATGATCACTAGAGGCACGACCGTAATCATGATGCCAACCAGGATCTTTTTTAGAAGCAGCCATCCATCTGCGATTTTCATTTCACTATGGCCCTCGCGAGTTTCGATTCGACCCGAATACACTCAACCGCTCACTGTAGACACATTGCTCTCATCCCTCACTGCGCGCGCACGCAGCGAAATCCGAGATGGTTCGTGGCGGTCTCGGGATCTCCTTTGCCCCTGGCGCCTGGCATGTAGCGTTCGCAATACTGATCGGTGCAGAGATATGATCCGCCCTTCTGCACGCGTTTCCGTACTCCAAGCTCTTGCGGATCAAAACTGTCTCGCGGCCCTTCCGGATCCACCGCGGGAGATCCATCACGACTTATTTGCGCGTAATAATCCGGACGATACCAATCCGACACCCACTGCCAGACATTGCCGGACATGTCATAAAGGCCGTAACCGTTCGGCTCAAATGACGCGACCGAAGCGATGCCGGCATAGCCGTCTTCGGCGGTGTTGTGATCGGGAAAGTGTCCCTGGAAGGTGTTAGCCTTCCATTTGCCATTGGGATGGAGTTCGTTTCCCCAAACATAATTCTGGCGATCCAGTCCGCCGCGAGCGGCGAACTCCCACTCGGCTTCGGTCGGCAGTCGTTTGCCCGCCCATTTTGCATAAGCCGTTGCGTCCGGCCACGCGATGTGGACCACGGGATAATGTTCTTTCCCTCGAAGATCGCTATTCGGGCCATCCGGATGCCGCCAGTTCGCACCGCGTACAAATCGCCACCACGCGAGGGGATCGTTCAGCGAAATCGGATTCGCAGGGGGTGTGAATACAACTGAACCGGCAGCTAACTCGTCCGGCTCTAGGTTGGGAAATTCCTTTGGATCAAGCGGCCGTTCGGCGATCGTCACATACCCCGTCACTTTAACGAATTGCGCGAAGTCTTCATTAGTCACGTCAGTGCGGTCCATCCAGAAGCCTTTGACTTTCACCTCATGGACCGGCTGGGCATCTTCCATGCGATTGGTTCCCATCCAGAATCGGCCGCTCGGAATCCAGACCATGCCGTCGGGAGAGCTCTGTGAGTCCGCCTTCGCCGAAGCTAAAGATGCTGATGTTTCAACCAATGAAGCCGCATGCAACGAATGGCGGGAAACGCCAGTGTCACAATGAGCGCCGCTCTGCGGGGCGGCGCTTTGACCCCCTCGGGCATGATTTTGCGCAATCCCACAGATGCCGAGCGCAATGAATAGAATGCGTCCTGCAAGAAACCACTGACGATTCGTTTGTGATGACTTCATGTCACTTCACCAGTCGGATCTCCACGATGTTTTTCCTTGCTAGCTACTGGCCCTCAGTGCTCTTGGTTATATCTTTCACTTCCTCACAAAATGGCTTTGAGTCCTTGGTGCGGTGAATTCGTCGATTGATTACATCGTCCCATGTGATGTATGGATA
Source organism: Acidobacteriota bacterium (assembly GCA_003225535.1). Classification (GTDB taxonomy): domain Bacteria; phylum Acidobacteriota; class Terriglobia; order Terriglobales; family Acidobacteriaceae; genus Sulfotelmatobacter. Next base: position 5,361 of record QIAL01000178.1, on the reverse strand, counting down.
GAGATGGTGAGCTTTGGCCTGATCTTCGAACAGAGTTTTAAGTTCCGCCAGCTTCTCCGGGTACTTTTTGGCTAAATCAATTCGCTCTGTATAGTCCTCATTCAGGTTGTAGAGTTCCCATGTATTCTCATCAAAAGCCTTTTTGCTTTGGGCGTTTCCAGTGACAAAGCTGTTTGGATATGCCAATTCAGCTTTCCACCCGTCTTGATAAATCGATCTCGAGCCATAGATGTAGTAATACTGCAGCGTGTGACGCGAAGGGGCCTGGGCATCGTTAATCGAATAAGCCAATGAAGTTCCTTCGATGGTCTGCTGCTGGATTCCCCTGATCTGCTCGGGAGCCTTGATGCCCACGAGATCAAGGGTGGTCGGAAGAATGTCGATTACGTGGCTGTACTGGGTGCGAATTCCTCCTTTGTCCTTAATGCCTTTTGGCCAAAAGACGATGAGCGGATTGCGAGTGCCACCTTCACTATTCGCATCTTCCTTCCAGTATTTGAAAGGAGTGTTGGCAGCCTGTGCCCAGCCGAGTGGATAATTCCCCTCTTTGGCGGTGGATGTACCGATCTCACCAATCTTGCCCAAGTTATAAGAAATAAGTTCTTCGTCCGTTAACTTTTTGGCACAAAAAGAGCGGTCAACATCTCCACTCAAAGTGCCTTCTTTGCTGGCGCCGTTGTCGCCGATCATGACGAACACGAGGGTGTTATCCAACTGGTTGAGTTCTTTTAAGTGATTGATCAAACGGCCAACTTCATAATCCGTGTATGTCAGATAGCCCGCATATACTTCCATGAAGCGCGC
>QIAL01000178.1:0-4390 GCA_003225535.1 Acidobacteriota bacterium | reverse complement strand
TTTATCCGGAGCTGCCTTCTTCAGACGATCGATATAAGTGATGGCATTATCGGTGATCTGGTCGCTCAGGTGGCGGCCATCGGGATGCGCATGAGCCTGATCTTCCACCAGGTCCGGTTTGTATTGGTCGGTTTGTGAACCAAGGAATCCGAAGAAATGATCAAAGCCTTTTCCCGTTGGCCAATGATCGAATGGGCCGGCATCGGTAGCCTCTTCGTCAGGGGTCACGCCATATTTGCCGACAGCAAACGCGTTGTAGCCATTGTCACGAAGAATTTCTGCGATAGTCCCGGCCGTGGAAGGAACTCTGCCGTCCCAGCCAGGAAATCCGGCGGACAGAACCTTATGTGAGAATCCGGAAACGTGCACGGATGCGCTGTTGCGGCCTGTTAGAAGGGCAGAGCGCGTGGGGGCGCAGATTGCGGTTGTATGAAAGTTCGTATAGCGCAAACCATTGGCGGCTAAAGCGTCGAACGTGGGAGTCTGGATGAGCCCACCGAATGTGCCGGCAGCCCCATACCCCACATCATCCAAGAGAATCCACACGACGTTTGGAGCGCCACTCGGCGCTTTCACCGGCTCCGGCCACCATTCTTTGGACTCGCCGAGGGTTCTCCCAACGACTCCTTGGTATGGTTGCTGCGTCGTTTGCGCACGCAGAGCGAATTGCGCACACGATGCAAGTATTAATGCCAATGTCAGCACCTTCAATACGCTGTTCTTCTTCATGCAGCTCCTATTGGTCTTAGTCATTCACACAGCTGTTCAGACAGGCGCGCGCGGGCAGACACTAGGCCTCCGCGTTCGATGTGCTAAAAGGTGAACTTTGCCGCTAACTGGATCTCTCGCGAGATGCGTTGAAATGTTGTTGGAGACCCAGCCGAAGAGATGGTTCCGTAAGCCGCACCCGGAGTGATATTCGGAACCAAAGTCGTGCTGGTCGCAGCTGGCGGTGGCGCAGTCGCGGATGGATTGTTGAATTGCGGAGTATTAAACAAGTTGAAGAACTCCGCTCTGAATTGCAGCACTTTGGATTCGGCCAACTGGAAGTTCTTGAAGACCGAAAAGTCTACGTTCTTGGTTCCCGGCCCTTGAAGAATGTTGCGCCCGGAATTCCCCCACTGCCCGTTGGCAAGCGTGCCCGTCAGCGGGATGCTCACGAAGGCCGAAGTATTGAACCATTGGGTTATCGAGCGTTTGTCGGAGGGCAGTGTTCCGTTGCCCTGTCCGGGGACGAGTTGCGCGCGCGGCGTAAGGCCGTCGCCGACACCGTTCGCCGCCGTTACCGAGAACGGAATGCCATCGAAGTATTGCAGAATCGCGTTGAGCTGCCATCCCTGTAGCACCGGCTTGAGCTTTCCCCCAGTTTGAAAGGGTAGAGAGTAAGTCGCGCTCGCGACGAAGCGATTAGGAACGTTGAGGTCTGAGTTTCCGTAGTCGCCCTGGATGTTATAGGGGTTCACGACGGCGCCGGGGCTGTTTGTGTTGTCGTCGAGCGCGTGGCTGTAAGTGTAAGAAGCAAGGAAGCTCAATCCGCGGGCGCGCCGCTCAGCGGTAACCTGCACCGCGTTGTAGTTGGAAATCTGGTTCGTCTGAAGCTGGAATATCTGTGCAAAGAATGGATAGGGGCGGTTAACGGTGACGTTCGTTGTGCCCGGCGACCCTGCGTTGATGTCGGTCAGATGATCGAGGTGAACTCCATGCGTGCCGACGTAGGCCACACTGACGGTGGTCACGGGGGTGATCTCATGCTGGATGCTTGCATGCCACTGTTCACTGTACGGCGTCTTGGCACGAGGGTCCTGGGCCAAGACCGGCAGCCATAAACTGCCGAATTGTTAAATGTCCAGTAATCGATGGCCGGTGCGTTGTTTGAAAGGCCACTCGAATTCGTAACGTTCGGCGCCGAATAGTATATTCCGTACCCCGCATGGAAGACGGTCTTAGCTGTAACCTTGTACGCAAATCCCACGCGCGGCATGAAGTTCAGATTGTTTCCGCTCAAGCCACTGCGCGGAACGCCGTTAGTCCCAACTTTAAAGAGTTGAGTCGTCGACAGGCTCGGCACGAAGTTATACATGCGGTTTTCGACTTCGGTCCACGGCCATCCTAGGAAGTTCTCGTAGCGGACGCCCAGATTCAACGTAAGCCGGTTGTTGACCTTGTAATTGTCCTGTCCATAAAACGACAGGTCCGTCTGCCGGAAGCCAAATCCGTGAGCGCCGTTCAGGTATGCGTATACCCCAGTCTTCGGCGTTCCAAAAAGCAGGTCGGTCCAGGCCAGCCCGGTGTAGGCCGGGCCAAATGAAAATGCGCCATGCTCGTTTGCAGTCTGGAACATGTTGTACTGAAGACGCACGACTTCAAAACCGATGTCGAGCGAGTGCTTGCCCCGCACGAGATTAACGTTGTCGTCCAACTGATAATTGTTCGTTCCAATCTGCGTTGGACTATTGCCGGCATCGCCGATCGACGTGCTGCCGGCGAAGCTCATCACCGGCAGCCCATCAGACCTCGGATCTCCGGCAACTTCCACACCCGGAATGCCCAGTTGCGTGGGCAGATTCAGCCCGGCGTCAAAGTTCTGGGCGTAGACAAAGAAGCGCGACCAGCCAAAGCGAATAGAATTGATTGTTGTCGGCGAAAAGGTGTGCGTCTCGCTGATCATGGCCTGATGTGCGGGATCTTGTGCCGGTCCGCTGATTACACTCCCGACTAAAGGAACGGGCAGAATCCCAGGTTGCAAAATACTGTCGCGCGCCTGGCTGTAGCGTGCAAACGCGTTGTCCCTCTCTGAGAAGCGGTGGTCCACCTTCACATCGAAGGCATCTTCCGTGACTGATCTGGTGGGGTTGAAAAGGAAATTGTTCGCCGTCGTTGCCCCCGCGACGTTCGGCGCGGCGTACTGATGATAAAAGTTGAGAATGTTCGCACCGGTCGTATTGACATCGCTCAGCGGGACGAAGTTGTTGGCATAAACGAGATTGGTCGCGGGATTTTTTATCGGTACCGAATAAGCCGAGAAGTCGTACCCGGTTGGCGTCAGCGTGAAATCTGGAACGGTGTCAAGGTAGGTCAATCCCTGCCGCGTGCGCTGCCCGGAATAGTCCGCGAAGACGAATGTTTTGGGATCATGCCGCGAAAATAGGGGACCGCCGAACGTGCCGCCGAACTCGTTCATCTTGAAGCCGGGCTTGGCAGCCTTGTCAAAATAGTTCTTGGCGTCGAGCGCCGAGTTTCGCAGAAATTCAAAAACTTCTCCGTGATATTGAGCGCTGCCGGACTTGTAAACGAGATTGATCGTGCCCGCATTTCCACGTCCGTAGCGCGCGTCGGCGTCCGACGTTTCCTCGGAGAACTCCTGCACCGCGTCAATTGGAGGAAAGATGACGACGCCCAGTCCGTTGTGATTTTCGTTGTCGCCTATGCCGTCGAGCAGCAGCCGGTTCTCCTGAAAGCGCAGGCCATTGAAAGCGTAAGAAGAGGGGCCACGTTGCTGCGCATAAGGAATACTGACGATTTGTGTCTGCGCCGGAATGACACCTGCGCCCAGCCCCAGCAACTCGGCAAAGTTGCGGCCGTTCAAGGGAAGGTCCTTGACCTCTTCTTCGGTGCGAAGATTGGAAACGGTGGAAGTTTCGCTCTCCAAAAGCTGCGCCGTGGCCTCCACGGTAACGGTCTGGGAAGTTCCGCCCACCACCAGAGTCGCGTCGGCGGAGACGCGCTGGCCGACTTCCAATCGCACATGTTCGTGAACTGTACCGAAACCTGAGGCTTCAAACACCAGGTTGTAATCTCCCGGGGGCAAGGGCGGCGAGACGTAAAGTCCTTGCGAGTCCGTAACCCCGGTGCTGGTTAGACTGGTCGCGATATTTTGTATCGTTATCTTGGCTTGTGCGATGACCGCGCCTGAGTTGTCGTGGACCACGCCGGTAATGGTCCCGGTTTCCACGATCTGTGCTCGAAGGGCTGGAATCGCGACCGCGGCAATCAGGACCGCGATGAGCAAGGAATATTTCCGGACCAGGCCGGAAGAAAATCGCTGACGCGCGTATCCGCCAGTGACCAAAATCAAAGAAAGCGACCGCCCCAAATCTGTCATAGCTTCTCCATCTGTGTGCTTTTGAATAATAAAACTATGTCGATAGATATAATCGTCATTAGAGGACATCTTTTGCATGATTAGGACTGCAATTCGGGTTTTCCGGCCTCTAGTTTTACTGAGCGTGATTGCGGTTCAGACGGACAAGCGCAAAGGGTTGCCCGTCCCTCTACAGGGTGGACATGCCTTGAGACATCTGTCCGGATTGAAAGGCGGGAGGTACATGGTCAATGAATTGGGTTGAACTATAACCGATGAATCACCATCATGTCTACCGAATTACTGGTG
>QIAL01000177.1 GCA_003225535.1 Acidobacteriota bacterium | reverse complement strand
ACCCGTTCGACCCACAGCAGAATGTGGATGCCGGAGTCCGGCATCTCAAATACCTGCTGGAAAACTACAACGGCGACGTGAATTTGACATTGGCCGCGTACAACGCGGGCGAAGGAGCGGTGCGGCGTAGCGCAGGCGTTCCTCATTTTGCCGAGACCCAGGACTACGTGCGGAAGATTACACACCTTTACTATGGGGGCTTCGATCTTACGCAAACCGGAGCCAGCCGCGATCCCGTGAAGGTTCAACGGGATGAGCGGGGCGTGCTTTACATCAGCAACACCGACTGAGTTGGCAGCATCTGTTTACTAAGCATTAGAATTCTCTCAGGCACCCAGGCAGTTCAACTGCAACGATGTGATGATGTAATAAGGAAGCGAGCCAAACGCGCGGTTCGTTCGTCCGCAAGAACGTGGACGATTCGCGCAGTCTCGCCCAAGGTCCTTCGGCAGGCAATAAGCGCCTGCCTCAGGATGACAACGGATTGAGCTTGAAAGTGACCCTGACCCTACGAGGCTTCAGCTGGGGAGTGCTGCTGTTCATGGCGGCCTTGTCCGCGATGCCGGCGCACGCGCGACCACGCCACGGCGAAGCCTGGGCGCGGGATCACTTTGTTGCCGCCGAGCGGATGCGGGAAGCCCTGAACGGCCGTCCCCCGACCGAGCGCACCCGGCGCGACTACCAGCGCGTTCTCAACGCCTATCGCAGCGTCTACTACGGCGCACCGACTTCCAGCAAGGCCGATCCCAGCGCAGTTGCAGTGGCCGAAACGCTGGTCGAGATGGGCCGTCGTTTCGAAGACGACAAGATCCTGAATTCCGCGATCGCCCAGTACAAGTTTCTGCGCAAGGAATATCCGGGCACCAAATATCGCGGCGACGCGCTGTTTACCATCGGTGAAATCTACAAAGACGATCTGGATGATCCCGACCAGGCGCGCGCCACATTTGAAGAGTTTCTAAAGCGCTATCCACGCAACCGCCTGGTGGAGGATGCGCAGCAGGCCATTGCCGAACTCAGGAAAGAGTCAATCGAGAAGAAGGCGCAAGCGGAGACAGACGCGCAGTCTGAGAAGAGGGCGGAAGCACGACCCGGTGGCGGCATTGGGGACAAGCCTGGGGGCAAGCAAAAGACGACGGCGCAAACTGCCAGCGATCCGCAGCCGGAAACCAAGGAAACTGAGAGCCGGAATGAGACTGTCAGCACGGAAAGTTCCGAGTCCGATCCGCATCGTCTGCCGCGGGTGACCGCGATCCGCCATTGGTCCACGCCAGACTACACTCGGGTTGCGATCGACCTCGAAAGCGAAGTGAAATTCGGGTCGCAGCGTATTTCTCACCCCGACCGAATTTTCTTTGACCTACGTGACACCAAGCTCGCCTCGACACTGGTGGGCAAGACGTTCGAAGTGGACGACGGTTTTCTGAAGAAGATCCGCGTCGCCCAGTTTCAACCTGGACGCACGCGAGTGGTTCTGGAAGTCGATGATCTCTCCACCTACGAGGCGTTTCTGCTGCCGAACCCCTATCGCCTCATCATCGATATTCACGGGAAGAACGACAAGATCGCGCATGCGAAGCTGACCAAAGAAGAAGCCGCCACGCTTGCTGACGTGGAAGCGCCTCCGCAGGCCGAGACGAAGACGCATGTCCCTCAGCCCGTCGTGAAGGCGGACATGAAGGCGCTGGCCGGGAAGCCGGTCACCAAGAAGGAAGAGATTCACGATCAGAAGGTAGCGGCCAAGAATGAACCTGCGGATGCCGTAGTAACTAAAGAGGGCGCCAGCGCCGGAGAGACTGCCAAGGCAACGCCGCCGCCCGTTAAAAAGGTCATCGTGGAAGCTGACGACGATGATGAGGAGAGCACTCCGTCGACCACTGCTAAGAGTCAAATTCGCAAACCCCATTTCTCTTCGCGGACGAAAGACAAGGCCGCGAAGGCCAGTGCGGCAGACGACGATGAATCCCCGGCCGAAAGGGCAATGAATGATGTCCCGTCGGCGGCCCAGTCGAAGGGGAAATCGTCCTCACGGCTGAATGCCAGCAAGAAAGACTCAGACCAGGATATCCGCGTTGCCAAGCCAACGGCCCGCGGTGACCGTTCCCTGATTCGCACGCTGGGCCTGAAGATCGGCAAAATCGTCATTGATCCCGGTCACGGCGGGCACGATACCGGCACCATCGGGCCCAACGGCTTGCAGGAGAAAGACCTGGTGCTCGAGGTAGGACGCCGCCTGGGCAAGATGCTCGAGACTCGCCTGGGCGCGGAAGTCGTCTACACGCGCAAGAACGACACGTTTATCCCGCTCGAGACACGCACTGCGATCGCCAACCAACAGCGGGCCGACTTGTTCATCTCGATCCATGCCAATTCCAGCAACGACTCGGCGGCGCGCGGAGTTGAGACTTACTACCTGAACTTCACTTCCTCGCCGGATGCGCTCGAGGTCGCGGCGCGCGAGAATGCCGTCTCCGAGAAATCCATCTACGAACTTCAGGATCTGGTGAAGAAGATCGCTTTGAAGGAAAAGATCGAAGAGTCCCGCGAATTTGCCGCCGATGTGCAGCAGTCACTGCACAGCGGCTTGTCTGCCAAGAATCCCGGGATTCGGAACCGCGGTGTGAAGAAGGCTCCCTTCATCGTTCTGATCGGCGCGAACATGCCTTCCATCCTGGCGGAAATTTCCTTCGTCTCCAACCCCGGCGACGAGCATCGTCTCGAAACCAGCGAATACCGGCAACGCATCGCCGATTCGCTCT
>QIAL01000176.1:573-5406 GCA_003225535.1 Acidobacteriota bacterium | reverse complement strand
CCTTCCGTGGCGATCGTGTTCCACAGCCGGTCAATGACTTCGTCGCGCACGTAGAGGAAGCCCGAGCCTTTGGTCGACTGCAGCCACTTGTGCGGGCTCGCGGAATACATGTCGCAGCCGAGATCCTGAACGTTCAGCCGCATCATGCCGGGTACGTGCGCGCCATCGACGGCGGACAGAATTCCCTTGCTCCGCGCCAGGGCGGCGAGTTCCTTCGCCGGCAGCACCACTCCCGAGAACGTCGTGATGTGGCTGAAGAACATCACGCGGGTGCGCGGAGTGATCGCGTCGTTGAATAGGTTGAGCACCTGAGCGGCATCTTTCACCGGGCGAGGAAGCGTAACCTTTTTGATGACAATGCCGTAACGCTTCGCTTTCAAGTCCCACGGATGCTCGCCTCCGGGATGCTCCTGGTCGGTCATCAGCACTTCGTCGCCGGGCTTCATGTCGACGCCGTTGGCGATGTAGCTGTTCGCCTCGGTTGCGTTGCGCAACAGGGCGATCTCGTCGCGCTTGCATCCGACGAACTCTGCGAGCGGATCACGGAATTCGTTCCAAGCGGCGTATCCCCAGATGGGATAATCCTCGGGATCCTGCTGGTCCATTTTCTCGGTCGTGGTGTAACCGTCAAAAATTGCGCGAAGGACGGGCGCGGGGCTCGATCCGACCGTGCCGTTGTTCAGATAAACCTCGTCATCCGGGATGAGGAACTGCTTTCGCATCTCGGCCCAGTACGCGTCGTCGTTCCTGTCGAGCAGGGAATGGTCGGGCAGGGGCGGTGTCTTCTCGAGCTGGGCGAAGAGACTTTCGCGAAAGGCCAGTGATGCGGCGATGCCGGTCGTGGCGGTGGAGAGAAAATGGCGGCGGTTGAGCACAGGGACCTCCCGAGGTCGCGAACGTTATATCACGCGGGCGACTCTCACTACAGAGGGCACTGAGGGACACACAGGACTGCTCGACTCCTGAGTTTTCGGCTGCGGGCGTCTGGCATTGTGCACCCGATGGTCTTTTCTGGGACCTTGGTCGTGCATGGTGCCGGATTTCCTGAGGCAGATTTCTCAATAAAGGCTAGATGCCACAAAAAATGTGGGGTGGGCTGTGGAAAACTCTCGGTCTCCTGGCCCTCGGGGTTAACCGTTGAGAAGTGTTCACTAAGACCCGGGTGAGGTGTCAGAGAGTAAGTCGATGAGGGCAAGGATTAGCGGTCAGGAGTCAACTCCTGAATGAAAATTCACCTCCAGGGCGGAGTCGGGTCGTACTTACATTCAGACTCTTCACCAAAAGTCGCGCCAGCACTGATCTTTCGATCAAACGCTTTTTTTTCAAACACTTCGCCAGCTTCTTGATTATTGTAAAGTTCAGGTTTACCTCCGACATCGCGCGCCCAATGAACAATCTCGTGGAGCACCGTCGCTTCCCACGGCATCCAGTCGAACCAATGGTACTTTTCCTTGGCACGTTCCCACATTCTTTGTTGCCGATGCGTGTGTTTTTCATAGAGAAGTGCGACCATGGGGTGGATGAAAACGGTTTTCTGCTTTGACCAGTATTTACCCTGTCCGCCGGCCGGGACACATCCGATGAAAACAAGAGGCCCCTTTCCATAGGTCACACCATCTGTGGCCAATGCTTTGCTTTCGCAAATTTCACAAAATGCATCCCAGACTTGGGCGCGCTGCTTCAACATGTCGGGTGCGAGGAAATACTGCAAGTAATGATCGCAGGATGGAAACTGACTAGCTTGGCGAAACTGCATACCATCCTCCTGTAAGGGCCCGAAGCGACTCGTTCCACAGTCAAAATAGTTCGTCGAAGTCAGACGCACTCGACTTGGGCGTCAAGTAAGATTCTCGCGCAGAAGAGTTATCGGGCACCCCAATGGCATAGTGAAACCAATCGGAGAAACGTTTCGAGAAACTCCGCAGCAAACGGCGTCGTGTCAAGCGGAACCCTGATGAAAGAGTACGGCGTTCCATCTTGCATCCTTCGCTTGAGACAAAATGAAAAGGTACGGAGCTCCCCCAGCTCCGTACCCGTTCATATCAGCAACCAGTTGCTACTGCAACTGAGCGAGCACGACTTCTTGTGAAGCGGCTACATTCTGGGCTCGCAACTCAGCTTCAGCCTTGCCTTCGGAGAGCTGATAGGCAATCGGGCTGCCTTCGACCCGGATCGTCGACAAGAAGTACCGCTCTCCATACTTGTGGAAGATCAGCGCATTGCCGCTCGAGCCTTTCGTGGCGCTGACCGTCCGGGCCATGGTGAACAGTGCTACCTTGCCACTCGAATTGCGAATGAGCAGGGTTCTCGGATCCAAGCCTGCTCGTTGCACGTCACATTGGCCGGCGGGAATTACTGTGTTGCCGGCTCGAAACTGGAACGGCACCTTAGCCACCATGCCGTTGGTGCTTAACTGCGCCGATGCCAGGAGAGGCATCAACGTTACGACGATCGCCAACATCCGCGTTGCGTATTTCATAAATCGCCTCCAGGTTTGATTTGCTTGCATCGGGGAAAGTGAAGCGATCTTGAACCGGAAAGAGAAAAACGTCCATGGAGCCGGTCTGAAGCGGTATCAAGCTATCTGAAGAATGGCGATGATGCCTTGACAGGGAAGCAGGGCCAGCCCAGAATTGTCAACAATCTGTGGGAAGGGCTTGGGGATATGCCGGAGACGAAAATCTTCTTCGCCGATTTCGAGTTGGACCTTGGCCGCTTTCAGCTATGCCGCGCCGGACAGCCCGTGCGTCTGGAAGGTCTTCCGCTGCAACTGTTGATGTTCCTGGTCGAACACCAGGGCCAACTGGTGACTCGCGAGCAGATCGCCGATTCCTTGTGGGGCAAGGATGTTTTCGTCGATGTCGAACAGGGAATCAATACCGCGATCCGCAAAATACGCATGGCCCTGGAAGATGATTCGGCGCAGCCGAAATATTTGCAGACGGTGGTCGGCAGGGGATACCGCTTCGTCGGTCCGTCCCATGGGGAATCGCTCCCGGCGACAGCCGCAGAGGGAAAAACATTTTCTGCGGAAGAATTGGGGCGGGCTGTCAGGGCGGCAGCCGGCTTGGAACCGCCCAATCCCGGGAGCGACTCCTAGCAACCCGAACCTGGTGTAAGAACGGATGGCGAGAGGCAGGTCCAGTTGTAGTTGTCGAAACATCTGGTTACGCTCATCGTGATCGGACGGTCGAGTAGTAGCCTTTCCGTGCGTTGACTTTGAGCTTGCGCCCCGACTTCTCCGCAATGATCGCGATGGGGCGGTAATGTCCGTCAGGATTAAAGGAGGCGGGCCGATAAGAGATCAGGTAGCGGCTCCGGATTACCTGTTGCAACTCCGCGAGACTTCGGTTGAGGTGACCCGCGGACCCTGGGAAGAAGGCCACTCCGCCGGTTAGCTTGGCCAGCGCCCTCATGGCGCGATTACCAGTCGGATCACTCCGCGTGGACTGCGCGTCGGCGTATCGAGTACTGACCGTGTACACGATGACTTCGTTCCGTTCGGCCGTGCTCGATGGCTTGCTTGAGCGTGCCGCTGCTCGTATTGTCGTCTCCGTCGCTGATCACCACGAGAATTCGGGCGACCGGACGCGCTTCTTGCCTCTCCGCCAGTTTTTCGGCAGCGAAGGTGATCGCATCCCAGATTGCCGTTCCGCCAACCGGCACCAGTTGGTGGACGCCATGCGCGAGTTCTTGCACATCCGGCGTAAAGTCCTTGGCCAGCACGATCGAGTTGGAAAAACCCGCCACGAAAGCCAGATCATCCTTGCCGTTGGCCACCTGATTGATGAAGTTGATCGCAGCGTTCTGCTCGAAAGAAAAACGCTCCTGCACCGAAGCGCTTGTATCGATGAGCAATCCCAGCCGCAAAGGCAGGTCCGACTCGCTGTGAAAGCCAAGGACTGCCGCCGGCGGTTTGTGATCGTCTAGGATCTTCACATCTTCCTGAGCGAGATTGGTCACCGATCTTCCGTTGTTGGTCGCGGAGAAGAATACGGCAACCTCGTTCACGGTGCTGCGCAAGGCCCACGCGCCGGGCTTTGACTCGCGAATGCCCGAAGTCGGGGCTAGGACGTTCGCAGTCGCTGATCGGTCCGGCCCCGGCTGGTTCAACGCATCGCACGATGGACAGTTTGAACCTTCAGCCTCGGCTTCGGCGATTTGCTGCTTCTCCCGGAGATCCTGCAAGGCTTCCTGCCCCTGAGCCGAAGATTCCGCGGTTATGGATTCGCGTGCCGGAACGCTTGTCGCTACGGAAGGTGCCGGCCGCTCGTCTGCAGCCCGGATCTGAGCCACCGCACGCTGTGCCGCCGCAGCGAAGGACGACTGTGGATCTTCTGCCAGAAAAGTCTGCAACTCATCGCGCGCCTGGTGAAGATCGTTCAGCGCTTGCCACGACGCCGCTGCATAGTAATGAACAATCGCCGTTTCCGGGTGGCTTTGGGTATGCGCCCGTTTCGCGGTCTTGATGGTCTCAGGGTAGTCATGATTCACATATTGCGCGTACGCCAAAGCCAGCAACAAATGCTGATCAAGAGGCGCGATGGAGGAAGCCTTTTCCATGGACGCTTGCGCCGCCGAGTTCTGTCCCAGGGCGAGTTGGACACGGCCGAGATTCAAATAGGAACTGGACAAATGATCGTCAAGTTGGATCGACTGAGCGAATTCCTTCCGCGCCTGTTCGTATTCGTTCAATTGAAAGTAGGCGTATCCCAGCGCATTGTGGGCGGCTACATAGTTTGGATAAAGGGAAATCGCTTTTTGCAGGCTCTCCACAGCGCTATTCAGGTCATCCTTCGTCAGAAATCGCAGAGCGCGTGTGTAGGCCTCTTT
>QIAL01000176.1:0-496 GCA_003225535.1 Acidobacteriota bacterium | reverse complement strand
ACTCGCCACCGCGGAACAGGACATTGAAGTCTCTCTCAAACCGCTCGGGCTGCACTGCCTGCGCAAGTGCATAGCAAGCGAGGAGTACCCAGACAAAGACTCCGTGTCGGATGGAAGAGATCGTCAATGTGTTGTTTCCCAGTGGCAGGGGGAGCACATTCCCCAGAGTTGCGGTTTCAATTGTAGGCTGAAATTTTCTGAAACGCTGGCGGAAGTTCAAGGGGGGCCAGCGATTCTGAGTGTAATCGCTTGTTGAACAGCAAGCCCGAGCATAGGCACCGAGAGTTGGCGAATGTCATACCGAGAGCACTAGAACGTTTGCACAATACAGCAGTGTCGCGCAATATCCTGAACACGGAGGAAACTCAATGCAATCCATCCACGCTCGATTCGTCGGTGTTGAACTGTACTTTGACGATCTGGAGAGGGCAAAGAAGTTTTATCAGGAAACGCTCGGTCTTGCAGTTTCTGATGAGCAACTCGGGCACTATGCCAA
>QIAL01000477.1 GCA_003225535.1 Acidobacteriota bacterium | reverse complement strand
GCGTATAAAATCGCTCACCATGCGGTATCGGGTGTTGCGCAAGGATGATGTGGGCATTTCGCATGGACTTCTATCCCGCATCATTTGCCGGCTGGCAATGGCCGTTGGGCTCTGTAGTTTCCTGTTTTGCCAGACTCCCGACGCCCGTGTGCAAAAACTGCACGCCGAAGCCAAATCCGCCGAGGACGCTGGCGATGTTAGAGGTGCCATTGCCAAGTATCAAGAAATACTAAAGCTGGCACCCCGCTTGGGCGCTGCCTACAACAACCTCGGGCTCCTTTACTTTAAGCAGCGCGATTTCGAGAAAGCAGCGCTTATTCTGCAGGAAGGTCTTACAGTGGATCCCAAGATGCCGTCGACCTATGCACTGCTGGGCATCTCGTTCTACCAGTTAGGGAAGTATTCGGAAGCTAAGGCGCCGCTTGAAAAGGCATTAACTGCGAATCCCGACGATAACAACGCTGAATTGTTTTTAGCACGCTCTCTCATCAGGCTTGAAGACCATAGGAGCGCCGCGGAGCACCTCCAGAATCTCGCGCGGCGAGAGCCTGGCAATCAGGAAGTCTGGTACCTTCTCGGCAAGGTCTACATGAGCCTTTCCGAGCAATCGTTGGCGAAGATGAACGCCATTGATCCGAATTCTGTACTGGCGCATGAAATGTCGGGCGAGATCATGGCCAGCATGAAGAACTACGATGGGGCAGTTGTCGAATTCAAAAAGGCGGTCGAGGTAGCTCCCCAGCAGGCAGGCACCCATTACGAGCTAGCGAACGCCTATTGGAATCTTGGTGATTGGGATGCCGCCAGCGCCGAATTCCAGGCGGAACTGGCCAACGATCCGCATAACTGCATGGCGAAGTGGAAGCTTGGCAACATCCTGCTGGAACAGAATTCTCGCCCTGACGAAGCCCTTGCTGACACTGACGAGGCCCTTTCCACCTGCCCTACGCTGACCCAAGCCCGCGTGGACCGCGCACGTGCCCTATTGAAACTGAATCGCAACCAGGATGCCTTGCCCGATCTTGAGACCGCTGTGAAGGCCAGCCCCGAGGAACCCACGATCCACTTCTTCCTCGCGCAAGCCTATCGAGCCTTGGGACGTGCCCAGGATGCGAAGTTGGAAATGGAGGCCTTTTCGAAGCTAGAGGAGAACGCTCGTGCTGCAACGGCCGAGCGGGCCCGGCAGGTCATCAAGAATCAGGAGGACGTCTCACACTAATGTTCGGAAGAAGCGGCTGCGGGACCGATCACTTGTGCGCCCGCCTGGATACTCTTCAACTCCGTTGATTTCTCGAACTCCGCCTGCGCCTTGTCCTTCATGCCTAGACGTCGGTAAACCTGGCCCAACACATAGTGAAGCGCCCCGTCGTTTGGACTAGCCGCGACCGCCTTTTCCAATTCCACCTGAGCTTCCGCAAGCCGGTTTAGGCGCTCGTACGCTCTTCCCAGTTGCTGATGCGCTTTAGGATCCTGTGGCGAGATCTGTACCGCCTGTTGCAGATAAGGTATTGCGTCCTGCGGCCGATTCTGTTCTACGAGAAGAGTCCCGAGATCGAGATAGGGCCCGGGATCTTGCTGGAGTAGCTCTGACTGCCAGCGGATCGCGTCGCGATACGCCTGCTCGGCGTCCTGCTTGCGTCCGAGCCCATCGTACGAAAGCCCGAGATTGTCCTCCGCTTTGACGTTCTTTGAAGAAAGCTTGAGCGCCTGTCGGAACGCATTCACACCTTCCTCGAATCGATTCTCGTTGTACTTCGTCCGCCCGAGGTAATACCAGCTTTCCCAATTATGCGAATCCATCTGGACAGACCTGGTCAGCCATTTGTCGGCATTCATGTAGTCATTCAATAGAACGTAATTGAGCCCCACCACTTCCAAATCATATGCAGAAGGATCGCGATACTTAGCCCCGGCGGCGTACTCGGCGAGAGAATCCTTTGCCTTGACGGCTTTGAACAGGATCAATCCGAGCAGGAAATGGCCGTCGGCCGACGCGGGATGCGATTCGAGATAGCTGCGGGTCAACCGCTCTGCGTCTAGAACGCTCCCCTTCTCGAAAAGCGACTTGGCCTTGACTAAAACGGGGTCGAGCGGCGGTACAGCGACGGACGAACCGCTGGCCGAGGAAGGCGACGTCTGCGCCCATATGGTCAGCGTTCCCATGCCAACGGCGAGCAGGATCATCAGCCTTACTGATGCGGGGACCATTGGGACATTCTAGTTCAGTGACAAACTGAACTAGCCGGAGCACATGGCTCCGGCTGGCTGTGACGGGGGGGCGGATTAAAAAGTTACTTTGAAAAACGCCTGACCGTGTCGTGGAGTATTGCCTTGACAGGGAGCGGGAACACCTGGTGATTGTATGTTGTCATATCCAAAAACACCCGCTCCGTCAGACACATTTGTACTGGTATTGCTGAACCCACATATCTGAGCACGATTAAAGATGTTGAAGAACTCCATCCTCAGCTCGGCAGATACTCGCTCACCGAAGTAGAAGTGCTTACCCAGGCTGATGTTCTCATTTTCATTGAAGGGATTCCGCAGCGCACCAACTACGCGGGAAGAATCGCCCAAGGTCCATTGGCCCGGATCACTGAAAGCGGCAATATTAAACACTGGGAGGCCACGGTGATAGTTTTGCCAATTCACACTGATCGGAATTCCCGAAACAATGTCGGCGCGGTTTCCCGCACCGGATCCTAGTGGGTCTCCATTTGCCTTGATGCCGGGGGGACCGCTTAGCGATCCCGTTGCGTATGTGAGAATGCCGCTAATCTGCCACCCACCAACCAGATTCTTCGCAAGCGTGCCTCCGTGATTCAGAAGGGGTTTTCCTGGACCAATCGGCAGCTCGTAAACGCCGCTTACGTTCAACACGTGGGTTTGATCGTTGTTGTCGATCGTCCACTCGGCTCTCTGATTGAACTTGTTAAGAGCCGTGCTGGCAAAGGAAGTAAATCCACTGTTTGTATTCGACATCATCCGTGACAACGTGTAGTTCACGAGGAAGGTGACGCCGCTCTTGAACCGCTTCTGTACTTGCGTCTGCAGGGCGTTGTAGAGCGAACTACCGGAGGTCTCGAAGTTGTTGAATATTCCATTGAATTGAGGGTATGGGAGCAGCGCGCGTTGCAAAGTGCCACTCGGAAAGTCGGTGGCGAACTTGCAATATGGCGCGTAGACGCCAGCACATTGTCCAAAGCCGTTGGCTGCA
>QIAL01000476.1 GCA_003225535.1 Acidobacteriota bacterium | reverse complement strand
ATTCTGTTATAAGGTCACTTAATGCATAAATCCGTTATCTCTTCTCTAGCGGTAGATATATCCTTTTTTCGGTAAAAATGACACATTCATTAGAAGAGGAGGCGATTTTCTTGAACTCAAATTTCCTTATCGCTTTTCCTCCTTACCGGTGAAGGTAAGGGTATGTTCTGTTATATATGTTCATATACTACTTTTTAATTCTAGTATAGGGCCATATATAACAGAAATCCAATATCTCCACTTTGGAGGGAGATATAGCGCTCTTTCGATTACTCTGCTGTTTCCTTTTTAGGAAATCGCCTCGTAATGAGTAGAACACCCACTCAAAAATGAAATTTTTTGGAAAAAAACGAAATAACCACTCTTTCTCGGGAAGCGCCAAGTTAAACGATGTTCCTGTACTATGTGTTTATAGCGTACTTTTTAATTGTAATATAAGGTCATATATAACAGAAATCCTCTATCTTCGCCCTAGCTGTAGATATAGGCCATTTTCATTTCTCCAGCTATTTCCTTTTTGGGAAATGAGAGACGAAATAACCACTTTTTCTTCGTAAAGTCAAAGGTAACAGGCCATATTGTCATAAGCCTTTCTAAGCTACTTTTCAATTCTAGTATAAGGTCATATATAACATAAATCCGTTATCTCTTCTCTGGCTGTAGATATAGCCTTTTTTCATTTCCCCTGCTATTTCCTTTTTTGGCAGCCTGCCAGTAATGAGTAGAAATTAAGATAAAAACCGTTTTTCGTCAACAAAAACTTAAATTCCACCTTTTCTCCTTATTGTACATAATAACCAACTATTTTCTTTTGATAACTAGTTAGCTTGCCTTATTTGGAACATATGTGGGTGTCCAGCTTCCTTATTGGAGGCCTTATTTAAGAGATATGAAGCAAAACTGATTTTCAAATCTTACTTTTCGCTTGCCAATGAGAAGAATTAACGTCCAACACGTTTTTTTTTACCTCCAGAAACTTAAAAAGGCATATTTCGGCATAACTGCCATATTATGAACCATACCAACTATAATTTTTACGTATATTTTATGGCGTTCTTACTATATATGCCCTTTACAGGTCCATTGGTCCAGCCGTTCAGGAGATAATGCATATATTTCTTCGTGCCTTTCCTCCTTAACGGCTTCATAGATTTTCGAAATAACGATTGATATGTCAATTTCACCTTAGGGGCAACCTATATCATGAGTTTCCCGCCCATTTTAATGGATATTTAAAATGTCCCTCCGAACGGACCTTCGTCATTACCCTGATAAACAACCTACATAATAATTACCATATTTGGTAATCGATCTAACCTCAACAGGGTCGCTAGTTAGTGGAAATCGATATTTGAGCTTAACAGCTCGCGTCTTTCAAAAGATACAGCCTTAGCATTTCTAGAGAAGTTGTACTACAATAACTCCAAATATGGGATATGTAACACCACTTGGCCTATTAAGTCGGCAACTAATATAGCCTAAATGGAGGCGCTACGCCAAATTTCAGCCAAATTGAACGAAGGGTTCGGCGGGAAATTCGACAATTAGACCCCTCCGGCCATTCCTAATTCTCCGATTAACTTCTGAACCCTCTCATAAATTTGTCTTAAT
>QIAL01000475.1 GCA_003225535.1 Acidobacteriota bacterium | reverse complement strand
TGAGAAAATCCTTCGATGTCGATGAGGCCTGGCTCAAACTGCGGCAGGATCTCAAGAATGCCCTCGGCATCGTGCTTTGCCCCTAAACCTTTTGGAACTTCTTGCGCGCTCTTATAAGGACTGTGTACGTGCCCGATGGGCTGGAAAGAAAACATCGTTTGGTCCTCCACGAAAAATTCTTGCACAACTCTTCGGTTCTTACCTCTGTTTCTGAATCTGTTTCTAACCTGACTCCGTGGCTGGTGCAAACAATTGAGCGGTCAAGAATCGGCCTTGTACTTGCGAACAAGAAAACTTTACGCCGGCTTGACGAAACTCTAGATTGCGACGTGCAACGTCGCTGAAGAACGTCTGCATCCCAGCACCTTAATCGGAACCGCCAAACGAGTGCGCCACTTCATCTTCGGTCTGCTGCGGGTATACGTGTGCGCATATGCTCCAACGGAACAAGCGGACGCTTACCGCCAGACATCGACGCGATGGTGTGCTCCGAAAGGTGATTCCGGTGAATTCAACATAATTGAGAGGAGCATTTCAGTCATGAAAAGGGTAGTCGTTGTAGCAATGGGAATTGCTCTTGGCCTAACGCTGGCGGCATCAGCGCAAGAAAACCGGTCGGAGATCAGCTTGCAAGGCGCCGGATTGTTCACAAGAGGCACGATGGGAAATGGCACTGCGTACAGCGCGACAGAGAGCGGTGGAGTTTTGGGGACGTATCGCTACCATTTGAGCCGCTGGATCTCGGTGGAAGGGGCCTATGGCTATAGCGTCAATACGCAGAAATATTCGCTGTCCGCCGGAGCGTTTCGCATTCAATCTGGAATTCATGACTTCACCGGGAGTCTGGTCTTGAATCTTCCCTCGCACCACCACTCGCGCATCAATCCGTACCTGTTGGCTGGGGGAGGAGCACTGCGTTTCGCGCCTACTAACGATCAGTTCAACACTCTCTCGGGCGCTCAGGGCCAGACGAGGGGAGCGTTCGTATACGGGGCTGGAGTCAATTACGGGATTTACAAGGGGTTGTCGCTCCGAGCGGAGTATCGAGGACTCGTCTACAGCACTCCCGACTTCGGATTCGGGGCGCTAGCCACGAACGCGGTCACTCACACCGCCGTGCCGACTGTGGGTCTGAGTTTTCGATTTTGAAAAACATGCAGGCGGTGCGGTGATGACCGTGCCGCCTGCCGTTTATTCGGATTCCTTTTATTCGGATTCTTTGGGCAACGGCTTTTCAATCGGCTTGCGAGGCATCATCTGGTCGCGCATCGCTGTTTCGTAAACGAAGCTGGCGACAATCACTGCCATTTGTTTCAGGTCGTCGGGCTGCAGTCGGTCGTAGACATCCATGTTGGAATGGTGTGTGCGTGTCTCATACTCGATGGGGTCCTGGATGAACTGGAATCCGGGAATGCCTACCGCGTCGAAAGAAAGATGATCGGTGCCGCCGGTGTTGCGCATAGTGAGAGTGGTCATTCCGAGATCCTTAAAGGGCCTAATCCACGATTCGAAGATGGGCGCCACCGCTTCGTTTTCCTGCAGGTAGACGCCGCGGATTTTTCCAGTACCGTTGTCGACATTGAAATATGCTGAAACCTTTGCTTGCTCCGGCTTCACTGTAACCGGGCCAGCTTCGCGGCGCAATAAAGTTGGCATTCCCTTCATGTTGGGATCGTCCATCGGTGGACGCGATCCAAAATGTTGCTCGACATATCCTTGGGACCCGAGCAGACCCTCCTCTTCGCCGCTCCAGAGGCCGATCCGGATTGTGCGCCGTGGTTTAACGTCGAGGGCCTTCAAGATGCGAACGGCTTCCATCATGACCACACTGCCAGCGCCGTTGTCGGTGGCGCCGGTGCCGGCGTGCCAGGAGTCGAGATGGGCGCCGAGCATGACGACTTCGTCTCTCTTGTCGGTGCCGGGGATTTCGGCGATTGTGTCGTACTGCATGGGGTCGTCATCGTAGAAAGAATTGGTGACATTCAGTTCGACGCTCACGTCTTTTTTTTGATCGAGCAGGCGGGCGATGCGGTTCCACTGTTCGGAAGCCATGGTGAGTTGGGGAATAGTGGTGGTCTCACCAGGCTTGTAGGATCCTCCCGACTGCACGAAGACCGTGCCGCCACCGGAGGTGCCTCGGCTGTGGTCGATTACGGCAAGGACTTTTTCATCGGCGAAAAACTGGTTGAGATCTTTGATGAACTGGCGACGGCGCAGCATTTCTGAGAGACGAAATGGAGGACGTTCGCCAGGAATCTGGTATTCGCCGATCTTTGCGAGATCGTCGTCGCCGAGACGTTTGTAGGGAGATTCAACGATGGGCTTGACTTCGGCATCGGGCCCGAAGATCACGATCATGCCCGTGAGCTTGCCGCGATACTTGTCGAAATCTTTTTTATCTTCGATGTTGGCGCGAATGCATTTGCCGATGACCACGCCGTTGGTGCCAGGTGTCCATGCTTTGGCGTAAACAATCAGAGGTGTGATATCGGGCGAGATCATGCGGGCGTTGACGTACTGATTGGCCCATCCACGGCCGAATGGTCCCCAGGCTTCCAGATGAGCGTTGCTGAGGCCCATCTCCGCAAGTTTGTCGCGTGTCCAATCGTTGGCGCGCTTCATGTTGGGAGAGGCGGTGAGGCGTTCGCCGATCGAATCCATCAGACCGGAAGCCAGCTCTGCCACTTTCGAGTTATGAAAGCCCTCATAACGGATGCGGGTGATCGCTTCGAGGTCGACCTTCTCCGGAGACGCCTGCGACCAGGCGACCGGTATAGCGGACAGGATCAAGACGAGGAAGCAGGCGAGTCGCGCGGGGCTCTGCATGATTGGTCCTTTCGTGAGGAATTAGAAGGGGA
>QIAL01000474.1 GCA_003225535.1 Acidobacteriota bacterium | reverse complement strand
ATTATCCGAGCATGGCTGTTGCGCTTCGGCGGACTCTTCCGCAAGGAGCGACGCGAACGCGAACTCGCTGCCGAGATGGAAAGCCATCTCCAGATGGACATCGAAGACAATCTGCGCGCCGGCATTAGCCCCCCAGAAGCACGGCGTCAGGCGTTGATCAAGCTCGGCGGCATCGAACAAACCAAAGAAATCTACCGCGACCGGCGCGGTCTTCCACTCTTTGAAATTTTGTGGCAGGACTTGCGTTTCGGTGCGCGCATGCTCCGCAAAAACCCCGGCTTCGCCGCCGTTGTTGTGCTCACCGTCGCTCTCGGCGTGGGCGCGAACGCCGCCATTTTCTCCGTGGTTGATGCTGTGCTTCTTAGGCCGCTGCCCTATCCCGGATCCGATCGTCTGGTGATGGTGTGGGAGAAGGTTTCTCTGCCAAATTATCATAACGATGAGAACAACCCCTCACCTGGCAATTTCTCTGACTGGAAGAATCAGAATACCGTTTTCGAGAATATCGTTGCCTACCGCAACCGCAGTTTCAATCTCACTGGCGAAGGTGAGCCGATGCGCGTCGAAGGCGAGCAGGTTTCCGCCAGTCTGTTTCCCGTTCTAAAAGTGAATGTGGCGCTCGGCCGTGTCTTCACTGCGGAAGACGACCAGCCCGCCGGCCGGCACGTCGTAGTGATAAGCAACGGTTTATGGAAGACCCGCTTTGGTTCGAACGCCCAAATCCTGGGCAAAACGATTCTGCTCGATGGCGAGAGTTATGCCGTCGTCGGCGTCACGCCGCCGGGTTTCCATTTCCCTGATCCAGACGATCAGCTCTGGGTGCCCATCGCCCTGACTCCGCAGGACCTCGCCAATCATGGAAGCCACAATCTGGTCGTCACCGCGCGCCTCAAACAAGATGTCTCCCTTGCACAAGCGCAAGGCGAATTGAACCGTATCGCCCAACGCCTCACGGAGCTTTATCCCGATACAAACACCGGAGTGCAGGCGAATGTGGTCGCGCTCCGGGAAGAGATCGCCGGTCCAGTGCGACCGGTGCTCGTGGCTCTTTTTGGAGCGGTGGGACTCGTTTTGCTGATTGTTTGCGCCAACGTCGCGAATTTGCTCCTCGGACGTGCTTCGGCCCGCCACCGCGAAATCGGCGTTCGCATCGCGCTTGGCGCCGGACAAAGGAGAATCCTACGTCAGCTTTTGACGGAAAGCGCGCTGCTTGCACTGCTAGGCTGTGGGCTCGGATTGCTTTTCGCCCGCTGGGGAATCCTCACTCTCAAACTGCTGAGCCCGCCGCATATCCCGCGCATGGACGAAATCCAAATAAACACTTCGGTTCTCGTTTTCAGCCTGGCGATTTCCCTCCTTGCGGGATTCATTTTTGGCGTGCTGCCCGCGCTTCAGGCCGCGCGTGGCAACGTCAATGATGCTTTGAAGGAAGGTGCACGCGAGTCCGGCGGCGGCGCGCGTCCGCGCGCCCGCAATCTGCTGGTGATTCTCGAAACTGCGCTCGGTGTGGTCGTGGTAATCGGCGCGGGGCTGCTTCTTCGCAGCTTTCTAATTCTCGAGCGTGTCCCGCTTGGCTTCCAGCCGCAGAATGTCCTCACGTTTCGCGTGATTCCCCGTGGCGAAAGATACTCACAGTTAGCTGGGCGCACCGCGTTCTATCAGCAAGCCATTGAGCGCATCCAAGCGCTGCCGGGAGTGAAGTCCGCCGCGGCCGTCAGTTTCATTCCGTTGACTAATGTTCGTGCCAGCAAAGGTTTTTCTATCGAAGGTCGCATCCGGCCAGCTGCCGGACAAATCCCCATGGCCGGTTACGACGCCGTGTCTCCGGGATATTTCGATGCGCTGCGAATTCCTCTGCGCGCCGGAAGAGATTTCTCCTGGCGCGACACTCCGCAAGGTCAGCGCGTCATCATTATTAACGAAGCCATGGCGCGAGCCTATTGGCCCGGCGAAGATCCACTCGGGAAACGCATCAAGTTCGGTACACCGGATGATCCCTTTCCGTGGTGGACCATTGCGGGAATCGTTGGCGACATCCGTGAGTTCGACGTGCTGACGCCGCCGCGGCCAACCCTGTATCTCCCCGTTTCTCAAGCGGACGATTCGAATTATGTCATGCGCGACTGGGTGGTGCACGCCAATGGTGATCCCCTGGCCATTGCTTCCTCCCTTCGTGGGGCGATGCGCGAAGTGGATCCGGATTTGCCGGTGTCGCGCCTGCGCAGCCTCGAGCAGGTGCGAAACGCTTCCGTGGCGGCGCAGCGGTTCAACTTATTGCTGTTTGGTTTATTTGCTGCATTCGCATTAGTCCTTGCGGCCGTGGGAATCTATGGCGTGATGGCCTATAGCGTGGTGCAACGCACTCGCGAAATCGGCATCCGCATGGCCATTGGCGCGCAGCGCCGCGAAGTTGCTAGGCTCGTTTTGGGAGAGGGCGCACGGTACGCGGCTTTCGGCGCGCTCCTCGGGCTGGCCGGAGCTTTCGCGCTTACGCGGCTGATGGCCAGCTTGCTGTACGGCGTGAGGCCAACGGATCCACTCACATTTGCGGGCGTGGCGATTCTGCTCACTACCGTTGCGCTCGCCGCGTGCTACTTCCCGGCGCGGCGCGCCATGCGCGTCGATCCGGTGGTGGCCCTGCGCTACGAATAGTTATTACAGTGGCCGGTCTTCAGAACCGGGCCGCGTCGCGAGGCATTACGAGGCTTCAAAATTAGAAACTAAGAGCCAGGAACTCAAAACTTAAAGCTAAAAACTGACAACCGAAGTTAGTCCTAAGGTTTCTTCTTCTTAAACAGTCCCCCCAGCGCATTAATCGCGTCGGCGGGATTCTGTGTTTGTTGTTGCAGATTAGCTCCTGGAGCAGTCCCGCCGGCGCAGCCCAGCTGCGATTGCAGCAGGCTTGCCGCCGTCCCGCCAATGTCTGGGACGAATTTCGGATCGGCGGTCGTGCCGTGGATCTGAAAAGGAATGGTGGCTCCTTTGCATCCGCTCTTTCCCCCGCCGATGGCGCCCAGGATGCCCCCGACTCCCGACGCCGGCGCACCGCCTGACGAAGAATAAGTTGCGGAGTTTGCCAGCGTCGCCGCCATTTTGAAGTCCAGATTATTTTTCGCATCGAGCGTACCCGCGCCAACCAGCGTGCCGAGCGCAGGAATAGCCGCCAGGAAATTCTGAGCTTCCAGCCCGGTCGGGGCCATGTGCAAATTCGTGGTGATTTTTTCGATGTCCAGATCCTGGCCGGTTTTCAAGCCCGTCAGTGCGGAAATCGTCGACATCCTCGATCCCAAGTCAAAGCCCGCGAGCTTGGCGTTATACAGCCCGACAGTGCCCGTAG
>QIAL01000473.1 GCA_003225535.1 Acidobacteriota bacterium | reverse complement strand
GTCTCCGACTTGAATCTCAAAGACAGTTCGATATTTATAACGCGCCGCAAGGGCTCGGTAAGCAAGCCAGAAGCTCTACTGTCGGGCGAAGTCGAGATGCTTCGAACTTACCTCAACGACCGCACGGATGGCTTGTTGTTTCCTTCAGAGAAGGGCGGTCGGTTGAGCACAGTTCAGGTCTACCGCATCTTCCGGCGCTACGCTGAGCTTGCAGGCGTTCCAGATGTATCGCGGTCGCCGCACGCCTTCCGTCACACGTTGGGTCAGAATCTCGCAGACAAGGGCATGGATGTCAGCATGCTGCAAGTCGTCATGGGCCACAAGAATATCGAATCGACGATGCGTTACTTCACACACAAACAATCGGTCGTTGATGCTGAGAAAGCGAGGCTGCTGTCGTGACGAAGCGCCAAAAAACGGACGAGCGGTTCAAAACGACAACGATAAAGTTTGATAGGAAACTTTACGACAAGACCAAGCAGTTAGCCGACTCCGAAAGACGTGACCTCGGAAGTCAAGTCAACGTTATCCTCGAACAATGGTTCGAACAGCAAGAGAAGAGCAAACAATGACGCACCGTTTCCCGACCAAGAAGACCAAAAGCCGCCATCGCTTCAAGAACGGTGTTTGCTCCTGCGGCCAGAAACAAACATGAGAAAGATTGCACGCGACGCCATGGATTCTACCGCCGTCTGTCCCGAGTCAGTTCGCACCGAGGAGGTTCTCTAGTGAAACGCGGAAACCTCAGCCGCGAAATTAAGAGCAGGCCAGAACCACTAATTATTCGCGCTCGAATCAATGGTGGTGAACCTGAACCCATTCGTGTGCTGCGCCCCATTAAAGAACCTGAACTCGGTCAGATTTTTCGCGGCGTACCTACACGCTTTAGCACGAACCTTTTTCAAAAGATTCTGCGCGTTGTCTCTATGTCTGAAGAAAAAGGAATTAATGTTTTTCACTGTACAACCGATGTAACGGAGTTCCGCTAAATGAAGACCGCTGATAAAATCACATTCCAATGCCCGGAGCAGGGATGCGGATTTTCTACCGAGTCTGAAACACGGTTTGTCGCGCATCTACTAGACGTACACACTCTTCGTCCCGGGCAAATATCGCGTGTGCTCGCAAAAATTGAAAAGCAAGCGGCTAAGCAGATGCCATCTGGTTTTCAAACCGTCATCGGCAAAGACCGCATCTTTATCAAGCGGTCGCGAAAACATTACAGTGCGTACACGTCAGAAACGCGTGAGCCCAAGAACACTCCGGTTCCGATGAATCCGCCCACCACAGAGCAGGAGAAAGCTGTACGGGACCATGACGGCAAAGCTGGCGCTGGAGTTCTCGAAGTACGTCGGCCACACGCTGGAGCAGTTCGGAAACCTCGATATTGGCTTCTAAGACCTTGCCGCAAACGTGGAGTGCGCCGAGGCCACTCACGCATGAGCACTGACGCGAACGAAGCGCTGCAAAAAGAGCCTCTCGCCGTTTCTATTCGGCGTTTCGTCCTGTTTCTCGTCGAGCTTTGCATTCTCTACTTTTTCATTTGGGTTCCGTGGCGAATAAATCGGGCGAGCTTCCTTCTCTTCTTCGGCTCCGGGATGATTCAGGTTGCTGCGACCTATGCGCAAGAGTGGAATCCGGCTGTGACTCCACCGCTGTTCATTAACAGCTTCATCCGCCTGTTTGTCAGCCTTCTAGCCATCGCTGTGTTTGTTGTTGAACTAGTGGTAGGTTTCGGAGCCAAGCCTTGGTGGCAGGCCCTGCTTCTGCCCATCCCGCCTTTCCTGATTGCGAGTGTTTGGTACAAGGGCCGCAACCCCGCACCGCCCTTCTTTACCGGCGCTATCGCTCTCGTGGTTGCTCTACTGCTCAAAATTCTGACCTGAAAGCGTGGAAGCCCGACATGACATTGAGGAAAGAAAAGCAAGTCGTGCAAGGCGACGCCCACCAGTCTCGGCAGGTGTGGATGTTAAACTCGGAAAACAGAGTATAAGCAGACATGGACAATCCAGCCGAAAAGCCGCCTCAGAAAGCCGCTCCTAAGCTGCGCACATTCGCGCAGTTTCTAGAAACATCGCCACCCGATGTTGCCGAGGAGGTTTGCGAACGTGTGAGTCGGGCAACACCCATCCGTTTGGGCGGTGAAGCTGCTTACCTTAGCACGCCGGACTTACAACTTCACTGCGAGCAATGTGGTGGTGTAAGAACGTTTGAGTGTTCCGATGACAGCATCTATCTCGTGGAGGCGCTAAATTACAAGTACTTGAGATACGAATGTCGCAACTGCCGCAAGACGGAAAAGAAGTTTGCTGTTGTTATCAAGGGTGCAAGCGGCACTGGACCCGTACAAAAGCTTGGGGAGCTTCCCCCTTTTGGCCCACCAACACCCCCGCGTGTTTTCAAGCTGATTGGCGAGGAGTATCGCGAACTGTTCCTGCAAGGCCGAAGAGCGGAAAACAAGGGTCTAGGAATTGGTGCATACGCATATTACCGCCGCATCGTCGAACATCAAAAAGGCCAAATCATCGAAGAAATCGGCAAGGTCGCCAAAAAACTGGGAGCCACGCCCGAGGTAATGAAGACGTTTACTGACGCTAGGTCCGAAACACAATTTGCCACCGCAATCGAGAAGATAAAGAAGGGCATTCCAGAGTCCCTGCTGATAGATGGTCACAACCCGCTAACCCTGCTGCACACAGCGCTCAGCGAAGGACTTCATGAACTCACTGACCAAGAATGCTTAACCCTCGCAACGAGCATCCGGGTTGTCCTTACTGAGCTTGCTGACCGTATCTCAACGGCCTTGAAAGAAGCGGCGACTCTAAAAAGCGCCGTAGGCCGCTTGCTGAATCGGAAGCTGACTTAAGGGATGCCCACTCGGAAGCATGAAAGGAGTTCAAACGTGAAGAAGTCTGCGTATATTGTTGTCGTATTTTTCTTTGCAGTCTTTGCGCTCGCGGCTGGTATGCAACAACATGCTCCTATGGCGGCACAGTGTCAGGCTGACGCAGCACTTTGGTATGGCGACAGTGAGAGGCGCATTGAATACATAAATGCTGAGGCCGCTCATATGAAATATGGCACGCCAAACAAAACGGAGCCGAACAAGCTCTCTTTTGATGAAGTACAGGCACGTATCGACGAGATGAAAGATTGTATGGATGTCGACCCCAAGAGCTTGCTGAGGTACTCAGAAACACTCAACTTTTATGCAGGCATCGAAAGAAACCGTGTTTTTAGCTTTATGACACGGCATGACTTGTGGTCTCAGTTTCACTCGGAAGATGCTCAGGGTAAGCGCTGAAAAAGAGATTTTTAAAAAAAATAACGGTAATTCTGGTACACTGAATCTGTATCAAGAGCGAGCACAGTTAGCTCCAGCAACCGAGCCAGAGAAAAGGCCACGGTGCTAACCTTCGAAAGAAGGGATACGGCCTGTAGGGGCAAAAACCACCTTAGTCCTCCCAAACTTTCGAAGGCATCTTCTCTTAACAGGAGGAATGATGTCTTCGCATAACGATTCCTTTGCAGCTTCCGGCAGTTCACCGACGGGCGAGACACCTCCGTCCGCGTCAGCGCCAACCTGCGATTTAATCTTCGAAAATCACCTTTCCCTCTTCTTGATTCGTCCTGTCTCTCAAGCTGGCAAAACCTGGCTCGACGAAAATGTCGGCGACGAAAATACGCTGACGTTCGGCGGTGCCGTTGTTTGTGAACCACGCTACATCGAAAACATTTTTCTCGGTGCCACCGCCGACGGGCTGGTGTGCCGATGAAAAACAACGCACGCATGAAAACGACCGGCGACATCATCGTCGACGCGCTCATCAAGATGGGCAAACCGTTGACGGTCAAAAACTGGGTCTCGTTGAATTACTGGGACCGAACGCTCGAAGATTTGGAAGGCGAAGAACTTGCCGCAGTGCCGTTCGACCTGCTCATTGATACTGGCTCAGAATTCGTGAACTAAACCTCAGCAGGAGATTCGATTGAAGACCACACGAAAGACATTCGAGACCGCCGTTCGCGTCGTCATACGCATCGGACGAAAGAAGATTCTCGACCTATCGTTACCGGCAGGTAGTTCAATTTCGGTCGCAGAAGAAAAGAAGGCGAATTAATGAACCGTAGAACGTTTCTCCAGACAGCAGCAGCGGCGACCGTTGGCCTCGCGTTGGCTGCGTTTCTGAGACCCGAATCAGAAGTGGGCATAGTCGGTTGGAAATTCGGCGTATGGGAAATTTTGCACCAATATTCCGAGTCGTGCGACTGCGTTTGCTGCTGCGAATCTCAACTACATCGTAAGAAATATTTCTGGGTTCGCTGTACTGAATGTGGTGAAGAGCGAGCGATGTGTCTTGAACGGTTGTTAGAGGAGGATTCGCAAACATGCCAACGATTGAACATACGCCGCTGGCGTTAGCGGCCAGATGTAGGCGGTTGACGGGGGAAGAACTGCGCGAGCTACACATACTGACGCAATGGCTGATGTTCTTGCGTACGCCAGGAAGAAAGACGGCACCTGGGGAACCCATCGATTTGGGCGAGGTTGGTGAAGTCCCACCGAAGAACTGGATGAGGGCAACGCCATATTCGCCGACAGAGAAAGGTTACGATGCGACCGCAAGATGACGAGACGGAGATTGAGAACACAGACGCACACATTCAGCCAAAGACGCCAGAAGATTACGAGCAGCTTTGTTTGACACACCAGGACAGAGTTTTTCTTCACGGCGCGAATCGGGCGAGGACAAGCGCGAGTTCGATGAACTTCTCAAGCGAGACTGGGAGGAGTTCGAGCGGCGGTTCGGCAAGGAGAAGTAATGGCTTGAGGTTGGCCGCACGGCGACCGACCTCTGAAGAAGTGCACGGTGCAGCTTCGAGCGTTCAGTTTTTGGCGAACATTAGAGAGAAGAAAGGGGACGAGGGGCAAGTCTCGTGATAGTCTCTGCGGATGTCTCCGACAAATTTGGTGAGATATACAGCGTGGATAGACAAGCAACTGGTCGAGAAATTGCGAACCATCTCGAAGCGGACACGAATACCAGCGAGCGTACTGCTCCGCGAAGCAA
This sequence comes from Acidobacteriota bacterium, assembly GCA_003225535.1. GTDB lineage: Bacteria > Acidobacteriota > Terriglobia > Terriglobales > Acidobacteriaceae > Sulfotelmatobacter. The sequence continues at coordinate 1,098 of QIAL01000473.1, read as the reverse complement.
TCGAAGTCGTGATAAGGAAGTATCGCAAGAACAAGGTTTGACATGCCATACAGGTATGGCATAATCAAGGAACAATAGAAGGATAACCACGGCCAGCGAAAAGCTGGAAACGGGTTTCCCGAAAGGGGGGGCCCGTGAACAACCCATCCCGCCAGATTGCTCTCGAAATAATCCGCTCTAACGTCCAATCAGGTCACAAGCAGTTCACGGCGGTGAAGTAATGGAGCCGCGAATCATTCCATCCCCCGGCAAGCCCGGAGGCCCCTGCGACCGCGCATGCGGCCACATCGCGTGTCACGAACAATTCCAAATAGCAGGAACGCCCTGCTCGAAGTGCTCCCGGCCAATTGGCTTTGATATCGAGTTTACCCGCAACGACGAAACCGGCAGGTTACAACACGTAGTTTGCCCCGGCGAGGCCGCCGAATGATTGCCTCCAACATGATTGAATTGCGTCAAGCGCGTTCGCTTTCTCGACTGCAACTAGCGCGGAGGACGCAACAACCATGACAAAGAAACCGAAAACCGTGCGCGTGGGCGACATTGAAGTTACCCCTGTCACTGCTGCCGAACACAGGTCGATAGCAAGGAAGATAAGGAAGCGGTATGCGCGACTACGCAAGCGTTACAAGGAAATCAGAGGCAAGAAGGTCGATTGGATTGAGCATACCTACGAGGAAGGCTCTCTGTACGTGGGCGTTCGCTTCATGGACGGGACCTACTTTTCTCTGGATTTTAGTCCGCAGATTGTGACGGATGGAATCGAGTTTTCAGACATGTCGACCGGCGATGAAGAAATCCTTAAGACCTACTACCGCAGGCGGGATTGATGGGCGAATGGAAAGCACAAATTTCGCTTCGCGTCCGGCAAGACCTACGCCGGGAGATGGAAGAGTTCGCTGCAAAGGAACGGCGAAAACTCGGCAACCTTGCGGAACTAATGCTTGAGTGGGCGTTCGAGCAATTGAAAACGGCGGGTTCCGTAGACCGATTGCTGAAATACCAGCTAGGGAAACGAACAGGAAAGGCCGACCAATCACCCACCGCAGGCCGAGACAAGAGTGGTGTACAAGCCGTCAGCCACAAACTGAGCCGATG
>QIAL01000472.1 GCA_003225535.1 Acidobacteriota bacterium | reverse complement strand
CCCGGCAGCGATGTCCAGCAGGACATTCTGATGACGAGCAGCGCACAGCCACTGCGTGGGGCGGCTTCCTCATGGAGTTCGCCATTGCCGATACCTTCAGGTGGCGATTGGGCGGGATCGCTGGCGAGTTACGCAGATGTTGACTACGTTGTGCTGCGGGCGCAGACGAATCGAACACTATCGGTTTCCGTGACGGCGCAAGATGAGGCGGGACAGGCAAGCCAGTTGAAAGCTCAGCCGGTCATCGGGATGTGGCAGGCATCGGATCCGGATGGAAGCGTGCCGGGGGCGTTTACTCCTGCGTCGTTCAATCAAGTGGCGTTCGGATTGACTCGTCTCGACGCGAGCATACTGACGCCGGGAAACTTCCTGATTGGTATTGCGGACATGCGTGGCGACGGACGGCCAGATTATCGGTATCACGCGCATGTACTTTACGCAGATTCTGTTTGGCCGGCGCGGGTCGGCGTAAGTGGCGGGACCGTTACTCTGCTGGGCACGGGATTTTCCAAAGGGTTGGGCGTCGCTTTGGGAAACAGTCCAGCCACTCCGGTGGCAGCCACCGGCACATTCTTAACGGTCGTGGTTCCGAGCCATTCCGACGGAGAGCAGAGCATCCGCGTTACCGATCCTCTGGGCGGAGGATCGACGACGATGACGAGCGCGCTGACGTATGGCGCGGCCGCGACGGATAACATCGTATTGCTGAATGGCGCGAATCCGCCTACGCCGGTGGGAGTGCAGGCGGCAAACCCGGTCAGCGTGCGTGTGCTGGCCAGCGACGGAGTGACTGCGGTCGGCGGAGCGACGGTCGGGTGGAGCGGCACGAATGGCGTGCAACTCTCGGCATGCAGCGGGGCTTCGGCGTGCCCGGTGATTACGGATCAGAATGGAAACGCGGCAACGCGGCTCACCGCTGCGGCCGCGGGAACTGCTATCGTAACTGCCACGTTGGCTCCGGGGGTGTACTCTCCGGCGAAGTCGGTCAGCGGAACGCTCAGCGCGACGCAATCGTCCTCTGATATCGGAGTTTCGACTCCTTATCTTTACGTGTCGCAGGGTGCTACTGTCGGCATTCCGGTCAACGCACGGGTGCTGAGCAACGGAATCGGGCAAAGCAGTGTGACGCTGAATTTCATGATTGCGAGCGGCGCGGGAAGTCTCAGCGCAGGCAGTGCTGTGACCAACGCGAGCGGCTACGCTACGGTGACGCTGTCGGTGGCGAATCTCAATGTGCTGGTGCAGGTAAACGCGTGCGTGGCTCCGGGAAATATTCCGTGCGCGGTGTTCTATGCCAATCCGGTTCCGCTCGCGCAACAGGTCTTGCAGCAGGTATCAGGGGCCGGGCAGGTCTCCACGGGGCAATCGTTTCAACCGGTGGTGGTGCGGGTGGTGGATTCGGCGTCGTCTCCACATCCCGTGATGGCTGCGCCCGTGAGCTTTCTGACTACGGTGCTACGGCCTGGAGCGACGGTGCCGGGTGTTGGTAGCGGAGACACCAATCCCGGAAATCCGGCTATGCCCGTGATCCTGAAAGTCACGCAGAACAATGCTAGTAGCGACACCAATGGGCTGGCAAGTGTCGTACCCTTGAGTGGAGGCTTCAGCGCGCCGGTAGAAGTCGATGTCCAGGCCACGGCCGGAACGAGTGCGGTGCTTGACGATCCTCTTTTTATATTCGCGGCGGCCGCGACTGGGAATAGCGGCGCCGTGGCGAAGCCTCCGGTTATGCTGCGCCCGATTCGCGGACCTTTGTTTCGGGGCGAGATCGGAGGTGGACAGCGCTGAACTTAGAGTTGGTTTCATAAATCGGGTGCTGGACCTGAGGTTCCTCCCTCAGGGGCTGAAGAGTGTGCGTGAGAACTCCTCTTTCGCCCCGTTGGAGCTGGATCATTTCCGACTTGTACCCACGGTTTACGAGGCTGCGGAAAAACTCTTCTGGTAACCGGCAATTCACCTCAGCGGCTAAAGCCGCGACGAAAGCGGGTGACTGATCGCAGCGCTCGAAGCGCTGCGCCACCCAAAATCACACTCATCCTGCGTTTTTCCGCAGTCTCTTACCCCGTGGCTGTATTCTTTCGCCGCTTCGCGGCTAGAAACCGCTGGCCTTGTTCGAGCCTGAATCCGCAAAACTAGATCTCACCCACACTCTAAGCCCCGCCGCAAGCTCTGCTCACGCACGCGGCTTTACGCCGTGGGCTTTACTCTTTCGCCGCTTCACGGCTAGAACTGCTGGCCTTGTTCCACTCTGAATCTGCAAAACTAGATCTCACCCACACAATGAAGCACACATCTTTTCTGGCGTTCTAGGGCTCGGATGAAAAGCCACGCCCTTTCAAAACCATTTATGAGACACGTTCCAGTCACGATGGCGGGAGTCGGAAAGGATCGGATACCAAGGGCGTTATTGTCATCCGCGTCAGAGTGCGGTACGTTGTCGGCGACGGCTCATGCCGACCTCCGAGCAACTCGAGCAACAGCTGCAACGATGGACAGACGCCGGCGTGCTCGATTCACCGGCGGCAGGGCGGATTCGCGAATTCGAGGCTCCGCGCGAAAGTCCCGCGATGCGCTGGCCAGTGGTGCTGGCCATTGCGTTCGGCTCGATCATGGTTGCAGCCGGGGTGCTGCTGTTTGTCGCAGCCCACTGGGACGAACTTTCTCCTTCCCAACGCTTCCTGCTTGTGGTGGTGATGATTGCTGGCTTTCACCTTGCAGGCGGGGCGCTGTTGCCGCGACTGCGTCCGCTGGGAATGGCTCTGCACGCGATTGGCACGGTCGCTTTGGGTGGAGGCATTTTTCTTGCCGGACAGATATTCAATTTGCAGGAACACT
>QIAL01000333.1 GCA_003225535.1 Acidobacteriota bacterium | reverse complement strand
TGTACCCACCCCAGTTGCAGCAGCGAGCTTTATCTCCGATCCTCCACAGCGCCCTTGGGTTGGTCACAGGTAGGGACTTCAACATTACCTGGTGAACCAGCGTAAAGATCGCCGTCGTCGCTCCGATGCCTAGCGACAGTGTGATCAACACTGTTGCCGTAAAACTGGGTGCCTTTCTCAACTGCCGCACAGCGTCACGCAAATCCGTCAACATTTGTACCTCTATGGAGTTTTGACGTAGCTCCGGCCAATCGGTTATTACGAAGTTTTATTGTCAAATCGTTAATATAGCGCTCGAGGGCGCGCCCTTTAGAATTCCACTTCACCCGGAGTGCAGCATGCTGCTAGAGACTGGCCACTTTTTCCTGCAATTCCGCCGCGATTGCAGCGGTATTCATCCCCAAAGGAAATTTGACTGGGCTCCCGATGCGTACCGAAATCTTCCACGGCGGCGCGAACTTCTTCCCTGCCTTCTTGTACTCAAACAGTCCATCGATCCGCATCGGCAAAACCGGAATGCCCAGGTTCTCCGCCAGCAGCCCGATTCCGCCACGAAACGGACACAACTTTCCGTCCGTCGTATGCCTACCCTCCGGGAAAACCAGGATGCTGTAGCAGCGATCCACCGCCTCACCGGCGTAAGCAAAACTCCGACGGAATCCAGCCTCGCGTGGCAGAGGGAACAGGTTCAGCAGCGACACTCCCAGAATCCACTGCATCCGGTCGTAGACGCGCAAAAACCAGTTGCGGTCAGGCGAAGGCGAGCGCAAAGTTTCCAGTGCCTCTCCGCCGGTGGCAATCGCGAGCCGATGCCGGAACCGCGCGGGCAGAGCCGTCAGAATGAATCCGGGATCGACTTCGCCCAGATGATTCGAGACCACGAGCAGCGGCCCCTTGACCCCGCGCAGGTTTTCGCGCCCCACAATACGTGGCCACCCCAGCAGCACAATCGCCGGCCGCATCAGGAAATAATGCGCGAGCAGACGGATCCACCTTACTGGCCACCGCAACACCCATCCCGGGTAGTGGTACCTCTCGCCCGGCGCTGCTTCACCGCGCAGCATCCGCTCCACATCACCGACCGTCCGCACGGAACTGAATCGGGTTTCGCTGAGGTCCACCTGATAGCGATCCTCAAGCGCGCTCAGCAATTCGACACGATCGAGCGAACTGAGCCCGAGGTCGGAATCGAGACTCGCATCCGGCGGTAAATTTGGCATGCTGCGGCCTGCCACGCGCGAAATCAGTTCGCCCAACAGACTGTTCCCGGCCTGTCCCACACCGCCTCGACCTGCCTGTTCCATTCGGGCTCGCACGAAGTCCGCAATCGCCTGCCGCTTCGGCTTCTGCGTATTCGTTCTCGGAAAATCCTCCTCCGGCCATTCCACCCACATCCGCATACGCTGATATTCCGCCAAGGATTCGTTAGCCCGTCGCACCACAGATTCCAGATCGCTTGTGTCGCGCAGAATCACGACAGCACAAGGCTCGGCATTGCCGCCCCTTTCGACTCCCACCACCACGCAGTCCTTCACTTCCGATTGCTTGAGCAGCGCCGCCTCCAGATCGCCGGGATGCACGTTGGTTCCACCCGGTGTAACAATGATTTCCTTCTTGCGTCCCTTGAAATACAGATTGCCGACCGCATCCAGCGCTCCGATGTCGCCCGTGCGATACCAGCCCTGCTCGTCAGACACTCCATGAGAATCTCGCCGTCATCAGCCAGCTTCACCTCGCGCCCCGGCAGAACTTTTCCGATCGACCCCTTCCCCAATCGAAATGGATGATTCACGCTGATCAGCGACGTGGTTTCGGTAAGTCCGTAGCCTTGAATCACTGCGTATCCCAACCGTCCCCAAAACTCCTCAGTGTCGCTGTCTAACGCTGCGCCCCCTGAGATAAACGCCAGGAATTTCCACCCGAACTGCCGCCGAATCGCGCGGAAAATCCACCAGCGTCGCAGAAAATGTTTGTCTTTCGCCCCTACAAAACGCTGCCGGAACTTGTCCATCTGGCCATGGTCTTCAATGTGGCGCTCCACTTTGTGCTTCAGCGATTGCAACACGCGTGGCACGCTCACCAGCACCGAGACGCGCTCACGGCGAATGGTGTTCATCACCTCCGAGGGCTTCAGTTCGTTCTGAAAGATCACGGTTCCACCCATCAAAGGCGGCAAGAACATTCCCAGAAACTGCCCAAAGACATGACTAAGCGGCAGCAGATTCAGAAACCGCACCGGATGCACGAAGTGTTCATACTTCAAATATGCCCGGATCTCTTTCTCGAGTGGACCGATATTCGCTAATACGTTGCCGTGAGTAATGACGACGCCTTTGGGATCAGCCGTCGTGCCCGAGGTAAAAACAATCTGCAGACTGTCATTGCGCCTCGGCATGTCATCACCAGTGAAAGCGGGCTCCTGACATGACTGCGCCAATTCTTCGAGACCTAGAATGGGGACCGAGAGATCGCCAAGTTCCTCTCGATGCCTCCCCGAAGCGACAACAAGTTTCGCACCGACCTGCGCACTGACTCGCCGCGCGAAATCCGCCGACGCCCCATCATCCATGGGAACAACCACCACGCCGCCGAGCGTGCACCCGAAAAACACTGCCGCCCATTCAGCCGAATTCTCGCCCCAGAGCATGACGTGATCGCTCTTCCCTACCGAGCGGCGTTCAAGCTCCCGAGCGAAGCTAAATGCCCGTTCCACGACTTCCCCGTAGGTGACTCTTTGCGTGCGGTATCCGCGACGCTGAACGTAGGCACACTCCCGCGCGTGTGCCCGAAAATGCTCCAGGAAGAACTCGGCTATCGATTCAGCCATGGTCCGGACCGCAATTCGCCTCGACGAGGATGTACCCCCATCAGCATCAGTCTAGTGGAATCGCGGCGATTCGAAAGATGGCACGACGTACAGTTTCGCGACTGTACAAAGAAGGCCGCCGGGAGAAATCCCGACGGCATTTGTTGTCGCCAAGGAAAAAACAGCCAGTACTCAAGCTGCGGCTTGATGTTGATACGCCGGCACGAAGACTTCGGCCACGAAGCTCTCGAAGCTCGTGGGCGTGGAGTTCTGCGTTGTCCTCGGTTCCAGCGCACGCATCGTTCCGGAGTTAAGTGCACCCGTCATCTCCAGCAACAGCCGGGCAAATTGATCGGACATTCCCATCTGAACCAGGACGCTCCGAAATTGTTCATCGGGGACCTGGACATACCTGAGGTCGGGCTTGCCGATTGCCTTGCCAATAATTGTGGAAACGTCGGTATAGGTGAGATCGCTTTGCCCCAGCAGTTCGCGCGTTTGTTTGCCGCGAATCACCGGGTGCAACAGGTTGTCGGCTGCGACGTTTCCGATGTCCCGCGTCGCAATCATCGGCAGCTTCAGATCCGAACGCAGCGGTCCGGCAACCGCTCCCATCTGGCGGATCGCGTTCACCTGGGGAAGCGTGTTTTCCATGAAGTATCCGGCGCGCAGGTAGAGCACATTCGCGCTGTCGATCCGGTTGAGTTTTTGTTCGAGATTGTGAAGCCCGACGACGGGCCCCGTTCCGCTGGAGTGTTCGGCTCCAATGCTGCTGAGGGCGACAACATTCCTGGTCCCCGCACTCTGCACCGCGGATGCGATCGCGTCGCTCACCTGGTTCGCATATCCCAGCGGGTCCGTGCTGGCGGTGTTCGGTGGAATCATGACGTAGACCGATTCTGCTTGTTGGAAGGCTTTGGCGAGAGAGTTGGCGTCGGTCACGTCCGCGATGAACGCCTCCGCGCCTTTCGCCGTGAGAGGTTGTAAATGAGCTGCGTTTCGACCGACGGCACGAACTTTCTTGCCGCGGGCAAGAAGGTTGCTGGCCACTACGTGTCCGGTGTTTCCGCTTGCTCCCAATACGACGTACATATATTTACCTCCATGCCTCGCTTGGATGCCGGAGCCGGCGTTTTGGACTCGGCAGCCAGCGACGAGTTGCAATCAGCGCTGAGCAAGTCAAGGGTTTGGGTGGGGCACGGCTTTAAGCCGTGCCGTGAAAGGCCCACACCTTTTCGGGCTTCAGCCCAGGAGAAACAAAAGGAAAATCCCAGACCCTGACAAGTTTGACACTGCAAGCCAAATCTAGCCGTGGATTCCTATCGAGTCCAGGCGATGGGAGGTTTTGGTTGAGAGCGGAAAACTCAGCGACGCTTTGTCGTGACTCTGTACATGGCGCTCGCATGCGGCGGCAAACTCGCGTGAACCGCATCAACCGCATCGATTGACTTCCGGCGCCATAGATCGCGTACTGCTGTAACCGTGCCCGTGATCTTCAGATCGCCCCACGCAATACTCGCATGTTCCGGACTTTCTCCCAGATTAAACACAGCGACGTAGCTTTCTCCGCCCTGTTCACTATCCGCCACCCACGCTCGAATGTTTCCTCGCTCGAACGCTTGATGCCCGCCGTGGCTGTGCTGATCGACATCCAGCACCTCTTGGTTCGTAATTAGCGCTTGGGTAGCGCTGTCGGTACTCGGCAGATCGCCACCAAAGATCAACGGCGAGCGAAAAATGCTCCACAAGGTCATCACGGTCTGCTGCTCATCCGCCGTGAATTTCGTCGGCGAGCCCCCACCTTCCTTGCTCGTAACGCGTAGTTTGCCCAAAGCAAGCATGTCCGCATCGGGCCAGGTGTCATTCCTCCCGACGAACTGTGCCCAGTCGCGCGTGAAGTCAAACTGTTGGCGCAACAATTTCCAGTCATCCCAGAAGTCATCGGAGATGCGCCACATCTGCGCATATTTCTCGAAGAACTGTGCTTCCGAAATCGGAGCCGGACCCGGTGAGATACTCAACACCATCGGCCGCTCCGTCTTTCGAATTGCCAAACTCAGCGCCTTCATCTCTGCCGGCTGATATAGGTGGCTGCCCATATCATCGGCCTTGATGAAGTCCACGCCCCATGACGCATACAGGTCAGCAATCGAGTCGTAATACTCCTGCGATCCCGGCTTGGTTGTATCCACGCCCCACATATCCGGGTTCCAGCGGCAACCATTGTCTTTGTCAGCGATGTCAGCCGTGTGATACGAGGTGCCTTTTACAGGAAGGTTCTTCTCGACCGCCTGCCGGGGAATGCCACGCATGATGTGAATACCGAACTTCAGCCCTTTGCTATGAACATAATCGGCCAGCGGTTTAAATCCAGCCCCGTTGGCAGACGAAGGGAAGCGATTGACCGCCGGAAGCAGCCGTCCGTACTCATCCATCGTGAGTGGCGCGCCAGGGTGGTAGTCATGCCCCTGCGCATTCGGCTCGTACCACTGAATATCAACGACGATATATTTCCACCCATATTTCGCGAGATGCTCAGCCATCCAGTCAGCGTTGGCTTTTACCTGCTCTTCCCGCACGGTCGTGCCGTAGGAATCCCAGCTGTTCCAGCCCATGGGAGGAGTCGGCGCAGGAGACGACTGTCCGAGAAGCGAACTGCTTAGGCAAATGATGATCAGTAGAAAAGACGGCCGCATGTATTTCATGGTCGGAATTGTAGCTGCCCGATGATGCGCGCAGGTCGAAAAGAAAATGGCGGCCGTCAAGGCCGCCATTAAGGTTTGTATCCGTGTTCATCCGCGTGAATCCGCGGAGAAGAAGTTAAATGTCCAGATTCTTCACATCCAACGCATTCTCTTCAATGAACTTGCGTCGCGCCTCGACGTCTTCCCCCATCAGTGTGGTGAAGATCGTCTCGCACTCGGCAATGTCTTCCAATCTTACCGACAGCAGAGTACGCCGCTCGGGATCCATCGTCGTTTCCCAAAGCTGCGGAGCGGTCATCTCGCCCAGCCCCTTGTAGCGCTGGATCGTGAAATCCTTGCGCCCCTCGTTGATGACGTAGTCACGAAGCTCGCGAACGTTCGTCTTCTCGACCACTTCGACTTCCTTGCGCTTCGGAGTCTTGGCCGCTGCCTTCTTCTCGGCCTTGTCCTCTACGGTCGCCAATGTCTCGTCCTCGAGAGCGTCCCCGTTGGTCGCTGCCGGCGCTGCCTTGGCCAGCGTCTCGACGACAAACGGCGGCTCCATGTAGGGCTCGATCTGCTTGAACTTGGTAATCAGCTGCCGGCATTCCGCGCTGGACGACAGTTCCCAACTAATGACGTGTTCGGCGCCATGCTTATTCACGAAGTGCACTTCCCACAGATTGTGCTCTTCGTCGAAGCGCGCCTCTACGCTCTTGAAGCCTTCTTCCTTCTGCATCTTGGTGAGTTCTTTTTCCAGGCGCTCGATCTTCTTCGGCGGAGACTTTTTGTCGCCTTCGAAATCTGCCCGCTTCGCAAGATCAAACTTGGGAATCAGCTCGGTGACGCGTTCATTGCGCACGCGTTTGTCGAGCTTGTCGAAAAATCCGAGATACTCATCCAGCACCGTCATGAACTTCGCCAGGTCTTTGCCTTCGAGCTTGGCCGCGCCGTCCCCGTAGCGGATGATGAGGCCGTCAGCCGCCCGCTTCACCATGACTTTCACGAATTCGCGCTCGTCCTTGATGTATTGCTGCGACTTGCCCTTCTTCAGCGAAAACAACGGCGGCTGAGCGATATAGATGTTGCCGCGCTCGATCAACGGCTTCATCTGCCGGAAGAAAAACGTCAGCAAGAGCGTTCGAATGTGAGATCCGTCCACGTCGGCGTCGGTCATCAAAATGACTTTGCCGTAACGTAGCTTTTCGATCTCTACATCGTTGTTCCCCACGCCCATTCCCAGCGCCGTAATCATGGCGCGGATCTCTTCATGGGCCAGAGCCTTGTCGATGCGAGCCTTCTCGACGTTAAGAATTTTTCCCTTCAGCGGAAGAATCGCCTGGAAGCGCCGGTCGCGTCCCTGTTTCGCCGTCCCGCCTGCGGACTCACCCTCGACCAGGAACAACTCACATCGGTTTGGATCGCGCTCGGAGCAGTCCGCCAGTTTGCCCGGCAACCCGCCAGAATCAAGCGCACCCTTGCGGCGCGTCAGATCGCGAGCCTTGCGGGCGGCCTCGCGAGCCCGTGCAGCATCGATCGCTTTGTTGATGATCTTCTTCGCGACCGTCGAATTCTGCTCGAAGAACGCTCCCAGCCGCTCATTCACAAACTGCGTGACTGTCCCCGCGATATCGGAATTCAGCTTGCCCTTAGTCTGGCCTTCAAACTGCGGCTGCGACAGCTTCACGCTGATGACCGCCACCAGGCCTTCACGAACGTCATCGCCGGTCAGGTTTTCTTTCACGTCGCGGAACAAGCCCATCTGCTGGCCTGCATAGTTAATCGTGCGGGTCAAGGCCGTGCGGAAGCCGGAAAGATGTGTGCCACCATCAACCGTGTTGATGTTGTTCGCGAAGCTGAAGATCGTCTCCGAGTACGCATCGTTGTACTGCAGACCGATTTCCATATGGACGCCGTTGCGATCGTCCTCCATGTAAATCGGCTTGTCGTGCAGTATCTGCTTGCCCCGGTTGAGATGCTTGATAAACTCGGCGATGCCGCCGTTGTACTTAAAGTCGGTGTGTTTTGCCTCGCCGCTTTTCGCGTCCGTCGTCCGCTCGTCGGTGAGCGTGATCAGCAATCCCTTGTTCAGGAACGCCAACTCGCGCAGTCGCTGTGCCAGCGTGTCGTAGTTGTACTCGGTGATGGTGAAGATGGTTTTATCCGGCACGAAATGAACTTTCGTACCCGTCTTCACCTTGGCCACGCCCGTCTTCTTCAGCTTGCTGGTGGGATCGCCCTTCGAGTAGGTCTGCTGCCAGGTAGCGCCGTCTCGCCAGATTTCCAGTTCCAAATCCTCGCTTAGCGCATTGACGCAAGATACGCCGACACCGTGCAGCCCGCCGGACACTTTGTACGTCGAGGAATCGAACTTTCCTCCGGCATGCAACGTCGTCATGACGACCTGCGCGGCGGAAACTTTCTCGCCATCAATATCCATGTCATCCACGGGAATGCCGCGGCCGTCGTCCGTCACCGTGATGGAGTTGTCGATGTGAATCGTGACTTCAATCTTCGTGGCGAAACCGGCCAGCGCCTCGTCAACAGAATTGTCGACGACTTCATACACGAGGTGGTGCAGACCCAACTCGCCCGTCGATCCGATGTACATCGCCGGACGCTTGCGTACCGCTTCCATGCCGCCGAGAACTTTGATCGAGTCAGCGTTGTAGTCGCTGCTGTTAGCGTGGCCCCCGTTAATCGGAGTCACTGTCCCGTTTTTTGTATTGGTTTCTGCGATGGGAGTATTAATCTCTTTGGTGGCCATTCCGCTCCGCGAAAATGTCCCGAATTTATTGTTTCTAGCGCCCTGGAATTTCGCTGGAAATTTCGCCCCGATCCAACCGCTTTGAAGTCCCACGAACCAACTTCAAGTTATTGAAATCTAAAACACTTAGGATCGGTTACGAATAGAACAATTATACCACAATTCGGCTCCCAAAATTGCCCTTGAAACCTGCCGAATCGACTGAGTAACAGACCGAATTTCTGAGGCTTAAAGCTTCGCTTCATCACCGGCATGAGGCAATAAAATGGGCGGCCATAAAGGCCGCCCATGAAGTTCAAAAACAAATATTTCTTACGCCGTCGCTGGCCGCTCGCCACCCTTAGCGCGCCCGGGCTGCAGGTCTGGCTTAATCACGTGCTGCACACCGTCATCCGGCTTCGAAGTAGGAGGCGGAAGCGGTGGAAGTTGCTTGCCATCCACCAGCAGCTTGATTTCGTTCGCGTCCAGAACCTCGCGCTCGATCAGTGCCCGCGCGATGCTCTCCAGGGTGTCGCGATTGTCCGACAGGATCTGCTTGGCCGTGGTATAGCCATTGTTGACGAGCTTGCGCACTTCCTGATCGATCTTGATGGCCGTATCTTCGCTGTAATCGCGATGCTGGGCGATTTCGCGGCCCAGGAAGATCTGCTCTTCCTTCTTGCCGAAGGTCAGCGGACCAAGCTCGCTCATGCCCCATTCGCAAACCATCTTGCGGGCCAAATCCGTGGCGCGCTCAATGTCGTTGCCAGCGCCGGTGCTCATCACGTTCAGGAACGTCTCTTCCGCGATGCGCCCGCCCATCAGGATCGCAATCTGCGTTTCAAGATAGTTCTTGTAGTAATTGTGACGATCATCGGTAGGCAGTTGCATTGTGACGCCCAACGCCATTCCGCGAGGAATGATGGTTACCTTGTGAAGAGGATCCGAGTGTGGCATCTTCGCCGCTACCAGAGCATGCCCAGCCTCGTGGTAAGCGGTATTCTTTTTCTCTTCGTCGGTCAGGAGTAGCGACTTACGCTCCACGCCCATCAAGACCTTGTCCTTGGCTAGTTCGAAGTCGTACTGCAGTACGGCCTTGCGATTCTGTCGGGCCGCAGCCAGCGCGGCTTCATTCACCATATTGGCGAGGTCAGCACCGGAGAATCCCGGAGTTCCGCGAGCCAGCACCGAGAGATCGACATCCTCGGCAAGAGGAATCTTACGGGTGTGCACTCGTAGAATCTCTTCCCGCCCACGTACGTCCGGACGGCTTACCACAACCCGCCGGTCGAAGCGTCCCGGTCGCAGTAGCGCTGGATCGAGCACATCAGGTCGGTTCGTCGCCGCCATGAGGATGACGCCCTCATTCGACTCGAAGCCGTCCATCTCAACCAGCAACTGGTTTAAAGTCTGTTCGCGCTCGTCGTGTCCGCCACCCAGGCCTGCGCCGCGGTGACGTCCAACTGCGTCGATTTCGTCGATGAAGATGATGCAGGGCGCATTCTTCTTGCCTTGTTCAAACAGATCACGCACGCGGCTCGCGCCCACGCCAACGAACATTTCGACGAAATCAGAGCCTGAGATGGAGAAGAACGGAACGTTCGCCTCTCCTGCGACAGCCCGCGCCAGTAGGGTCTTACCGGTTCCTGGAGGCCCCACCAGCAGCACTCCTTTCGGAATGCGTCCGCCCAGCTTCTGGAACTTCTGCGCCTCGCGCAGGAACTCAATGATCTCCCGCAGCTCTTCCTTCGCTTCTTCTACACCAGCCACGTCTTTGAACGTGACCTTTTTCTGCTGCATTGAGAGCAGCCGTGCCCGGCTCTTGCCGAACGATAACGCCTTGTTCCCGCCCGTTTGCATCTGGCGGATCATGAAGAACCACAGCGCGCCCAGCAAAATCAGCGGTGCCCACGTCCCCAGCAGGGTCAGCGGTAGGCTCCCGCTGTTGATGTCGTGGAACTTAAAACTCACACCCTTGCTCTGCAGGTTCTTGAGCATCTCCGGTGTGAAATAGTTCGTCGGAAGGGTCGTGTGGAATCCCGAGCCGTCGCGGTAATGACCGCGGACTTCCATTCCATTGACTTCAAAATCTTTTACGTTGTTTTGATCGACGTCGCTCATAAATTGCGCGACGTTTGGCTCTTTATCCTTCTGGCCGTCCCGGGCACTCCTCACTACTTGCCACAGCAGTAGGGCAGACACGCCGATGAGCAGCCAGAACAGCACAGTTTTTACGGTTGAATTCACCTAAAAGACTCCTAAATGTCGACCGCTGTCCGCACCGCGGGGGTCGCCTAATGGCATTAGATGCCCGAGGGTACACTTCGGATCGGCTAATTTCCTAGTCTTAACTCATTCTACATATTCCGGCGTAAAAACATAGGGCTAGTCGCGAATGACTTAAGTCACAGGGGCTGTCTGGGTTCCAGCGCCCAGGTAGGGCAGATTTCGGTTCGTCTGTTCCACCGCCCCCAGGCCATATCCGACCAGGAAAGTCTCGTCGACCAGAAACCCGAAATAGTCTGGCTGCAAGGGTACCCGACGCGCTGCTTGCCGATCGAGCAGCGTCACCAGTTTCACCGACGCCGCTCCCCGGGCCCGCAAATCGTTCATCAGGAATTCGCTAGTCACCCCGGAATGCACCAACCCCTCCACCAGCAGGATGTGCTTCCCGGGGATATCCGGCTCATGGCTGAAGAAGATCTCCATGACGTCACTCCCCGAACCTGCTTCCGGTCGCGTGTACTTTGGCTTGATGAACTGGCAGACGACCGGCACGTCCAAAGCCCGCACCAGATCGGCCTGGAACATGAATGCATTCTCCAGCACCGCCAATATCTGGATGGTCTGTCCTTTGTAGTCGTCGGAGATCTGCCGGGCCAGCTCTTTCACTCGCTTCTGTATCTGCTCGGCGGAAATAACCTGCCGCGGTGGCTCGACTCTGGTTACGTTCATGAAGCTTGCGCCTCTCCCGGCTAACGGCGTTTTTACCTCTCCTCAGCCGTGGCCCCACTTCTTTCGGCGATCAGAACCGCATCATGTCCCGGCTTGGCGCGATACTTCGCGTGAGTGTCAAATCCCCGGACCCACACAATCTCATCGCCGCTCAAAACAACCGGCCACAATCCGCGCTCCGGCTGCGCCACGTGACGCTCCTGCAATAATTCCTTAACCTTCTTGGGGGATTTGGTGTGGGCCGGCCAAAACCGGTCTCCCGCACGCCAGTTCCGCACCCTTAGCGGTCCGGGCAAGGAATCTGTGTCCACGAGTTGGTCTGGATTATACTCCGCCACCTTCTCAGCAGGAACGCGCCGCGCTTCGACGACAGCCCCGATCTCAGCCACAGCCGCGCTTCCGGGCACAGGTAGTTCATGCTCGTAGTCCCGTGGCAACTGCTCTTCACGCAAATCGGGAGTCACAAAGAGTAACTCCTCCGCGTATCGCACGAGCTTCCACCCGAGAGGCAAGCTGAGCTCCCTGCCAGTAGGCCCACCCTCCGCTGCGAAGCGCAAGATCTCCTCCACATGCTTGAACTCCAGCGGAATCCCCGCTTGCTCACCGATGGCTTTCGCTACTCGCCTCTGCACGGCAACGGGCTCACTCAGAAACCAGGGACGGCTGACCGAGGCATTCGCGACCAGCCACCGTGCAAGATCGATCTTTGACTGAAGATCGGTATCACCGGAATCGGAGTGCCCCGCCTCAGTGTGCCCCATTTCCAGCGCGCTGTTTGCGCGAGGAGTGGGGACTTTCAGCCCGAATCCATCCCCAAGACCGCCGATCTGCACAAATTCACTCGCATTCGCCCGCCCTCGAGCCCATTCCGGTTCGGACCAATGCACGGCCGTGCCCATCCAGCCGGCAACTTCGCTTTCCCAGTACTCCTCTTCGCCGCGGGCAATCTCGGCCAGTTCCGCCAGATTCTCGGCGACGGCCGGATTGAATTCTTTCTCCAGCAGTGGAACAACCAATTTCCGCAGCCGGTTCCGCGTGAAGGCATGGTCGGCGTTCGTGGAGTCTTCCCGCCAAGGCTGGCTGATGTCTTTCAAGTACCGTTCCAGTTCACGCCGCCGAGTGGTAAGCAGCGGACGCACGATCTCACCGGAGACTTCCCCGTCATCGTTCTCAACCGTAATCCGCGGATGAATCCCGCTCAGCCCGGTCACGCCCGTGCCGCGAATGACCCGCATCAGAACCGTCTCTGCCTGATCGTCAAGGGTATGACCTGTGACGATCTTGTCCAACGATGAAGGACGCTGCTTCGAAAGGGCGAGCCTGTCAGACGCGCCGCGGGATTCATCGTGGAAGAGCGGCCCCTCAGGGCCGCGTAAAAGCGAATTGGCCGCACTGGGCTTTAGCCCCTGCGGGCCGCCGTCGCTTCCTTCTCCGAGAAGACGCCGGAAGAACCCATACCGCAACTCCCGCGCCGCTGCCTCCACACTGACGCCTTCTCGATATGCATGTTCCGCCACATCGTCGCTGTCCGACAGAAACTCCAGGTCGTGCTCCCGCGCCAGACCGCAGACGAATTGCTCATCCGCATCCGACTCCTCCCCGCGCAGCTTGTGATTGAAATGAACGACGGAAGGAACAATTCCCAACTCACCACGCAACTCCAGCAGTAATCGCAAAAGCGCAACCGAGTCAATCCCGCCCGAAACAGCAACGCCGACACGATCTCCGGCACGCAGCAGCTCTTCCTGCCGAATGTGAGACAACAAGCTCAGTGCGAGGGGATGCACGAAAATATGGTACAGCAGCACTCATGTGGGGACAGCCGCCCTCGGCTGTCCGGTCGAGCGAAGCTCGACTGGCTTTTGATCTCGGCAACAAGGTTGCAGAATAGCCAAATTGGGCCGGCTGTCCCCACATGAACCACGCACAAGGCTTAGTCGAGGGAGGCGCTCTTCTCCGCAATCAGCTTCCGAATCTTCTCCACGAAGTCCGTCGCCTGCATGTCCTCAGTCTTCTCTTTTGCGCGCGTGCGGACATTCACCTTTCCCGCGTCAGCTTCCTTGTCTCCGACCACAAGCAGGAACGGCACCTTTTGCATGGCATGCTCGCGGATCTTGGCGTTCATCTTCTCGTTGCGCGCGTCGACTTCCACCCGCACGCCGATCGCCTTCAACTGAGCCGCGACTTTGTTCGCGTACTCCGCATGCCGTTCGCTGATTGGAATCATCACCGCCTGCACCGGAGACAACCACACCGGAAACGCTCCCGCATAGTGCTCAAGCAGCACGCCGAAGAAGCGCTCCACGGAGCCGAACAGAGCACGATGCACCATCACCGGCTGCTTGCGTGAACCATCCTCAGCAACGTATTCAAGGCCGAATCGTTGCGGAAGGTTGAAGTCGACCTGCACCGTCGAAAGTTGCCACAAGCGCCCAATTGCATCCACCAGCTTGATATCAATCTTCGGCCCATAAAACGCGGCCTCGCCAGGGATGGTCTTGTAGTCGACATTCTTGCGCTTGAGCACATTCTCAAGCGATTGGATGGCGTGGACCCACTGCTCTTCACTACCCACAAAATTCTTGCGATCGTCAGGATTCCACGTCGAAAGCTCCGTCTGGAATTTGTCGAAGCCAAAATCTTTCAGTACATCCAGGGCAAAATCCAGGCAACCGCGAACTTCATCCTCAACCTGCTCCGGCGTGCAGAAGATGTGCGAATCATCCTGCGTAAATCCGCGAACCCGCAGCAGGCCGTGCATTACACCCGAGCGCTCGTAGCGATACACCGTGCCCAACTCTCCAAGCCTCACCGGCAAGTCGCGATAGGACTTCAGCGAATCTTTATAAATCAGAATGTGGCCCGGACAGTTCATGGGCTTCAGCCGGTACTCGGCGTCGTCGAGTTCCATCGCGTCGAACATGTTCTGCGAGTAGTAGCCCTCGTGCCCTGAGGTATAGAAGAGCTGGCGCCGCGACACGTGTGGCGTATACACCAGCGAATAGCCGCGCTTCACGTACTGTTCGCGCATCCAGTCTTCCATCTCTTTACGGATGGTCCCGCCCTTGGGATGCCAGAAGATCAGCCCTGGCCCCGCCAGTTCCTGAATCGAAAACAGATCGAGCTGCTTGCCCAGCACGCGATGGTCGCGCTTCTTCGTCTCCTCAACTCGTTTCAGGTAATCTTCGAGGTCCTTTTTCGAAAAGAACGACGTTCCATAAATCCGTTGCAGTTGCGGATTCTTTTCATCGCCAAGCCAGTACGCGCCCGCAATATTGAGCAGCTTGAACGCCTTGATCTTCCCGGTCGACGGAATGTGCGGCCCGCGGCAGAAATCGGTGAACTTGCCAGTGCCCCTCTTTCTTGAACTCAGCCAGTCCTTGATCCCGCGGCACAAACTCGCGCGCATAGGGAATGTTCTGCTGCACAAGCTCCTGCATTTTCTTTTCGATCTTTTCCAGGTCCTCGGGCGTGAACGGAGTCGGACGGTAAAAGTCGTAGAAGAATCCCGTCTCGGTCGCCGGGCCATGGCCTAGTTTCGTTTCTGGAAACAACTCCAAAACCGCCGCTGCCAAGAGATGGGCCGACGAATGGCGATACACGTCGAGCGCTTCGGGATCCCTGTCGGTCAGAAGGCGAAGATCGGTGTCTTTCTCTAAAGGCCGGGTAAGGTCGATCAGATCGCCATTGGTTTTAGCGGCGAGGGCCGCGTCCGCGAGACGCGGGCTGATCGTCTTCGCGATGTCGAGCGCAGTCGTGCCCTTGGGAACTTCTTTCTCGCTTCCGTCCGGAA
>QIAL01000471.1 GCA_003225535.1 Acidobacteriota bacterium | reverse complement strand
AGCTCAAGAAGCGCTAGCTCCTTTGATGTGAGAGCAATCTGCTCTCCTCCGCGAACGGCAATGCGGCGATGACGGTTCAGCTCGAGATCGGCGCAGTGGAGCGTGGCTCCGACTTTGTAGAATCCGCGACGGGTCAGAGCCCGGACGCGGGCGCGGAATTCGGCCAGCGCGAATGGCTTCGTAAGGTAGTCATCGGCACCAGCGTCGAGACCTTCGACGCGCTGATCGACCAGTGTACGTGCAGTTACCATCAGGATCGGAGCTTCAAGATTCATTTGCCGCAGTTCGCGGCAGACTTCGATACCGCTGGTTCCCGGCAAACGAACGTCTAGGACAACAGCATCGTACCTAACGTTGGAAGCGAGCTTGAGAGCCTTCTCTCCCGTGTCAGCCACGTCCACCGAGTAGGACATTTCGCGCAAGGCGCGCGCGATGAAACTGGCCACCTTGCGCTCGTCTTCAACAAGCAGCAAGTGCATCGACGCAAATATACACCTCTTTGTTGAGGAATTGTCAATTGCGGGCCAGACCTTAACAGAAATTAATTCTGCGTTGACCCTGTCTCAATCGATCCGATCTCTCAAGAACCTCTCGGCTTTCACCCGGTGGGGATAGTTTTCCCGGCGGTCGGCCTCCGATTTACGAGTGTAGCTGACATTTGGAAGATGAATGGAGCGTGCGATGAATCCGCGTCTGCTCGCCTTTCTTCACAAGCCCCGCGGGCTTCCATAATCAGACAGATGGAGGACTGGTCGTAGGGATTACTATCAGCCGATCGGAAGCTCGCCAGCTTGACTCGAGGCTACGTCTTCGTAGCTTCTCGACAGCCCGGCTGCCGCCACGCAGGCTTTAAACCTTACGGAAAATTAACTCTCTATTGTACTTTTCTCCGAGTACGCTCTCCTCGCTTTAGTGCACAGCCAGAACCCGCGGCGGAAATTGGGGCTGCTTTCGACTATGGCATGTGCAGGAGGAAGAGCGCCTTGAGAACGTTATTCGCATTCCCCAGAGTTTCCGGTCTGGTGATTTTTAGTCTTGTAATCGCTGCTATCGCTGTCCAGGCTGACACAATCAAGAAGCTATATGCAGTTCACGTGAACGGGAAGCGGGGCTTCATCAATAGCAGAGGTCGTATCGTAATTCCAGCTAAGTTCGATGATGTTCTTCACTTTCAGGATGGCATTGCACCGGTCAAGGTGGGCGCCAAGTGGGGATACATCAACGAAAGCGGGAGCTTCATCATCGAGCCTCGATTTGATGATGCTCGCAACTTCCTTGTTGGTCTTGGCGCTGTGAAGGTCGGTGACCGATGGGGCTTCGTCAACACCAAGGGAGAGTTCAAGATTCCGTTGCGCTACGATTTTGCACGAGCGTTTGCCGACTCCGGAAATACTCCAGACGAAAAACTGAATACCGCACGCGTGAAGCTGGATGGCAAATGGGTGCTCATCGATCCGCACGGAGAGGTATTTTTGAGACCCCCTGTGGACGAGCTAGGCCCACTGGAAGAAGGTCTCGCGCCTGTGAAACTCGGAGGACAGTGGGGATACATCGACCGAACCGGTCGCATGGTTGTTCAGCCCCAGTTCGAGGTGGCAAAAGGATTTGGCTCGGATTACGCAGTGGTTGAGCAGAAAGGCCGATGGTGCTTTATCGACAAGAAAGGAACATTTGTCGTTCCCTGCCAGTTTGAGGGGGCCGACGAGTTCACCGAAGATGGGTTGGCGCCCGTGAAACTCGGAGGAAAGTGGGGCTACATCGATCGGAACGGGAAAGTAGTGATCAAACTGCAGTTTGACGGCGCCAAACCTTTTGAAAACGGGTTAGGCGAAGTCCAGAACGGCGATGGATTTGGGTACATCGACAAATCCGGAAAATTCGTGTGGAAGCCCAGCAATTGAGGCTGTCCGCGCCCACTTTCACGATTGAGGGAGGGAACTGATGCTCGCGAGAATTCTCCTCGGTGTGCTCGGCACTGCATTGTTCGTGACGCCCTCCGGCATCTCACAACAGGCATCGCCACGTACATTCCGATTCGTCTCCGAATGGAAAGTTCCCCCGCAAAACGCCGCCGCTTACTCTGCGGACCTCGACAAGACTGTGCGCCCCACGCTCGAAAGCCTGCTGCAAGAGGGAGCTGTCCTGGCTTACGGACTCTATGTCACTACGGTAAACGAGGATGAGGGCATCACCAACGGATTTTGGTTCGAAATTCCCTCGTTCGTAGCGATGGAGAAAGTGCAGGACAAACTCGCGAAACTCATGCCAAGTACCATAGTAAACTCCGCCATTCGGCACCATGACTATCTCTTTCGCGTGATCTTGCGCAACAGCCGATCGGCCCGGGGATCGAACGGCTACTTCTATGTGAATTCGACTTTGCTCCAGCCCGGCAAACGTGACCAATGGCGGGAGTGGTGGCACAAGTACCAAAAACCCATGTATGACCAGTTTCTAGCCGAAGGGCTGATCACCTCGTATGAGCTAGACAGCGGAGAGATACACACAATGGATCCCAACTGGATCTATCTGGCCTACGTAATTCCCACGGCTGAGGCCTTAGATAAGATAAACAACGAGTTCCGCATTCGAGTGGAAAAGCGCTCCACAGAAGAAAATCAGGCGATTAATTCAGCCCTTGAGGTTTTGGTGGTTGCAGGTTCACACCGCGACTATCTCGCGCGTACGACAAATTACGCGACAAAGTAACAGAAATGGAGACGCCGTCACGCCAACCTCAATCGGGGCCACCTGACTGCCTCTAGTTTCACAATCGTAGAGGAAGACTACTGGAGCCTCTGACGTCCGCCGACGTCTTCCCCTTCTTCTCCTCCTGCGTGACTATTTCTTGCACGCCTAGCAACCGTCTGGTCGAAAGAAATTCTCCCACCCTTCTCGCGACATCGGTCCATCGGGGAAATGAATAGCATTAAGAGAAATTAATGATGCATTTCTGATTTGACGCCATATACTCGCCGAAATTTTCGCGTAAGTTCACCCTGTCAGCTGGAAATCATTGGAGGTGACGCCGTGAATTCTCGGAAGCCTACGTTCCGCGTAGCTGCGTTTGCATTTTTCTCCCTGGGTCTTTTTCTCAACTCCCAAGTTGCCGCTCAAGTCACCGGAGGCACAATTCTCGGAACGGTCCGTGACACGAGTGGCGCGACTATCGCCGGAGCAAAGGTGGTCATCCAGAATACCGGTACAGGTATCACCATAATAGTAATGACCAATGAATATGGTCTCTATCGCGGCCACAACCTGATCCCTGGGACGTATCAGGTCGTCGTTTCCGCCAGTGGTTTCGCCGCTCTCGTGGAAAAGGATCTTACTTTGGAAGTCGGAGCCGAGCCCACCGTCAGTGCCGTCGTAAATGAAAGAACTGTTCAGGAACTGCCCCTCAACGCCCGCGATTGGACACTGCTCGCAAATCTGGAGCCCGGTGTTGCGACCGTGCGCACCATGGTCGGCTTGAATGCGAATCCGGGAAGGGTTAATCGCGGCTGGGGCACTGAACTCACGGTTGGAGGTAACCGCCCTCAACAAAACAACTACAGGATGAATGGGGTGAGCATGAATGATTATGCCAACGGGGCACCCGGTAGTGTCCTGGGCGGTGACCTGGGCGTCGATGCCATCCAGGAATTTTCTGTGGTGACGAGCAATGCTCAGGCCGAATACGGCCGCAGTTCAGGCGGCATCATCAATGCCATTACCCGATCCGGAACCAACGCCTTTCACGGCTCAATCTATGAATTTCTCCGCAATAGTGCTCTCGACGCACGCAATGTGTTCGATATTTTGAATGGGCAGCCGATAAAGCCTCCCTTCAAGCGCAATCAATTCGGCGCGACAGGGGGTGGTCCGATCTGGAAAGATAAAACATTCTTCTTTGCCGATTACGAAGGACTGAGACAGCGCCTGGGCAACACACAAAGATCTGTCGTTCTCTCTGCGGCCGCTCGTGCCGGTAATCTCGCTAACGGAACAACCGTCGTGGTCGACCCCAATGTGGTGCCATATCTTGCCTTTTACCCTCTCCCGAACGGCGCCATTTCCGGAGATCGAGGAAATTTCATCGTCGTTAACACGCAAGTCGCCACAGAAAACTTCTTTACCACGCGCTTGGACAATCAGTTTTCGACCACTGACAGCCTGAACGGCACCTACATGTTCGACGACAGCAATACGAGTGCACCAGACCTGCTGCATACCATCCTGCTGGGCACGATTTCGCGGCGACAGCTCGCCACCGTGGAAGAGACCCATACGATTAGCCCTAATTTTATCGACACCTCACGCTTTGGATTCAGTCGTGTCGTGGCCGTAGCTCCCAAGACTCTGGGAGCGCTAAACCCGATTGCCGACGACCCCTCGCTTGGGTTTGTGCCTGGGAGAAATGTTGGGGGAATTAGCGTTTCCGGACTCACGTTGTATCAGGGAGGAGTTGGCGCTGTTGGCGAATACGATTTTCATTTCAATTCCTTCCAGTTTTACAACGACGCATTCCTTACCAAGGGAAAGCATTCGTTGAAGTTCGGTTTTGCCGTAGAGAGAATCCAAGCGAATCAGATTGGCAGGTCTCTGCCCAGTGGACAATACGCTTTCGGCTCCATTCAGAACTTCCTGACCAATAAACCAAAAAGCTTCACCTCCGCGCTCCCGGGAACGATCACACCGCGTGATCTTCGGCAGGTGGTCTTCGGGACCTATGTTGTGGATGATGTCCAGCTGCGCCCGAATTTCGTCCTCAATCTTGGCCTGAGGTACGAGATGGCTACGGTACCAACCGAAACGGCCAATCGACTGACTAACCTTCATAGCATTACGGATACTCAGCCAGTGCTTGGGTCGCCGTATTTTTCCAATCCTACGAGACGCAATTTCGAACCAAGGATAGGATTTTCGTGGTCACCATTTCACAATGCCAAGACTGCGGTCCGCGGGGCGTTTGGAGTCTACGACGTACTCCCCTTGACCTACCAGTTTCAGCTCGTTTCGATCTTGTCGGCCCCGTTCTTTGAGTCCGGATCGACGAGTCTGACCCCGAACACGTTTCCCAAGGGAGCCATTGGCTTGTTGGGTCCGAACAAGTTGCGCTATGTCACGATCCAAACCAACCCGTCACGAAACTACGTGATGCAGTGGAACTTGAACGTCGAACAAGAGATCATGAAAGATCTGACCCTCTCTGTCGGCTACGTCGGCTCCCACGGAGTTCATCAGCCCTTTCGTGTCGACGACGCAAACATCGTCCTGCCGATCGCGCATCCGGCGGAGGGCTATCTCTGGCCAACCCCGGTAGGCAGCGGTACCAAGGTCAATCCCAATCTCGGCCAGATCAGCCTCCTCTCTTGGATTGGCTCCTCTTATTATGATTCCTTGCAGGTGCATGTTTCTAAGAGAATGAGTCACGGGCTGCAGATGGGTGGATCATATACTTGGGCCAAGAGTATGGATTCCGGTTCTTCTACCCTCGCCGGAAACGCGTTCGGCAACTCGATCTCGAGCTTGTTTTACTTCGACGCCAGGCTCCGGCGAGGTCTCTCCGATTTCGATATTCGCCACAACTTGGTTATCAACTCTATTTGGCAGATCCCCACACCGCCCTCGCTTTCCGGTGCTGCTCTCTGGGCGTTCGGTGGCTGGCAGCTCGGCGGAATCTATCAGGCGAGCGCTGGACTGCCATTCACGCCTCTTATTGCGGGAGATCCCTTGGGCATGAACAGCTCGGGTGAGGACACCTATTCTTTCCCCGATCGCATTTCCGGTCCTAGCTGCGGGACGGCCGTGAATCCGGGCAACGCTAACCACTACATCATGACACAGTGTTTTGCCGCTCCAAATCCCATCAATCGACTGGGAAATGCAGGTCGTAACTCCCTCATAGGTCCTGGGTTATCGAACCTTGATTTTTCGGTCGCGAAGAACACCAAGATTTCGAAGATTTCTGAAACCTTCAACGTTCAATTCCGATTCGAAGTCTTCAACATATTGAACCGAGTGAATCTGGCTCCTCCGATCGCTAACAGCTCGTTGTTCGATACTTCCGGGAATCCAATTAGTACTGCCGGTCAAGTCGATCAGACGGCCACAACTTCCAGGCAGCTGCAGTTCGGGCTGAAGCTGATCTGGTAAGAAAACGGCGACTAAATACACTTGAAAGGAACGGAAAGGGCTTCAATCGATGAGAAGAATTTC
>QIAL01000332.1 GCA_003225535.1 Acidobacteriota bacterium | reverse complement strand
GTCGAATATCAAATCTACGTAGACTCATTCGGTCCCTTCGGCGCTCAGCTCAATTCTCATCATGCTTTCTTGAACCTCGCTCAAGTCCTGATGTACCCCGTCGACGCCCGCAACGCGCCTTTGACGATTCGTTTCAGCCACGTGCCCAGCGAGTGGCACATCGCCACACCCTTGCAGTCTGCGTCTGGCGCCTATAGCGCCGAGAACTATGACCGGCTCGTCGACTCGCCGGTCGAAATAAGCACGTTCCGCGAGCTCGCCTTCGATGAGTCTGGTGGACACTATCGCGTGATCATCGACGCCGACCCAGCCGACTACGACGCCGACAAGGTCATCGCCAATCTCCACAAGATCGTTGCCGCCGCGACTTCCTGGATGAATGACCGCCCCTTCGATACCTACACGTTCTTCTACCATTTTCCCCGCGGCCCCGCCGGTGGAGGCATGGAACACGCCTACTCCACGGCGATCGACCTGAACGCGGCAACCATCCAGCGCAGTCTCTATCCATTTAATTCTGTGACGTCTCACGAGTTCTTCCATCTGTGGAACGTCAAGCGGATTCGCCCGCAAACCCTCGAGCCCATCGACTACACCCGGGAAAACTTCACCCGCGCCTTGTGGTTTAGCGAAGGCGTGACCAGTACAGCTGAAGAAATCATCCAACTTCGCGCGGGCCTGATCGAAGAGAAGCAGTTTCTCGCTCGCCTGGGCGAACAGATCTCGGAGCTCGAGAACCGCCCCGCGCACCTCACGCAATCGGCGGAGGAATCGAGCCTCGATGCGTGGCTCGAGGGATTCGATTACTACCGCCGTCCGGAGCGCAGCATCTCCTACTACAACAAAGGAGAACTGCTCGGCTTCATGCTCGACCTTGCCATTCGCGACGCCAGCCAGGACCACACCTCGCTGCGTGAACTTTTTCAATGGATGAACGCCAACTACGCCAGGAAGGGAAGGTTCTTCGATGATTCCAATGGCGTGCGCGAGGCGGCAGAAGCCGTCAGCCACTCCGATCTCGGCTGGTTCTTCTCCAAGTATGTGTCGGGTAGGGAAGAGATTCCCTGGAACGACTTCCTGCGCTACGTTGGCCTGCATATCGGGCAGTTCTCGATCACCGTGCCGGACCCAGGCTTCATCGCCTCTCGGAATTTCGATGGCCCGATGTCGGTCATAGCAGTCACGCCCGGCGGCGAAGCCGAGCGCGCCGGACTGCAGGTTGGCGATATCCCCATCGAAATTCAGGGCAAGCCCGCCAGCGAAGAATCGAACCAACAACTGGCCCGGATGAATACCGGAGAACCCATCACGCTCAAGGTTCGATCCCGTGGCCGCGACCGCGAACTACAATGGAAGGTCACAGGCCGGCAGGAAGTCTCCTATCAGGTCAGCGCAATGATCCGCACCATCCTCATGCTGACCCTATGGGGGCTTGCCGCTCCAGTGGCCGCATTAATCGGATTTCCCTGGACGTTCATAACCGGCGACATCCGCCTGCTCTACAGGTTGTTCATGTGGGGAGCCCGCGCTGGAGTGTGGATTTCCGGCGTGCGCGTCGAACCCGTCGGCCTCGATCGCTTCGATCACTCCCGCAGCTACATCTTCATGACCAACCACGTTTCGAATCTCGATCCGCCGATCCAGGTTCCGCTGATCCCGCGGCGCACCTCGGTCATGGTGAAGAAGGAATTGTTCAAAACGCCGATCCTTGGGCGCGCCATGCGCATGGGATCGCTCGTTCCCGTCGACCGCGGCAATCGCGATGCGGGCATTGAAGCCGTTCGCGCCGCTAAAGCCGTCGTCAGTCAGGGACTCAACATGATCATCTACGTCGAGGGCAAGCGCTCCTTCGACGGCAAGCTGCTCCCTTTCAAAAAGGGACCGTTCTACCTGGCGATGGAGTGCGGCGTTCCGGTAATCCCGATCACGATTGTGGGCACACACTTCGCCATGCCCAAGACAAGATTCGCCATCAAACCCGCAAAGGTCCGGGTGATCTTTCATCCCCCGATCAACCCGAAAGATTTCGGCAGCCGTGAGTGTTTGATGGAAAAAGTTCGTGCAGTCATCGACAGCGGACTACCGGAAGAGTACAGAAGCTTAGCCGCCGCTTCGTTGCACGAGGGCCCAAGCGGCGGCCGCAGCTAGCACGCTGGTGCTTGCTCAGTTTTCGCTTGGCGTTTCGCAGCGGCGCGACGCGCAAGGTACCAGTGCTTCACAGCGAGAGAAAAGCACGAAAGCATCCCCCCCGCGACGAAGTAGCTTCCCGTGAAGGCGAAGACGACTGCGAACAAAATCGCGAAGCCGAGGATCTGCACAGAAGACATCCTGAGCATCAGAGGCCGCGCATATTCCATTCGTCCACGGAGCTGCTCGGCCGTGAGAGTAGAGCTGAACAAGTGGAGGTTTCCCAGATGCCGCACGTGAATCGCAAGTTCCATACAAATTGCCGCACCAAGCAGGCCGGTGTAGAGCCAAGGAGATGATGGCAGGGCAAGGACCCAATACATGGTGAATAGAGTCGAGGTCAGCACTAAGAGGAGCAGAAAACGCGGGCTCACGATTTTCAGAGAGTCGACATCACCTTGGAAGATCGGATTCAGTTCGAAACTTCCTTCGAAGACAATTTTGCTCGCCAGATTACGACGGTAAAGCCGAGCACACGTGATCGTCAGGACGTAGTCCGAGATGTAGATAACTGCCCAGGCGATGGTTCCTGGCCAGGGACTGCTGAGAAAAACATCGCGCATGCTGCAATGTTATTTACGAAGGAGTCCAAGTCCAGTTACCAACGTGCTGATCAGACCAAGCTCCGCGCTGAGAATTTGCTAGTCTTTTGTTTTCATGCCCCGCACCGCCCGCGCAATCTCTGGCAGTCGCGGCAGAATCGCCGAATATTTCAGCCAGACCCTGTGATCCACTGCCGGCGCCCCGCTGACCAGCGCTCCGGCAGCGATATCATGCGCCACTCCACTCTGCGGGGTGACGATCGCATTGTCCCCAACCTTGCAGTGCCCGACAACTCCCACCTGGCCGGTCAAGATCACGCGATTGCCGATCACCGTCGATCCCGCAATGCCGACCTGCGAGCAAAGCAGCGCATCTTCGCCGACGGTTGACCCATGTCCGACCTGCACCAGGTTATCGAGCTTAGCCCCGCGCTTGATGCGTGTCTCGCCCACGCTTGCCCGGTCGACGCAGGAATTTGCCTGCACCTCCACATCATCTTCAATCACCACCGGCGCAGGCTGTGGAATCTTGTGCCAATGTCCCTCGGCGGTGCGGGCAAATCCAAACCCATCGCTGCCGATCACCACGCCGTTGTGCAGAAGCACGTTGTTCCCGATGCGGCAATTCTCGCGCACCGTCGCATGCGCATGAGCAAAGAAGTTGTCGCCGATCTTCACCCCGCGATAGATCACCGCATGCGCCAGCAGCGTGGCATTGGCCCCGATCTCGACCCCTTCGTCAATCACGACATAAGGCCCGACATGCGCATTCGCCCCAACGCGCGCACTGGCATGCACGACCGCCGTAGGATGCACTCCCGGCGCATACCGCAGCGGCGCGTGAAACAGTTCCAGTGCCCGCGCAAACGAGAGATAAGGATTCTTCGCCCGCAGCATCGCCGCAGGAATAGCAGGGAAGCTGTCGCCGACAATGACGGCCGAAGCCCGCGTAGTGCGCGCCGCCGCCGCATATTTTGGATTGGAAACGAACGTAAGCTCTCCGGGCCCAGCCTGTTCAATCCCGTTAAGCCCGCGAATCTCCGTGTCAGGAGACCCATTCTCAAGACGCACTTCAAGAGCCGCAGCGATAGCAGAGAGTTTCATTGGATGATGTGGAGTGACGCCGAAGTAAATCGTACACCACTCCACCGATCTCCCAACGTCATGCAATGCGTTGTCAGGGCCGTCTACTGAACGACGAGCGTGAATCCCGACTGGCTGACGATGGCGCCCGAAGTGGCCGTGACAGTCACATTCGATATCCCCTTCGGAGTGCCTGGATCAGGCGGCGGTTTGTGGCTGCCTCCTCCACCGCAAGCCGGAATCAATATCAGGAACGCGAGCAACATCAGAAGGAGTCCGCGATTCCGCTGTTTCACCCCGATCAGGAAAATCGCGGGAAAAATCAGCCCCATCGCCACCATCCACCGATTGGTTGCAGACCCTTGTTGCAACTGTGCACTAAGTGTGGGAGCGGTTGTGTTGACAGTGATTGAAACCGTCGTCGTAGTAGCTGTGCCATTTGCGGCCACCGACGGTGGGCTAAAAGTGCATTTCGACTCGGACGGCATTCCTGAGCACGCAAGGTTAATCGCGCCGCTGAAGCCGGTCGAATTTAGAACGCTCACCGACGTTGATCCCAGGCCACCCGGAGTGGAAATGACAACCGTCGATTGCGCTGAACTGATGTCCGCGAAAAAGCCCGGCGTAATGGTGAATGTCTGCGACTGGGTCGTGCTGCTCTGACTGAAACTGGGATCTCCGTTATAGGTGGCAGAGATGGTGTGTGTTCCACTGTCGAAAGTGAAAATGCCGTTGGGGTTCGCCGTATTTCCCTTGCCGTTCAGGGTGAATGTGTTTCCGCCAGGGATCGCTCCAAGCGTGTCATTGAAGGTGACCGTCCCAGTCGGGATTCCATGTCCTGATTGTCCCGCCACATCCGCCCGAAGATACACGAAGCTTCCAAAGACCCCTGAGGTAAATGGGAGCTCGAATCCATTCTGATCGAAGGTTGCGGCGGAAACGGTCGTGGTGCTCGGCTCAGCACTCACCGTGACGGTCACAGGAGTCGAATCGCTCGGGGCGTAGGTGACATCTCCACCGTAGTGAGCCCAAACGTTGTAGCTGACGTTTCCGCTTCCCGGTAACTGGCTGGTCGACGAAATGACCTGTCCGGCAGTCAAATTGAACAGATCCATCGTGCTGGGAGCGATTCCATTGCCTGTCAGGAGTACGACCTCTCCCGTCGGAGCCGATCCGACTCCCGAGCTTGGGGAGACTGTGACATTCAACGGAACTGATTGCCCGTGGACGACATTAACGGCGACTCCGCTATTGAGAGTCAGCGCCGTGGTCGTCGGATTGAAATTCACCGAACTCCATGCGGCTTGCAGATTGGCAACGTTGACTGATCCCAGTCCCGTCGTTTGGTCGTAACCAGCTCCGGCTTGATAGCTCGCGCCCACCTCGCCCGGAACTACATTGTTGCCGACCGTCACATCGTTAAAAATGCAAGTGCTCGTCGGCGACGCCGCGGTGTTGGAACCGTTGCACTGCGAAGGATACGCGCTCTGGGTTGCGGCCAGCCGATACAGTATGTAATTTGCCAAGCCCTGCCGAGAACCCGCGCCCTGATCGATCAGGGCCATGATGCCGGCAAACGAGGGCGCTGATGCTGAAGTGCCGCTGATGACATATACGAAAAAATTGCCTTGCGCGTCTTGCTGGCACGAACCCTCAAAACAGAGCAGGTAAGGATCGTGCCCTGAGGCCGTCAGCGACACGTCCGGCAGGTCGCGTACGTTATCATTTGGAATTCCAGTCACGCCGGATTGCCAGTAAGGCTTCGGAACTCCTGGCGTGCTACCAAGTCCGCTCTGGATGTTGCCCGCACTCGCTCCGCCGCTGGTCGCCCAAAGCCCGTTGGTCGCGCTGCTTTCATTCCATGCGTTCTCCGGAATGTAGGAAATCGCCGTCTCCGAGATCGGCGGAGTCGACAGCCAATATTTGCTGGGGTTCCCATTTTCATTAAACGTGGTTCCCCCGATGGCAACGTTGAATGCCGTCGAAGCGAGATAGTTCACCGCGATGGGATGAGTCGCCGGTGGCGCATTGGGATCGTCGCACGCCTCAGCGCCGTCGTCGCCACTGGACACGAAGTACGTAATACCCTGCGCCGCGGCCTGTTCTGCCAGCGCGCTGGCCCCGGCAAGCTGAGTGTCGGTCGCAAACGACTCGCAAGCGCTGAAACTCTCCGTCATGATACCCGCGAGATTGTTTTCGACGATGTACGCCTCCGATAAGTCCACCCCATCGGTCGTATCTGTCGTTGCGGAAACAACAAGAGATACGTTTGCGCCGGGAGCAAGTGCTCCTGACCAAGTCGAATCCAGTGTGGCCTCAGCCTCTTCCCCGCCTCCTAAGTTCCCTGGATCAGCGCCATTCACGACGATGGTGAACCCTGGATTATTAAAGCCATTCCCCGTCCCAATATTGCTGTAAAAGTTGAAGACGTCCTGGCCGCCGTTGAACAAATTGCTACGGCCGATCACCGCAATGCTACTGCCGTTACCGACGTTGTCGACGTTGTACAGCGGGTTGATGTTGTAAATCACCGCATAATCCTGCGGAGCCAGGGCGTTGAACGCGGGCTGGCCGTTCTGCGGTGGAAACGTGACTTGCGGCCTAATTTTGCCGGGCACATGAACCAGCTTGGCGGGCACCGGTTCTGCGGAAAAGTGCATTGCGGGTTTCTTGATGAAGTTATGCAGCGTCAGCACTCCTTTGACTGCTGGCACCAGCGCCGCCGGAATGCTCGGGTCGCTGACGTTCGCCCAATGCTGCTCACCATTGACCACGTACTTATGAATGCTCGTGTGGAACGCTTCCTTCACCTGGCTCGCGGAGCCGGAAAACTCCAGCACGGTTCGTCCCTTGGTTGATCCCACCTGGAACCCGTGCGACTGCAGCCACGACGTGATCATTTGCATGTCGGCGTCGGTCGGGCCGAATTGCGCCCCGAATTGCTCCGGCGTCAGCCACTTGTGGTATTGGGGAGAATTCTTATCCTGCTGGTCATCGAGCAGTTTACGGATCGCGCTCTCCTGCACGTCGCTGCGTTTCAAAACCAGCAGCATTCGTTCCATGGGCAGAGTGGCGGGAGCCGTGCCGAGATCGAACTCGCGCCGCGCCAGCGGATGCGTGTTGCCCTTCAGCACCGTGAGCCGAGACTCGTCGAGAGCCTCGGTAATCAGCGGTCGCGGATTTGCCACGATTAGTTGTGCCCGCTCCTGAGCTGCGGCGGACTGGGTTAGGAGGGTGGTTTCGAGAACCGCAGCCAGAGTCAAGCAAACGAAAAATACGCAGAACTTTCCAAACGACGAGGGGAGAGCGCGCATGATCACACCTCTACCTGGGATGACACAATGCCCATCGAGATCAAACGGAAGGGAGGAAGGAGGGAATTCCGTCAGGTCTCTTTCGGCTCAACGGCCGTGGACCTGACACAGTACAGCAACAAGTCGCTTTTTTCAAATCGATTGTGCGGGGCCTCGCTATCTGAACCGCGCGCTGGGACAGGGGTTCATGGTGTACCAAAGAGTGTACTAGTGGGTCTTGGGCTGCAATGTGGCGATGGCATACTGCCATTACACCAACCATTTTGGGGGAAAGAAATGCGTCGTGGATCGTTAAAGATGTTGGCGGTATTTGTGTTGGCTTTTTCAGCGTTCGTGTCGGCCCAAAGTTACACCATCATCGACCTGGGTGCGCTCAAAGGCAAAAACGAAAGCAGCGGTCTCTGGATCAACAATCTTGGTGACGTAGTCGGATGTTCCGACATGCAGACTTCGATGGGCTATCCATGCACCGGACTGGTCGCGGGACAGCACGCCTTCTACTGGCGCAGGGGTAAAGGGATGAAGGATCTCGGCACGCTTTCCGGCGGGTCGGTGAGCGGAGCACTCGGTCTGAATGACTCGGGGGTCGTCGTCGGCTACTCGAACGTGAAAGGACAGCCTGCTACCAACTTCATCGCGGTGCGGTGGTCCTCAACCGGGACCATCAGCAGTCTCGGCACGCTCTCGGGTGGTTCTTCGAGCGCGGCGTTCCAGGTCAACTCTGCGGGTGAAGCGAGTGGAGACTCCTTCCTGAGCAGCGGAATGGTCAACGCTACTCGATGGACCAACAACAAGATCAGTAATCTAGGCAAGCTGAAAGGCTCCATCTTTAACGCCGGCCTCGCGATCAACGACAACGGACTGATCGTGGGCGAATCCGTCTTCAGCTACGGACCGCCATTCACCTCGCACGGTTTTCTTTGGAACGGTTCCACCATGAAGGACCTGGGCACGCTCTTGGGAGGCTTGACCAGCATGGCTAACTCGATCAATTCGTTGGGAGTGATCGTAGGACAGTCCGACGGAATCAGCACCCTCGGCCATTGGCACGCGGTCAAGTGGGACGCAACGGGCAAAATTAAAGACCTGGGTGTGCTGAGAGGCGGGACCTACAGCGTAGCCTTTGGCGTGAACGATTCTGATGTGGTCGTGGGTTACGGCAATATTGCGACCAACGCACCGCACGCCATGATCTGGACGGCGTCACACGGGATGCGGGACCTGAACTCGCTTATCCCTGCGAACTCGGGTTGGACGCTGATCAACGCGAACTCCATCAACAACGTCGGACAGATCACTGGTTATGGCAGCCACAACGGGCGCAACCACGCCTTTGTGCTGACGCCGGTGAACTGAGTTCCAGGTGTGAGACGACTGGCATCGGACTTTGCTATTTGTGTCATGGCCGATGAGTTTCATTTTGGGAAACCGGAGAGTTTCGGGGTACCCCTCCCCCTCCCGGTCTATTGGGATCATCGAGTTAGCGGAAAATATCGAAGCAATCTATGGGGCTCAATACATTAGGGGCAAAATCTTGAGCCGCAAGGACTTAGCCTCTGTAGGCCAATCGCCGCTTACACTGCTTTCGCTTTGGCAATGATCTGCTGATTTGATTTTGAGCACAAGGGAGGAGATCACATAGGGCTGTGATTTCGCTGACTTGCGTCTACTGGCGTCGGAAAAACTTGGTCAACGTTCCGTGTTGGGTGGGGGAGATTTCGTTTCAGCATCGAGTGGCGTAGAAAGTCTGGGCTCAAAATCTGTCGCGATCGGCAGTCGGGTTCCCGCCCTTGCAAAAAACGCAAGGACGGGGCACCCCCAGTGTGGTTGCGTCAGCGAGATCAAATGCCCGGGCCACCCGTCCCTGAAAATCTCCTGGTGTTCACATTTGGGAATGCCTGCCCTTTTGCAAAAAGCGCAAAGAATGGGCCACCCTGACTTGTGCTAGCTCCAAAGGGTGCGCCACCCGCGCTTCCCGTGACCTTTTTCGTGGTCACATGTCGTGTTTTTCCCTCCGATTCCGCTTTTAGACAGTAGAGGCATCAATCTCAGCCTCTGATGCGGACAAGGAGACCTCACAATGCCAACTTTCGTCTATACAATCGCGCTAGGCTCGGGCAATACCAGGATTGAGGGAATACCGGTCTACGGGTTTGCTCCAGTCGACCAGAATCCCGGTGATCTCAACTACAAGGCAAAAAGTGCACAAGATGTCAGGGACATCGTCTGGCAGGCAGCCGGGGCGCGAGGGCTGACCTTAGCTGTGCCCTACCCGGAGGTCTACAAGTATTTCAACCCCAAGACTCAATACGAAACTCTGACGATATTTCCCAACGACAAGCCCGAAGATCAATTCAACACCATTGGCGACACCTACACGTTCGATTCCATAGTCGTTGGCACCAGCACAATTATGGATTTTGGCACATTCAAAGTGTCTCCGAGGGAACTGCAGTGGATCTACTCGTTCGGAGTGAAAAACCTGAAAAACAAGTACGGAACTGATGTCCCGGGCGTGACCGCGATGGTCCGGCCATTCGCGGTGAGACTTGGCTTCGACCAGTTGAGGTAGGCTCGTCTGCTGCGGTCTACAAGTTCTGCGCAGGCTGATTCGAGAGGCCACGGTCGCTTTGCGCACCATGCATACTCGGTGCTGATCAGCCCTCTATTCTTATTCTTCGAACATCGGGACCTGTCGCTGATCCTCGGCGCGGCGCTGGCGGCGGGCGGTTCCAATCACGGCCAGCACCGTCAGCGATTCCAATGCGGTGCGCGGAACGAAGATGCGCTGTGTGTTGGAGCGCTGGTCGGGAGGATTGACGAGATATCCCTCCGGCGTGCTCTGGAGCAAGTCGGCAGGCATCAAGCCTTCGAGCACTTCGCTGTCTTTGAAGCGCAGGCGCACCCACAGTCCCTCGGCGCGGGGACGGGTAGTGAACGTCTTGCGGGTGAGGGCTTCTGCTTCTCCAAATTCGCGAACGAAATAGACTCCCTTGATCTCGCGCAGGTCGACTGCGATCACCGTGCCGGAGGTGTTCAGTACCTCCACCTTGCCCTCTGTGACGATTTGCGTCGGTGAGACGTATCCCGAGACGGAGTCGCGGTCCATCTTGCGGACGATAACTTTCTTGTGTGCTGAAGGCATGGAAGACAGGGATCAGGGGGCAGGGATTAGGGGTATATAGAATTGCTGGCCCCTGACCTCGAATCCCTGACCACTGAACTTCCGATTCTCGCACTTTTCCTCCAGAAACTCCCGGAATCCCTCTTGGCAGTAGCCAAAATATAAACGTTGTGTTATTTTCTTGAGTTTGCCAGGCACTCTCCATTCTGTATAAGTACTTGGTATCAGGCCACTTGCGTGCTGGTGGTTCAGGGTCGGACTGGGCGGCATGGTCTGGCCTGTGGAAATGCTGTGGAAAGCTCGGCAAATCGAGCCCTCCCCCGGGGCGATTCGGGCATCGAATCGCGTTGGCCAAGGGCCTGACCGCCGCTTGAAAGCCAATGGCTGATTACATTTACACGATGGAACTCCGGTTGACGCCGGACCAAATGAAGGGCGTTGGCCTCGTGCAAGACGTAGTCCGCGCGGCCGGCATGAATTTGTACCTGACGGGCGGGGCCATCCGCGACATCATCAGCGGATTCACCATCCGCGACCTCGACTTCACCGTCCAGGGCAATCCGCTCAAACTGCAGAAGGACTTCGAGAAGGCGGGCGCCAAGATCACCGCCGTCGAAGAGGATATCCGCACGATCTTTCTGGCATTGCCCGGCAATGCCCGCGCCGAAGTCAGCATGGCGCGCACGGAGAAGTACGAGAAGACGGGCAAGCCTCCCCTGGTGATGCCGTCGACGATCCACGAGGATCTGCGCCGCCGCGACTTCACCGTCAACGCCATGGCGCTGTCGCTGAACGAAGGCTCTCGTGGGCTGCTGCTCGATCCTTTCAACGGCGTGGCCGACATCGAAGCCAAGCTGATCCGCATTCTGCATAACTATTCGTTCCTGGAAGATCCTTCGCGGCTGATTCGCGCCACCCGATTTGCGGCGCGCTTCCACTGGCCGCTCGAAGAGCGCACACAGGCTCGTTACGATGCCGCCAAAGAAGGGAAGTACATCGACCACATTTTGAAGTCTTCGATCGGGCACGAGATCGGTGCTCTGGCGCACGAAGACGATCCGCTGCATGTCGTGAAGATGCTCGAAAAGGAAGGCTGGCTCGGGATCCTGCACGACAAGTGGACCTCGGCCAAAGTCGACACCAACGGCATCACCGCTTTGATGAAGACGCGGCAGCATATGGTCGATCTGGGCTACACGCCAGACGCCGGACCGGCGGTGATGTATTTCCTGACGTCACACTTCTCGGACAAAGACATCAGTGACATTCAGAAGCTGATCCCGCGCAAGGATCTGGTCGAAGCCTGGCGCGACATAGAAGATCACGCCAAGGAATTGGCCAAGCGGTTGATGGGGAAAGAAGCCGCGACGCCTTCACGCACCTGGCAACTGCTTTCGTCGGCGCGTCCGGAGATGGTGCTGTTCCTCGCGGTCACGGCGAAGCAGCAATCGGTGGATCAGAAGATCAAGAATTATCTGACCAAGTGGCGGCAGGTGCAGCAGAAGATTCCGCTGCCCGAGATGACGGAGTTATTGATTACGCCACAGCTTCCGATTTATCCCAAGCTGGCGAACGACGTATTCATGCTGCTGCTCGACGGCAAGCTGCGCTCGCGCACCGAGACGCTGAAATTCTTGAAGCCGTTTGCACCACCACCGCCGCCTCCACCCCCGCCAGCACGGCGCGGACGAGCGGCTAAAGTTGCAGCGCAAACCGCGGCTCAGCCGGGCGCGGCCCAGCCTGCCGCGAAAGGGAAGAAAGGGAAGGCGGCCCCGGCCACACCGCCTCCTGCGCCTGCGAAGCCTGAAGCCAAGGCACCGGAAAAACCCAAGGCCGACAAGCTAAAAGCTGCTCCCCCGAAGCCTGCGGCAAAGCCGGCATCGAAACCTGTGAAGAAGAACACCGCGAAACCGCCGGCGAAAAAATCAAAAAAGAAACGGAAGTAGATCGCACAGGCTTCGCTCGGAATCTCAAAAACTCTTGGCAATTCACGTGTGATCGCAGTCACTTGTTCTGGTGACTCGCGGCACCGTCATTTTGCACCCCTCCGCACAGACTGAAATGCAGAGGGCCGCCACGCGTACGGCGCGGCGGACTCACCGCAGGCGGGGGGTGCTTCATGACACTGACGGTGCTCACCATCATCATCGCTGTTCTTGTGCTGGCAGTCGCGCTGTTTACCTTTCGGGCCGTTCCGGGAGTACGCGTTTACTTCAAATTTCGCGGCAAACGTCTGGTGACGTGCCCCGAGACAAAGGAGCCCGAGGCAGTGGACGTTGCCGCCGGTGAGGCAGCGTTAGGAGCTTTCCTCAACGAACCGACCCTCCGGCTGACCGAGTGTTCCCGCTGGCCAGAGCGGCAGGACTGTGGCCAGGATTGCCTGTCGCAGGTTGAAGTCGATCCGCAGAACTGCCTGGTGTGGAATATCGTGGCGAAGTGGTATGAAGGGAAGAGTTGCGTGTTCTGCCACAAACCGTTCGGGCCCTTGCATCATCTCGATCACGTCCCCGCGCTGCTGGGGCCTGATTTCAAGACCTCAGAATGGAAAGACGTGAGTCCGCAGGACCTGCCTAGATTCTTTTCCACACATCAACCGGTGTGCTGGAATTGCCACGTTACCGAGAGCTTCCGCCGCTTGCACCCCGGACTGGTGACCGAACGTCCTCTCGTATCGAAACGCACCAGGTAGCCTGTTTGAGTGAGGTCAGCCTGGCCTCTGCTTCGGCGAGTGATCATCTTTGCTGCTGCTGAATGCTGATGCCCGGTTCGTTCTTGGGCGTTTTCCTGATCTTTCGGCGGATGTCGGGCCAGAATTCTTTCACCACCAGCGTCAGCGAATCGTACCCGTATTGCGTCCCCCAGACCTTGGCAGTATTCCTCAGAGTACGGTCGGAAGGGATGTATCGCAGGACGCCCGGCGTCGTTGTGGTTACGTATTTGCCCTTGGGATGGTAGCTGTAGGTGGAGATAGCGGCCGACATCGCACCGCCCACGACTTCGGAATAGTTGAATTCATTCTTCCCGTTATCTCCGCGCGTAATCAGGGTCCGGCTCACAGCGTAGAAGGTCCGGCGAGTGAAGCTTCCATGGCCCGACTGAAAATAACGCGGGTCCTGGTGCAACACGGAAGGCAGAATTGCGCCGGTCATAAAGTTTTCAATGGTGCCATCGGCCAAGGCTGCTCCGAAGCGCTTGCCGTAACCCTCCCAGCCTTGCCCGTAGCCCGGTTCGCTGTTCTCAGCCTGGCTGATGCCCGTGCCGCGAACGACGACCGCGAATTTTTGTTTCGATGTCAACGGCGGAACCTTCCCGGAATTCTCCAGCGTTAGAAAGTTCGGCAGCGTGAAAAAAAGCCGGTCGTTCGACGTGCCCGGACCGGCGATCTGGCTCGTCGTCTTGGCATCCTTCCTGTCTTTATCGGTGGGCTGTTGCGGAAAGGACGACTCGCCCGTTTTCGCCGCATTTGGTGGGTGTTGGGTTTGCGAGGAGGAATCAGGGCTCGTTGTCGGTGTGCTCTGCTGCGCAGCACCATATGTTTGTAAAACGCGGGCAAGCGCAAAAATAGCTGGCAGGCTCAGTACGTACCTGGATCGCAAGCAGTTCTCCTCGTATGGACTCGGATGCGCGGGGCAGAGCTAGTCCCTGAATTGTACCGAAGATGGTTGGATGCGCAGTTGTTACGATGGGTTCTTTTACAAGGATTTACAAAGCATCCATACCCGCAGAATGCCTCCCGAAGTATCACGAAAGTATTTCCCTTTCAAAGTTTTCCTTCGTGTACCTTCGTGTCCTTCGTGGTGATAGATTTTTCCTGACTCTCCCCCCTACGACCGCGGCAAGACCCTTTCCCTTGGATTCTCCACCGAAGCCGCGCCCGCCAACGCGCGCGCCTCCCGGCCGTGAAAGAACAGCAGGTGGACCAGGAACATCGCAATGAGCACTGCTCCGAAAGTGCAGACGATCGTCGCTCCCGTGGGAAGATCGAGCAGCACGGAAAAATACACTCCCAGCGCCGAAACCAGCGTGCCCATGGTCCATCCGATGGCCAGACGCGGCCCGACGCGGTCCGCGAACAGCATGGCCCCGACAGACGGAACAATCAGGTAACAGAAGACCAGCAGTACGCCGGCGATCGCGACCGACGAAGTCACGACAAAGCCGAACGACGCATAGAAAAGAAAATCCCAGAAGCGGATACTGATGCCCTGCGCTTCAGCCTGCTCCGGATCGGTCGAGATCAAAAGAAATCTCCGGCGGAAGATGTAGTGAAAGGCGCCCATCGCGCCATACAACAATGCGGTCTTCATGACGTCATGGCGCGATACCGCCAGGATGTTGCCCACGAGCATATCCTTCAGGTGTTCGGTTTCGCCGGTGGCCTTGCTCATGGCAAGAATCGCCGCCGCCGAAGCCACAGCGTACGCGATGCCAATAAAGGCTTCTTGCGGGATATGTCCACGGCGAGTCCGGGCGAAGGCAAAAACCCCAGCGCCCACGAAGGTGAACGCCAGGCTCAGCCAATACGCGCCGAGTCCGTGCGGATCCATGCCGGCCAGAATCGCGACAGTCGCACCCAGTGCCGCGATCTGCGCCAGCGCAAGGTCTACAAAAATCACCCCGCGCTCCACTACGTGCACGCCAAGGTAGGCATGTATGCCAGTCAAAATCAGGCTGGCCATGAACGGCCACAGCAGAAATGGCAGAATCTCCATAGTCTTCCTTTTGCCTACTGGAATCCCTTCTTGATCAAGTCGATATCGTAATCGAAGAGCTCAAAGTAATTTGTCACCTGCTTCTCTCCGCCTACCGATGGGAGATACACCAGTACTTTGGCTCCAGTTGCTGAGCCAATACTGTTCGGTGTCTTCAAATCAAAGTAGGGCTCGACCAGAACGAGTTTGCAATTCTCGCGCTTCATTAGCCCGATAAGTTCGATGGTGTGACTCGGCGTCGGTGGGATGCCCGGCCGCGGTTCCACATATCCGATCACTTCCAGGTGAAAGTGCTTGGCGAAGTTGGTGAAGGAATTGTGATAGGTCACAACTTTTCGCCCTCGATAGGGAGCCATTTCCGCGTCCCACTTCTGCTCGGCGGCGGTCAGGCGCTTGTCGAAATCCTGAAAGCGCTCCTGAAAGTAGGCCGAATCCGCAGGATCGAGTTCTCCCAATTTTCCAGCGATGCCTTTGGCCACGCGGCGTCCGTTGTCGGGATCGAGCCAGTAGTGCGGATTGCCCAGTGGATGCACGTCGCCCATCGCGCGGGTAACCACGCCCTGAGGAATTTCCAGGATTTCCGCGAACTGCGACGCATCGAGATATCCAGCCGCTCCGACCTGCACGCGGGGATTGCCGCTCTGTGTGATTAACGGCGGCAGCCAGCCAATCTCCAACTGCAGCCCGACGACAATCAACAAATCCGCCTGCCGCAGTTTCAGGAGGAAGCTCGGCTTGGCCTCGACGAAGTGCGGATCCTGATAGCCCTTCGCAATCGCTTCCACATTGATCCGGTCGCCGCCCACTTCCTGCGCCAGCGCAGCCATGTCTGTCGTTGCCGTGACCACGTTGATCTTTTTCGCCGAGGCCAACGTCGGAAACAACAGCACACCTGCAACCACCTGACTCACCAATAGATATTTCACTTTATGCATTCCAGTCTCCTAGAACGGATGCGCTCCGTGAGCGCCCAATGAGAAGATCAACTGCATGAAGACTTCGTGACTGTCGCGGTTCTCGGCGTAATGCGTGAAACGATACTCGCCGCGAAGCTGGCTGAACTCGCTCGGCCAGTACGTTAAGGTCGCCGCGACTCCCTTGTCGGTGAGGTTATCGAAACGGCTGCGATCGGAGTAGTCAAACCGCCCACCTCCAAACCAGCGACGCCCGAACTGGTAGTCTGCCGAGGTATAGAACCCGAAAGCGCGCTGCTCCACCGGAAACTGCTGCCGCTGGCTCCATATGAATTCACCTCGTCCCACAAACGAATGGTAGATGGACCTCCGCAGCGGTTTCCAGCGCAGAGTCGCGTCAGCGCCGTAGAGTTGGGTGACAAAATCACCAGCGGCCCCGTTCAGCGACATTGCATCGTTGTGCCCACGCGCGTAAGAGAGCCCGAGATCCAGGTTCGTCGATTCCGTCAGGTCCTTATAACCTCTTAGATGTGCCACAGTACTTACATCGCTTCGATTCGCCGCCGTGAACACGTCGGCCGAGTCGCCGCGAAACACCTGCCCCGTAGCTTCAAGGAAGATGCCCTTGGGAGCCGGCAGAATGCGCTCCACCGAGAACCCGGCGTCATCAATGCCGTCCTCGCCGCCGACCAGGTTCGTACTCACCAGCGGACGATCCACCCAGGGCAGCACGTGATTGTGCATCATGTTGACCTTACCAAATGCGGATCGCATCTTGCCGACTTTCGCCACGAATCCTCCCGGCAGTGCCGTGAAGGTAATGTAGCCTTCCTCGAGATTGACGCCTTCCTCGCCGAACGACATGAAGAAATCGCCGCGGGCGTAAGGGTCGATGATCGCCTGCAGGCCGATCTCAGACTCATGCATCTGCAGCGACGGGAACGGCTGCAAGGTCGCCAGAGGCGGAGTGTTGGTGTTGCCGGCAGCTCCAATAAAATCGCCGATCACGCTGATGTCCGGGTTCAGCGCCTTGGCAGCGGAAGACGCCCCGCCATAATTCGGCAGAGGACCTCCGGTGTTCACGACCTGCGACTGTCCCTGAATCGGAGACGTCTCGGCGGGCACGGCCGGCGCTAGCGCCGGAGTTGCGGCGGCTTCGGCAGTGGGTGCCGCTGCAGGTTGCGCCTCGGAAGCCGGCTGAGTCGGAGCCGGCGGCGCGCTCTGCAGCGTGCGAACCTTTCCTTCGAGCGCGATCAGACGGTCTTCCAGGTCCCGAACCTTTTGCTCCAACGCCGCATTCTGCGCGGCTAAATCCGGTGCGTTCGTCTGCTGCCCCCAAAGAGGTATGCAAAACCATGCCGCCATACTCGCAACGATCACTTTCTTCATTCTGTGTTCCTCCCAGCGACCGCAGTCATCTTAATCAATCGGTTGGATGTGTGCCGGACCGACCAAACGCTTTTCCTTCGTTGCAGGATCCCCATACCATCCCAGACGATGGGGTAAACCGCGTGACAGAAAGAGAAGGCGGCTCCCATGAGCCGCCGCCCTATTCTCAATTCGAGATAAGGTTTGTTAAAAGTGAAATCCAAGTTGCGCCGTCAACGTGCGCGGCGTCAGATAGTGCGTGCCGCTGAACGTGGACAGGAAGTTGTAAAGCGCGTACGTGTTGGTGAGGTTGATGGCCGTGACCTGAAGACTCACTTTGTACTTGTCTCCGCGGAATATATTGTCGTGTCCGATTGCCAGATCGAACAGATGTCGCGGAGCAATCCGCGGCGGATTCTTGTCGTCGTTTTCCGTTCCTGGCGCGGGGATCTTCACCAGCGACGACGAGAATTGCGACCCCGGACAGGATGTCGGCAAAGCGGATGTCGGAGTTGCACGCTGCCCGTTGCATACCAAGCCAGCCTGGAACTGTTGATCCGCCGTAAACCCGCTCAAGTCCACTTGAAAATTCGGATCATTCGGGTTGCCCGACGCCGCGAACGGTACCGAGCCGGCCACCAGCCCGCTGTCATATCGCCAGTTGAATCCGATCCATGGACCCTGCTTCCATGGCTGATACTGCAGGTGCGTGGTCTGATTGAACTTCTCGTCGTGGTCAATGCGGAATACGCCGCCGGGAGCTGATGGCACCGCACCCGCTCCTCCGAGCTGAGGCAGAAAGAAGCGCGCCGCCACACTCGAAAACACCATGAGCGCCGAAAATCCATGGAAGTCCGGCACGCTCACGCGGCCGGCGAAACCAGGGATCTTGGAGTTGTGCCACTCGATCGGGAAGGTGATCGGGGTGGCTCCGAGAACGCTGAAATCGTAAGCGTTGTGCGTGTACTTCCAGATGTATTCTCCGGAGAAAACCAAGTATCTTCCTGCGGCCTGCTGAATTCCGGCGTGGAACTCATTTCGCCAACCGGGACTCAGCGGATTCACTCCGGACGCGGCACACCCCAGCAGCGGATTCAAGACCGCGTCACCACATCCGATGCTGGCCAGTACCAGGTTCTCGTTAAACGGCGTCTCCAGTACTCGGGCATACGACGTCCGCAGAACCGTATTGCTGCGCTTAATATTGTAGGCAACGCCCACCCGAGGCTCGGCTTCGCGGTGCGTGACCAGGCCATTGTAGATAT
Source organism: Acidobacteriota bacterium (assembly GCA_003225535.1). Lineage (GTDB taxonomy): Bacteria > Acidobacteriota > Terriglobia > Terriglobales > Acidobacteriaceae > Sulfotelmatobacter. The sequence goes on along the minus strand of QIAL01000332.1, from coordinate 13,291 downwards.
CGCCGCGCAAGCCCAGATTCAACGACCAGTTTCCCTTAGTGATCGCATCCTGCGCATACAGCGACAGTTCTTTGACGTCGGTGTGCCCGTGGAATGCGAACAGGCCGCCCTTGCGCGTGAGATCGAAGGGAAGCAGGTCGGTACACGGTGAATCCAGCGCCACATTTGTGGCTGTGTTATAGCAGGGATTGCCGTTCGCATCTGCGAGTGAGGGAAGGAATGTCGGGTCCACGATGCCGAGGCTGTCGTTCTCGGTCAGGAACGTCTGCTGGTAAAGCGCTCCCGCCTTTACGTTGTGAATGCCCTTCACGTAGGAAATACTGGAGCGGAGGCCGGCATTGGTCAGCGTCCGATCCTGCCCGGCGGTCTCGGCCTGCAGGTCCGGCGACAAGTCAGCAAACGGATTACCGCTCGGATAGTAGTTGTAGTGATCGCGTCGCACGAAGGCGCCAACATCGAGCACCGACGTCTGATTCAGCAGCCGGGTCCAAGAGGGAGCAATGTTGAGCGTTTTGATCTGCGAGCGCTGGTCGGCAGCGCCTACGATATTGCCATTCGGATCGAGCCCACCGTTATCTACCGTGACCCCCTTCCACGCCGTTGCGTTCTGCGCATCGAATGAATTTGGGGTTTGAAACCACGAGCGCGTGTACGCCAGATTGACATGAATCGAGTCAGCCGACGAAAGCCGGTAGTCCACCCGGTCGAACAGGTTCTCCTCGTTGCCCTTGTCATGCATCACGGCGAATTCCGGCGGATCGAGAAATCTGCCGCTATTCAAACCGCTCAACATGATGAAATTTCCCCAGTTCTTGCCGCCATAAGCGAGATCGAAGGCCCCATCGGAACTGCCAAATGACCCATAAGACGCAGTAAACGCTCCATGCGGCGTGGTAACGCCCTGCCCGGATCGAGTTGTTACGTTGATCACCACGCTGGTCTTGTCGCCATATTCAGCGGGAGGCGCTCCGGAAACCACCTCCAGGGATTCGATCGAGTCCAGCGGAATTTGATTGGAGAACACTTTGCTTTGTTGGTCGGTAATAGGCTGGTTGTCCACAACGAAGGAATTCTCGGCGTGGTCTCCGAGTCCATGAAAAAGACCATTCGAGTCGGCTGAAATTCCCGGCGTCGACAGCGTAACCAGCGAACTCACCGCCGAGGTCGAACTTTCCAGCGGAAGCTTATCGAATAACCCCTTGTCTACATCGGTGTGAAATGTGGGGTCGTTCTCGATCAGGTCTCCCGCGCCCTCCACAGTGACCTGAGTAGTGGATCCCGCCACCTGAAGCGTGACCTGCACGTTCAGCGGCACGGCTGAGCGCGGTTCCACGTCTTGCGCGTAGGAATTAAATCCAGCTGCGCTGACCGCGAGATGGTAGGGGTTGTAGGGGATGTTCGTGAATTGGAACCTTCCCGAGCTATCCGAGGTAGTAGAGCGATCGAATCCACTGACCGGATTGCGGATTTCGATCTTGGCATTGGGAACAACGGCTCCGGTCGAATCGAGCACGGTGCCGTTGATCGAACCCGAGTTCCCAGCAGATTGCGCGCCAGCAATGCAAGCGATAATAGAGACAACAAGTGTGAATACAACTCCGCGAACTACATGATATGTATGCATGATGTCCTCCCCAGCTAAGAATGAAATTGGAAGCGGCTGGACCTGAGGCACGAGCGTCCAGCGAATTCAACAATTTAGGGGTTCCTTAGACAACCGCAGGAGGACCGCGAATGCCGGCGTCGGAAAAGTCAAACCGCGCATTCGCAAGAACGAGCTCTTCTTGCAGCAGGCCGACCGCTGCGAACACCGGAGTGGCATGGTCAGAAAGGGCTGCCGGGCTGGCGCTGTGCGCCGCCACGCAGATCGAGCAGGAAGTGGACTCTGTCCGGTTCGGGTGGTTGTGGGTCGACTCTGCGGCGACTGCCCATAACATCAGGGACAGGCAGAGCCAAGCCGACCATCGTACCCAGACACGCATAGGTTTCCCGCTTTGGGATTAGATTGCTTAGAGCATATAACGGTTATCCGCAACGCGGCAACTTCAGACAAGTTACTATAGGCAGGGGTGCGATTGGCTGATCGCCATCCATTAACCCTTCATATCCCTTAAAGCGAGGCGACATGGCAGAACCGAGTTACGACGAACTCAAAGCAAAACTGGCTCAACTGGAAAAAGAAGTCGAAACCAAGAAACGCAGCGGAGACCTGATCTTCAAAGTCGGCGAGAAGGGTGGCGTCAGCGTCTACGGCCTGGGCCGTTTCCCGGTGACGTTGTACTACGAGCAGTGGAACCGCCTGCTAGGCGCCGCGAACGACATCAAGGCGTTCATGGAAGAAAACAAGTCGAAGCTCAAACTCAAAGAGCAAGGATAGCTTCGCCCAGATTCAGAAACCACAAAGGACACGAGTGTTCCCAGGCCGGGATTTTCCTTCGTGCACCTTCGTGTCCTTTGTGGTTTCAGCCTTTCGCCCCGCCGGCATGACCCACAATGGCGAAATGAGCCTCACGGCCACGAGACCAAGAGTTTTCCACAGCCCCACCCGATATTTACTTTTTCTTGTGACATCTAACCTTTACTGAGAAATCTACCTGAGTAAATCTGGGACTATGCACCACCAAGGTCCCAAGCCCGACGCCAAAAGCACGAAGCCGAAGCAGTCCTCTGTGTCCCTCCGTGCCCTCTGTGGTGAGCCCGTCGAACCCTGGATTCCCGAATCGAAACTCCCCCAAGTCCCCCTCAACCCCACTAACTCCTTTGTCCGCAAGATTTTACTTACAACCCCTGCGTTTCCAAGATTTTACGCGGACATCGTCCTGGCCACCCGGCCTAACTCCCGTGAAGCCAAGATTTTACGGCCCCACTATCAAGAAATTTTAGAGAAGGTAAATGCCATGTCCAACGATCGCGCTTGCTCTCATATCAAGGTCACCGGAGTCCGTTGCAACTCCCCCGCTCTCCACGGAGAGCAATTCTGCTACTTCCACCAGAACGCCCACCGCGGCGTCCGTCGCCCTCCACAATCGCGCCTCCACCCCATCGCCATGATCGAAGCTCATGCGCAATACCATCGACGTCAAACGCGCCACGCTGATCATCCGCGCCCTCCACATCGCCGTGAAAAATGCCGCCCGCGTAAAGTTCGGCATCCACGCCAAAGACACCGTCACGCAAGTCCCCGAGTACGCCCCGCCAACCGAGCAGCACGAAGCGATCGCCCAGCAGTCCGAACTCCCCGCAGTGTCAGCGATCCCGTACAAACCCGTCGAACCCCACGACCATCACTTCTGGGAGTACCAGGCAGAAGGCACCCGAGTCCTGGCCCGCGAAGCCCAAGCCCGCAAAGCCGCCGCGCAAGCACCTGTGGGCACAGCCGCCATCGGCTGTCCAGCGAGCGCAGCGAGCGGACCCACGCCCGCCGCCACCACGACTGCCAAGGTCACATCACCCCCCGCTGCAGTGCCCCCGCACGATTTCAAAACCCCGCAGCCCGCACCGCAACACAACGCATCTCCTAAATCGCAATCCGCATCATCCCAACGCAAGCCGCCCGAAAACGTGAAACCAACTCCGCAGGAGCGCAAGATTACAGCCCACGGCCCAAGCCATCGATGAATTCGAAAAGAGGCGCAAGCTCCGAAAGGGGCGAAAGAACAAGTCGGACGGAATCGCCCGCACATAAATCTTCAAACCGTGATACGGACTGGGCGCGGCCGAGTCGCCCCGTCCGGGTGCTAGGATGGCGAGGCGTGATCTGCTGCAGCGTCAACCAGTGGCGCCTGGAGTTACAAGCGCGCACCAAAGGAGAGGCGAATGGTATTGTTCGGCGTGTACCGAGGGGTGGTTTTGGATAACAGCGATCCTCAGGTCTCTGGGCGGGTAAAGGTCAATGTGGAAGGTAGGCAGGCCTGGGCGCTGGTCACCGTCACCAGCCCCAAGCTTCAAGTTGGCGCGATGGTGATCGTCGCGTTTGAGCGGGGGGATCCGGACATGCCGGTGGTGCTTGGGCGGGTGGCTTAGGTGGGATACAGTGCCGTTCACCTGTCGGTTTTCGACTGACCGCGGAGCCCCACAGAAAATCGTAAGGGCGCGGACATGGAGAAGGGTTCCGCTCGGCTTCGCCTTCGCGGGACGGACGAAAGCGTCCGTCGCCACACGAGTATCATCCAAGATCTAATACTGGCGGATAACCCGGAAGTGACTGGGAGCGTCTAAGTTAGAAGCTTACGATTAGGGGTTTGGTGTCCCTGGACCGGGCGTATAATCAAGCTTAAGGAGTACTCCTATGAAGCTGAAATGGCTGGCAGGCGCGCTGGCAATGGCGGCGTTTGTCGCGGTGCCTTGGATGGTGGCGCAGACGCCGGGACAAGATCCGCAGAATCAACCTGGGAGTCCGCAATCCCAAACTCCACAAACCCAGAATCCGCCGAGCCAGTCGCCGCAGAAGGCACCTCCGACCACTGATCCGGATGACGGGCAGCCGAAGGCGAGCGACATTCAGAACGCTCCCAAGAAGGGCCCAGCGGCGCTGCCCATACAAGAAGACAGCCAGATCAAGCACGATGGCGGCAAGACCGACGTCGATGCGGTGGGCAACCGCAACGTAGGTTGCGGGCGCGGCGTGGGCAACTGGTACAGCGTCGAGAAACAGGTGGCCATGGGCCGCTCGTTCGCCCAGCAGGTTGAGGCTCAGGTGAAGATGGTAAACGATCCGGTGGTGACGGAATACGTCAACCGAATCGGGCAGAACCTGGTGCGCAATTCGGACGCGCAGGTTCCGTTCACGATCAAAGTCATCGACTCTGATGTGGTCAACGCGATGGCGTTGCCCGGTGGGTTCTTCTATGTGAACTCCGGGTTGATCCTGGCGGCAGATGAAGAGGCGGAAGTTGCCGGAGTGATGGCGCATGAGATCGCGCACGTGGCAGCATGTCACGCGGCTCGCGAGCAGACGCGGGCGTCGTTGTTGCAGATGGCATCGATCCCACTGATTTTCGTGGGTGGCGGGATTGGATACGCGGGCTACGAGGCTGCGGGCATCGCTGGAATGTTCGGCATTCTGAAGTTCTCGCGCGGGTTCGAGGCCGAGGCGGACTATCTGGGCATCGAGTACATGTACCGGGCGGGATACGATCCGTCGGCGTTTGTCTCGTTCTTTGAAAAAGTGCAGGCCATGGAGAAGAAGAAGCCAGGGACGCTCGCCAAGGCGTTCGATACCCATCCACAGAACGCGGACCGCATACAGAAATCGCAGGATGAGATCCGGAAAATTCTTCCGGCGAAGCAGCAGTACGTCGTGACGACCTCGGAGTTTGACGAAGTGAAGGGGCGGCTGGCGGCGATTGAGAATAAGCACAAGCTGCTGGACGAGAAAGATTCGTCAAAGCCGAGCTTGCGGCGGACTTCGAATACGAGTGACAAGTCCGAGGACGGGAAGAAAGATGATGATGACCGTCCGACGCTGAAGCGGCGCGACGATACGAACTAAGTTCGACGATACTGGGCGCCCCATCCTTGTTCCTGCGGTGTTTTGCAGGGACAGGGTGGGGCTTTTGAGTTTCTAGTCGCTGGAAGGGAAGTCAAAATCCCCACCCCTTCGCTTCGCTCAGGCAGGCTCTGTCTCCACAAAAAGCAACGGAGACAAGAGTAGGGCACTCCGACGTTACTCTTTGCCAAAGGTTGATATTCGAATCCAAGAGTCTCGTTTATAATCAATAGATCGTGCCCAAATACTCGATTGTTGTCCCTCTACATAACGAGGAAGAGAACGTTACCGACCTCTATGACCAGCTAAAAGTCGTCATGGAAGCCCATGGCGAGAGCTTCGAGATTGTCCTGGTCGACGATGGCTCGAGCGATCACACGTTCGCTATGCTGCGGGAAATCGCGGCGGTGGACAGCCGGGTCACGGTGGTCAAGCTGCGGCGCAACTTCGGGCAGACCGCGGGACTGGCGGCGGGGTTCGATCATGCACGGGGCGAGTACATCATCGCCATGGATGGCGATCTGCAGCATGATCCCAGCGACATTCCGATGTTCCTGGAGAAGGTTGCCGCGGGATACGACATCGTGAGCGGGTGGCGCAAGAATCGCGTCGACAACTTCTGGATGCGGCGGATTCCGTCGCGCATCGCCAACTGGATGATGGCGAAGATCAGTGGCGTCGATATCCACGACTTCGGGACGACATTCAAGGCGTATCGGCGCGACATTCTGGAGCAGGTGCCGCTGTACGGGGAATTGCACCGGTTCATCCCGGCCCTGGCGTCGTGGCATGGCGCGACGATTTGCGAAGTGCCGATCAAGAATGTAAACCGGGAGCGAGGTGCGTCGCATTACGGGATCACGCGAACATTCCGCGTGTTCTTCGATCTTCTAACAATCCGGTTCCTGCTGAAGTATCTGTCGCGGCCGCTGCACTTCTTCGGAACGTTTGGGATGATGAGCATCTTTGGCGGCAGCGCGATCGTGCTGTGGCTGGGGGTAGAGAAGTTCCTGCGGCATGTGCCGATTATGGCTTCGCACGGGCCGCTGATGATGGCCGCTCTGGGACTGCTGCTGGGCGGGCTGAATCTGCTGGCGATCGGGCTGCTGGGGGAGATGCAGGTGCGGCATTATCACGAGCCCAGCCGGCGTGCGCCCTATTCAGTGGATCGCGTTCTGCGCTCGCAGAACGAAGAACACAGCGTTTCGGAGTAACTCACCTCTTAAAAACTCCACCACAGAGGGCACAGAGTTTCACAGAGGAATCCATCTACTCCCATTGCGCGAGCGGCTGTCCCTTGTGCAACCAGGCGATGAAATCTGTCATGGGCGGGATTCCGCCTAGTTCGCGGAGGCGGGTGGCGTTCTGTCCGCGGTGGTAGTGGCTGTGCATGGCGGCTTGGGTGAGGGCCTGGCGGATGGAAATCTTCGCGGGCGGACGGAACCACGGGATCTCGATGATCAGCTCAGCGTGCGTGGGGTCCAGGGATTTTACGAACTCATTCAAATGCTGCAGGCCTTCTTGTGCGTAGTTCTTTAGATCAAAGATGCTCGAGAATTCTTCCAGCTTGCGGCTGGCGAGCGGCTCGGATTGTGGTCCAGTGATCCAGAGAAATGCGTGCTGTACCAGATGGATGTGGTGCAGGCGTTCACGGATGGCCTTGTCTTTGAGCGCCGGTGGATGCGCCTCGAAGGCGCGCCAGTGTTCGGCATCGGCCCACTCCTGATGGGCGTAGAGTTCGTCGAGATATGAGCTCATTCGTGTCTCCACTTCCATATCCAAAATCGATTCAGACCTTGCGGGCACGGGTCAACAGGTAGCCCTGACAAATCAGATTGTCGCGCATGTACTGCGACACGATCGCATCGAATTCCGCACGGTAAGCTTCGAGACGCTCGGGCTGGGAGACGGCCAGCGTCTCAATCATTTTTATGATGGGACCGGCCGAGCGTTCGATCACCATCCGGAAGTGTTGGGGAGTGAGCGCCGGGACGAGGATACTGTCGCGGTCGAAAACGATATCGGCGACTGCGCTTCCTAGGCGCTGGGTGACGATTTGTGGATCGCCCCAGAGCATGGGTGATGGAATCCCGGGAGGCGGGGGCGGCATGTAACGGGATGCGAGCTGCATGGTGCGCCCGACGAGAAGCTCCGGCGGCCATGTGGAGAAAGCGATGGTTCCCCCGGGACGAAGCACGCGAAGCATCTGGGCGATTGCGATATCGGGGCGAGGGGCGAACATGTGCGCGAACTGGCTGACGACGATATCGAACTCCCCGTCGCGGAAGGGGAGGTCTTCGGCGTCGGCTTCGCGGAATTCGATGTCGACCTTCGCGATGCGCGCGTTTTCGCGGGCGCGCTCGAGAAGTTGGGGCGTAAGGTCAATGGCATCGACGCGGGCGCGGAGACGCGCGGCGGTGATGGCGACGACGCCGGTGCCGCAGCCGACGTCGAGGACTCGCGCGCCGGGAGAGATTCCTGCGAAGTGCACGAGGCGCGCCGCGGACGGGGTGGTGACGGTTTCCAGCGGGGCGAAATGCTTCCAGCCTTCTTTTTGTGCTGCTTTGAGTTGGGCGATGTCCATGGTTTCTTACCTTGGTGCTCCAAGTGGGTCACGGTGACCGTGCGGCACGCGGGGGTATAATAACCCGTTTGCGTTCTTGAGGAGTTCCTGCCTATGTCGAAAGCCACCCAAACACCATACGAGCTGCAGCTTGCCCGGCGGATGTCGCGGCTCGGAACCGAGACTGCCTTTGAAGTTCTGAATAAAGCTCGGGCGCTGGAACGACAGGGACGGAACATCATTCACCTGGAGATCGGGGAACCGGATTTCGATACGCCGGCAAACGTGGTCGAGGCGGCGGTGGGAGCGCTACATGAAGGATGGACACATTATGGGCCATCGGCGGGGCTGCCTGAGTTGCGGCAGGCGCTGGCGGAGTATGTGAGCCGGACGCGGGGAGTGAAGGTCAGTAGTGATGAAGTCGTGGTTGTGCCAGGCGGGAAGCCCATTATTTTCTTTACGATTCTGTCGTTAATCGATGAGGGGGATGAAGTCATTTATCCGAACCCCGGCTTCCCGATCTATGAGTCGATGATCCATTACGTCGGCGGGCGAGCGGTGCCGATTGCGCTGCGCGAGGAGCGAGATTTCTCGCTGGATGTGAATGAGTTGAACTCGCTGATCAGCGAGCGGACGAAGCTCATCATTTTGAATTCGCCACAGAATCCTACGGGCGGGGTGATGGGGCGGTCGGACATCGAGCAGATCGCGAAGGTGATTGGCGACCGCAACATCATGATCCTGTCGGATGAAATTTACAGCCGGCTGCTATTTGATGGGGGCGCGCATTTCTCGATCATGTCGGTACCGGGGATGCAGGAGCGGACCATCCTGCTCGATGGGTTCTCGAAAACCTACGCGATGACGGGATGGCGGATGGGTTACGGCGTGATGCGGGCGGACTTGGCGGCGCATATGACGCGGCTGATGACCAACTCGAATTCGTGCACGGCGAGCTTTACGCAGGTGGCGGGAATTGAGGCGATCCGCGGGGATCAGAGTTCGGTGGACCACATGCGGGATGAGTTTCAGCGGCGGCGGGATGTGTTTGTGGCCGGGCTGAACAAGATCAAAGGATTTTCGTGCCGGATGCCCAAGGGCGCGTTTTACGTGTTTCCGAACATTACCGGGACGGGGTGGAAATCGAAGGCGCTGGCCGATGCGCTGCTAGAGCAGGCGGGCGTGGCGGCGCTCTCGGGGACAGCGTTTGGGGCGTTTGGGGAAGGATATTTACGATTCAGCGTGGCGAATTCGTTGGAGAATTTGCAGCGGGCGCTGGAATGGATTGATCAGTGGACGGGGAAGAATCTATAGGTCAGCTATTAGCATTTTTTTTGTTTAACAACAAAAAGCATTCACCACAGAGGTCATCGAGGGGCACAGAGGGTTCATCGGCTCATTCTGGGGGAGTTCATGCCAACTAAGAAATCTTCGCGCGTTTCGAAGACTCCGCGGGCTAGCCGTCCGCAGGCGGCGGGGTACGGGTTTCCAGAGAACACGAAGGGGTTGCTGGCGTGGTCGTGGGCGGAGCAGCGGCTGAAGAAATCGCACAATTACTGGATTACTACCGTGAAGCCTGACGGGTCGCCGCACACGATGGTGGTCTGGGGAATGTGGCAGGATGGGCGGTTTCTGTTCTCGACGGGGAGCAAGTCGCGGAAGGCGCGGAATTTGGCGGAGAATCCGAAATCCATTGTGTGTACGGAGAATGCGGCTGAGGCGGTGATTGTCGAAGGGATCGCCGAGATTGCGGATGTGGCGGCGCGGAAGAAATTGCTGCCCGCTTACGAGCGCAAGTACAAGTTTGATCTGTCGACGATGAAGGATGACATTCTGTCGATGAAAGAACCGGTGTTTGCGGTGCGTCCGCGCGTGGTGTTTGCGATGTGGGAGAAACACTTTCAGAGTAAGTCTACGCGGTGGAAGTTCGAGTAGCTCGCGAGGTGAGGTTCGAAATCTTTGCAGTGATTGGAAATTTGGGATAGGAAATCAAAGACCCCATCCTGTCTCCGCAAAAAACGCGGAGACAAGGATGGGGCACCCTCAGGGTATCGGGCGATTACTTTCGTTACCGCGCTTGCACCGCTGAGTCTAATTCGCGCACCTATAATTCCAATCAAGCCACTTAGTCATAGATCGCGACGCAGATCGCTGCGTTGGCGAAATTGTGGCTTGGCGCGGCCACATCCTCAATGCACAAAACCTTACGACATACGGAACGGGCAGCGATTGCATGGATCTACAATCCGTGGGTCGATTTGATTGTGGGATGCGGGGCGTGGACGGCACCGTTGTTGCTGGTTTCGTACTGGACGATTGCGTCGAACACGCGGACCTGGTCGGTGGCGTTCTACGCGCTGGCGCTGTTCTTTAACTATCCGCATTACATGGCGACGATCTATCGCGCGTATCACCGCGCGGAGGATTTCGAGAAATACCGCATCTTCACGGTGCACACCACCGGGTTGATTCTTCTGACATTGGTGCTCTCGCATTTTTGGATGCAACTGCTGCCCTGGATTTTCACGATCTACATCACCTGGAGTCCGTGGCACTACAGCGGGCAGAACTACGGGCTGTTCATGATGTTCGCGCGGCGGGCTGGGGCGGATCCGGATAAGGGCACGCGGCAGGCGCTGTACGGTGCGTTCGTGGCGTCGTATCTGATGCTGTTTCTCGGGTTCCATACAGGTCATTCGAGTGATCCGCTGTTTGTGTCGCTGGGAATTCCTGCTGCGGTCAGCCGATGGGAGCAGGTGGTGCTCGGAGTGGGATTTGTGGCGCTGTCCGCGTATGGATTGTGGAAGTTGTCGCGACAGACAGGATGGCGCAGGTTGCTTCCGTCGCTGACGTTGTTCTCGTCGCAGGTGTTGTGGTTCCTGGTGCCGACGGCGATTGCGTTGTTGAGGCGGATGGAGATTCCGCAGACCCGGTACAGCTCCGGCGTTTTGGCGGTGATGCATTCGGCACAGTATCTGTGGATCACGAGCTGGCGTATTTCGGTGTGCTAATCGTGGGTGGGATTGCCCTGTTTGTGCCTGGGCCCTGGCTGGCGAGCCGGGTGCTGCACCATGACTTCAGCACGAGCTTTTTGATCTTCACCTCGCTGGTGAACATACATCACTTCATCCTGGATGGCGCCATCTGGAAGCTGCGGGATGGACGGATTGCGGCACTGCTACTGAATTCGAAGGAGCGCGTGGCGAGCGCGATGGCCGACGCGGGTGGGCGGTTCCAGACGGCGTGGGGCTGGGTCACGGGAGCCAGCGTCGGCGCCGCGCGGCTGCGAGTCGGGGCGGCGCTGGTGCTGCTGGTCTGGGGCACAGTCGATCAGGCGCGGCATTATCTTTCTTTGCACAGTGATGATTTGAGCGATCTGAAACGGGCGGCGGTGCTGGACTCGTTCGACAGCCAATTGCAGATGCGGCTTGGGCGCAAGCAATTAGAGGACGGAGATCCGCAGGAAGCGGAGGCGGCATGGAGGCGGGCGATTGCGGCGAATCCGGCGGATCCGGCTCCACGGCAGGCGCTGCTGAAGTTCCTTCTGGATCAGAAGCGCTTTAACGAGGCTTTTACGTTGACCGAGGCTTCGCTGAAATACGCCCCGAAGGATGCGAATCTGCTTGTCGATCGGGGACTGCTGTCGCTGCAACGCGGACATTCGGATGATGCACTTGCCGACTGGGAGCGGGCGTTGAAGGCGGATCCCAATCAGTTGGTGGCGCACTTATATCTGGCGCATGAGTTGGATCGTGAGGGCAAGGCGCAAAGCGCGGGGGCGCACTACCGGAGTTATCTGGAGAAGGTTGCTCAGAGGCCGGAGGATCGTCCGGCGCCCGATGTGCTCGTTGGAATTGTGTTACGCATGGCGGAGTGCCAGGTCTCGTCGTCGCAGCCGGACGTCGCGGTGAAGTCGTATCAGATGGCGGAGAAGCTGGCACAACAGACGGGGCAGGGAAAGCTGGAGAGCGTGGCGGATGTGAACCAGGCGCAGTTGCTGGGCAAGGCCGGCCGGGTAAATGACGCGCTGCGGCTGTATCGGCGGGCGCTGGAGTTGGATGACGCAGCGGGAGACACAGACGCAAGTTATGTGGACTGGTTCGCGTATGGACACTTTCTCGATGAGTCGGGCTTTCCACCAAAGATGGCGTATGCCTGCATGGTGAAATCCGAACGGTTAAGCCAATCACTGGCGAAGTCGAACCTGGCGGCTACTGTGACCCAGGCTCGTCAACAGTTGGAGAAGCGGCTGGGAGCGGATGCGGATGGGATACGGCGCAATCCTGACCCCGTTCTTCGGGACGCTTTGCGCGTGCAACGGTAGCTACCGGAGCGGGCTCCTGCTTAGGTGCTAGACCTTAGACCGCGGAGATCGCTGAGAAAATCGCGCAGAGGCCGCGAAGGGGTTATGATTTGTGTTGACATACATCAGTTGCCTTAGCTCGCGGTTTGCATCTTGCGAGACAATTGACACTTCGGTTCTACTGCTGAACAATTAGATATCCCTGCAATTTATTCTTTTGCTTTCCATAGGAGGAAGTGTATGGCCGATGAGGACGAACAGATACACGAAGAGAGTCACTCGAATGCCGGCAAATGGATTCTGATCATCGTGGCCCTGCTGGTCGTGGCGGGGGCCGGATACGCTCAGTACAGCACGCACATCGCGATCGAAAAACTGACGGCCGATTTGGCCGGCAGCCAGGCGCAGGTCAAGGAACTGCAGAATCGCATGCAGACGGCCGAGGCCGAGGGCGAAACGTTGGCGCAACAAGCCGGCATGACGAAGAAGGAGCTGGCACAGCGCACCGCGCAGTTGCAGGCTGAGCAGAGAGCGGCGGCATCCCGGCTGGAACAGGAACAGAAGGCGCAGATCACCGCGGTCTCCGGGGATATCGCTGGAGTTAAGACGGATGTTGGCGGAGTGAAGACGGATGTTGCCAGCACGAAGGCCGATCTGGAAGCGACTAAGGCGAAGCTGTCGAGTGCCGTAGGTGACCTTGGAGTGCAGAGCGGACTGATTGCGACGACCCGGGGGGACCTTGAGGCTCTGAAGCACAAGGGCGACCGCAATTACTACGAGTTCACTCTGTTGAAGGGCGCCAAGCCGCAGCCGGTTTCGACCGTTAGCCTGCAACTCAGGAAGACCGACATGAAGAAGGGCAAGTACACGCTAAACGTTACGTCGGACGACAAAACAATCGAGAAGAAGGATCGCAACGTTGCTGAGCCAATTCAGT
>QIAL01000470.1 GCA_003225535.1 Acidobacteriota bacterium | reverse complement strand
AACGAAAGATTCCGGATCGTCTCTGGCCAAGGCGAAGTCCGCTGGGTGTGGGTCCGCGGCTTTCCTGTTCGGGATGCCGAGGGCAAGATTCGGCGGCTCGTGGGTACGGCGCTCGAAATTACGGCGCAGAAACAAGCGGAGGAGGAAGCCGAGGCGTTGCGCAAGGCCACGCTTTCGCTAACTCAAGACCTGCGCATGGATTTCATCATGGAAACCCTGTTGAAATCTCTCGAAGAGTTAGTCCCGTACACGTGCGCTCGGGTGCTGGTACCCGAGAGCGGCCCGCATATGCTCGCCCTTGGAGAAAGGACCTGCCCTGAACAGCCGAAGAAGCCGGGAGCCCGCTCTCCTCTGACGTTTATCGCGGACGAGTCGACGTTTTTCCATCGCATTCTGACCGAGCAGAAGAGCGTTCTGATAGGCGACACAAACACAGAGGAAAAATGGCACACCTTGAAGGGGCACAGGCAATTGCGCTCCTGGCTCTCCGCGCCGCTCGTCGCATCGGGAGAATATCTCGGGTGCCTTTCCGTCGGCCATACCGAACCCAATCTTTATACGCAAGAACATCTCCGCCGTGCCGAACTGCTCGCTATCCCTGCGGCGGCCGCGATTCAAAATGCGAGGTTGTACGAAACCGCACGCATCTATTGTGAGAATCTTGAATCACGGCTTGCCCAACTCAAACGCACGGAAACCGCCCTGGCGCGGTCCGAAGACAGCCGTAGATCTTTCGAGGAGAAGTTTGAGAGGGTATTCGAGTCGTGCCCCCTTCCTTTTTCGATTACGACACTGAAGGATGGGCGCTTCCTCGATGTCAATGCCGCCTTCGAGCACCGGTATGGATATTCCCGCAATGAGGTCCTCGGACGCACTGTGCAAGAGTTGAGGATTTGGGAAGATCCCGCCGATCGAGGACTCATGCTTGCCCGGCTTAACCAAGGGGTACCGATCCGGAATATGATGGCTCGCCTCCGCACGAAATCCGGGCAGGTCAAGCTCACCGCCTACTCCGCCAGTAAAATTCAGTTCGAAGGCGAAACCTGCATACTCGCTATTTCCGAAGACGTACATCAATACGATTCTCAGAAGAGCAACTGAGCTCGGTGCGGGCACTCACCGGCAACAACAGATATTGGAAAACCGCCCGGGATTCCGCTACCTGTACGGTTTTTCGGGCACCAACACTCTCTCCCACCTTGTGGCGCACTATCCTAAATTCTCTGTTTTGAATGCGTGCCCCGAAATCCCGACCATTCCACAGAAAACACATCGCCCGACATTAGGACCGCGCCAATATGGCGGCAATTTTCGGCCAGTTGTTGTGGGGTTTCTGTATGTTGGGCGCAGTCGAGCAGGTTCGTAATCCAGCTGCAATCATTCCTCGTCTTCTGCCAGCCATTGATCAGTTGCTAATCGCCGGCATCAAGCTTGGGCCAAACAAAAAACACGAAGCGATCAACAAAATTATGAAACTCGTTCCGGAATGGAAACGAGGCGATTGTTGGCGCCGCATTCGGCAGTTGCGCAGAACCCCCGCGCTCGCCTCCGATGCTGCGGAACAATTGAAGAAGACAGATGAGAACAGTTCGTCGCATCGAAGCCCTTCTCGTTCTTGGCTTCCAGCGGACGATGCGAAATTATTGGACCTGGCCGGCTACGAACCAGTCAACGAGATCGCGGAGCGACTTGGTCGTTCGGAGCGCGCCGTCCCGCTTCCGCTTGGGGGCGCTGGGGATGAGCGCAAGAGTCACTGACGGCTGGTCCCAGCGTGCGTTGCGGAAGTTATTACGGATGAGCCGCACGCGGCTGATGCAACTCATTGCAAGTGGCATGCTTCGAGCTCGCGATCCACGGATCACCCGAGCTTCACTCGCTACTTGCTGTGCGAAGAACCGCTGCCCGGTAACGGATTCCACATCATCGTCCGCGATTGCAGCCGGCCCCAGGTTGCCCGAGGGGCCGTTCTCCTGGAAACGAGCGGCCAAGATCTTGAATCTGGAAATCGTGGATGTACAGAAACTGATTTCATCCGGGCAACTGAAACTTGTGGACACGTTTGTCACGGATAGGGCATTTGAAGAGTTCTGCAGAAAGCATGGCAGCGCCGTCAATCTAGCTCTCATCGATCCCTCGACACGGCGATGGTTAGTTAGCGAATACGGTGTTGCAGACGCCGACAAGGGAACGGCGGTTCCACGCTCTCAAAAACATGTACTTGTTGTCAGAGAATGTAACTGTGGGCGGAAGATAGCCGGGAATGTCTACTTCAGACATGTAAGGCATTGTCTACAAGTAGGACGACTCAACTATGCTAACGCTCAGATTCGCGTCAGCGAAAACTCATTCATTTACACCAACAGACTAAGCCGCAAAGTTAATTCACATTCTGTTACGAAAAACGGAATGGCAAACGTGGCCGTGAACATGCGTCACAAAGTATTTGTTGACATTCAGTAATCCAATACATATCTTGATCGCGTTCGGCGAGCTGAAGGATGAAGCGACACTAATCGCTTCTCATCCGAGGGGGCTTCTACTCGCCGCTTCCCCAACCAAGGACAGGTTTGTTTAACTATCGCGGAGTAGTCCGCTAGAACGTCAGTCCTATCTTTGTCAATCGGGGGCGA
>QIAL01000469.1 GCA_003225535.1 Acidobacteriota bacterium | reverse complement strand
CCCTGGGGGCAAGCGAAGTTCGCTGAGGGCAGGCACTTTCGAAGGCAGCGCCCGCACCGTCGCCGCCGCCCGCCCGCGCTCCCGATGCAGATTGATCCGAAACCGCCCCACCCCTTCTAGCCGGTACGACGAATCGGCGATCCCGTACTGCCGATATTCCTCTCGTGCGTGCGCCGCCATAGCCGGGAACACCGCCGCTTCAATCTCCTCGCCACTGAGGGTCTTATCCTCAATGGCCGACAAGACTCCCTCCAAACGGATCGAGGCCGGAGCGTTCGGCACCAGCAACAGGTCACTGCCGTTGCGCAACACGAGTTCGCCCAGCCAACGCCGGAGCTCGGCCGACTCCGGGTGACGGGTTTCCGAATGAATCACCTGAATGTGCGTGGAATTGATTTCGGCTGTCATGCTTCCTTTTGGATGCAGGAACCGGGCGCGGGGAATCGCTCCGATCTGACCCGCAATAATAAGGAACGGCGCGCCAGAAATTCTTGCTCGAAATCAAAGTTTTTGCATTCTCTGGCGTGCTCCCCTCCGTATATGTAGAGTGAGGCACTCAGAAACCTTGGCCATGCCAGCGCGCTCCCTAGCAGACTCCACCCTAGACATTGCTGGCGTTGACTTTGCCGATCTCGTGCGCCGCTATCAGTCCATGGTTTTCAGCATAGCCCAGCACTTTCTGACCGAGACCGCCGCAGCCGAAGAGTTGGCTCAGGACGTGTTCCTGCAATTGCACGCGACTCTGCCCACGCTGAAGTCCGAGGAGCACGTGAAATTCTGGCTACGCAAAGTCACGGCTCATCGCTGTATCGATTTCCAACGCCGCCGCAAGCTGCCCCAGGTGAGCCTCGACGAAGCTCCTGAGCCCATGACGCCTGCGCAATCGTCCGACCCGTTGGTAGCGAGACGGCTCCAGCAATTCGTCGCCTCGTTGCCGGAAAAGCCGCGGCTGATCGTGATTCTGCGTTACCAGGAAGACATGCTGCCCGAGGACATTGCCGCTGTCCTCGCCATGCCTGTCGCGACAGTCAAAAGCCATTTGCAGCGTTCGCTTGCCCTGCTTCGCGACAAGGTCACCCGCACCATGGGACAAGTCACCATATGACGGAAACCAACAAAAATCCGAATCTCCTCGAGGATGCACTCCGCAACGCGGTTCGCCGCGAGGATGCACCCGAAGGCTTTGTTCTGAAAGTTCTCGCTCGTGCCGAACAGCAGAACTCCGCCGCGAATGACGCTCAAAGAACTTCCTGGCTGAGCCTCTTCTCTCAACCAGCCCTGCGCTGGTCCGCCGTCGCAGCCGTCACGATCGCCATGGCAATCGGGACCATTTATTACCGAAATCTCCAACGCCAGCGCGCCGAAGGAGAGGCCGCCAAGCAGCAGCTCATGCTGGCGCTCCGCATCGCCGGCAGCAAACTGCAATTGGCGAAGGAAAAGGTAAACGAAATCAATACATCCCGGCCGGAACCACAGCCACAAAACAGTTCCCCAAGGAGTCGGTCATGAGCACGAAAACCTGCAAACTCGTCCCATTCATCCTGCTGCTCGCATTCCCTGCAATTCTGCGCGCGCAGGAACTTAAGCTTCCTCCCGGCGTCGAGAAACTCGCGTCCAAGGCCAAAGAAACGGTCGAAGTCAACATGGATGGTCCCATGCTCCACTGGGCCAGCAAGTTTCTCTCCGCCGAGGATCCCGAGGAAAGGAAGGCCGCCAAGCTGGTAGCGAATCTCAAAGGAATTTACGTCCGCAGCTACGAGTTCTCCGACGAGGGAGCATACTCTGCCGCCGATGTCGAGGTCGTCCGCGCGCAGTTCCGCTCTCCCGAATGGTCGCGCGTAGTCGGAGTGCGCAGCGAGCGCGACGGCGACAACGTCGACGTCTTCTTCAAGCTCGAAAACGAAAAGATAGCCGGCATCGTCATCATCTCGGCAGAGGCCAAAGAACTCACATTCGTGAATATCATTGGCCCCCTGGAAGTCGATCAGCTGGCCGATCTGGGTGGTGAATTCGGGATCCCCAAATTGAAGACCAAGCCGCAGTCATCGAAGCCCATGGCCAAGGCCGACAAAGGAGAACAGAAATGAAATCTCTTCGCGTACTGGTTCTCGTCCTCTGCGCATCCACGTTCGCCCTCGGCGCCGACCCGGAATTCAAGGGAATCGTGCACTCCATCGAACATACTTATGGTGTTCATCACACGCACATCCCCTTCCTGGGCTTGGCCAGTTTCTTCGCCCGACCCGCCGGAGTCCACGGATTCCAACTCGCCGTCTTCGAAGGATTCCAGCCGTCCACGGACTCCAGTGATATCCGCCGGGTGGTCGAAAATTCTCTCGGGCCCGGCTGGTATCCCTTCGTCCGCGTCCAGTCCAAAGGCAAGCATGACGGCGAGACCACTCTCATCTATACCTATCCCTGCGGAAACAAATTGCGCATGATGATCGTCAACCTCGAACCCTCAGAAGCCGTCCTCTTAAAAATGGAACTCAGCGAACACGCCATCGAAAAATGGCTGAAGGAACCAGGCGAACAAGCCAACGGCCACACCAGCCATCACCCCCGCGTAGAAGAAGACTGACAGAATGTGTAGGGGCGGACGCCTTCGTCCGCCCCGCGACCCTGAGCGAAGCGAAGGGGAGCGTGCCACAGCCGAAGTTCTTCACGATGCCGTCCTTCGTCCAGCTTCGTGAATCCCCCTTGACCGAAGCCTCACCCAACGCGTAGCCTCCGTGACGGTCAATCAGCTTCGCCCAGGAGGCTCCTCATGACGCCACTCTCCGCTCTCTGGCTGCCAATCGTTCTCTCCGCAGTCATCGTTTTCATCGCCAGTTCCGTCATGCACATGCTGCTGCCTTATCACCGCGGCGACTACAAGCAGTTGCCGGATGAAGAGAAAACTCTCTCCACCCTCCGAGCCGCAGGCCTGAAGCGGGGCCTCTATGTCTTCCCCTTCGGCACCCACAAAGACATGAACTCGCCCGCGATGATCGAGAAATACAACCAGGGCCCGGTCGGCATGATGACGGTCTTCCCCAGCGGCCCGCCCGTCATGCCGAAATTCCTCGGACTGTGG
>QIAL01000468.1 GCA_003225535.1 Acidobacteriota bacterium | reverse complement strand
GGACTTCTCCATTTCGGTATAGGTGCCGAAGAAGATGGCTTTGGCTTCGTACAGGAAGACTACCCGGTCGGCCAGCTTTTTCGCCAGGCGCATGTCGTGGGTTACGACGATGCTGGTCAGGTTGAGTTGAATCTTGAGGCGCTTGATGAGGTCGCCTAGCAGTTGCGCCATGAGGGGATCCACCATCGTGGTGGGCTCGTCATAGAGCACACATTCGGGGCGGGCGGCCAGCGCGCGGGCGATGGCTACCGAGCGCTTCATCCCCGTAGAAAGATCGGACGGTAGCAGGTCGCGCATCTGTTGCACGCCGACCATTTGCAGGAGGCCATCGACGATCTGGTAGATCTGTTCTTCGTCGAGATCTTGATTCTCGCGGAGCGGGAACGCAACGTTTTCGCCGACCGTGAGGGAGTCGAAGAGGGCTCCATTCTGAAACACCATGGTGACTTTCTTGCGGATGCGCTCGAGTTGGTCTTCGGTGTAGTCGGTGATGTCCTCTCCGGCGACGATGACCCGGCCGGAGTCAGGTTTGAGGAATCCCATGATGTTATGCAGGGAGACGGACTTTCCGACGCCGCTTCGTCCGAGGATGCAGACCGTCTCGCCCGTCAAAACGTCGAAGCTGACGTGTTCGAGCACGACGTTGTCGCCGAAGGCCTTGGAGACGTCGCGGAATTCGATGTAAGGGGCCATGAGTATGAGCTATGAGCTCTGAGCTCCTAGCTTCTACCGCTTAGTCTTCTCAAACTTATCAGATTTCGAGATCGGCTTTGCGGGCATGTGACCCGGAGGAATTGAGTCCGTCACCTGACTCGCCTTGCTGAGGGGTGCCGATAGAACAGCGGGTTCGTTACACCGCTGGTTGGACCCGGGGGTTAACAGCTGGGGTAAAGGAGTCGGGTTCGTCGAGTTCGTTGTTGGTGACGTCCTCGACGAAGGCCAGCCAGCCATCCGGAGTTCCATCGGTCTGGAACGTGGGCTGGTAGGCGGCGGCGATGCGGCGACGACCGATGCTCTCGTAGTTTGCATCGGCCTGATAGGTTACGGTCTGGCCGCCATTTGCCTGGTCGAAGCGATGGCGAAGTGATTCGAAAGCTTCTGTGCCCAGAACGTCGACGATCTGGCGGCCCGTAATCTTATCCAAAGGCCTGCGCAACCAGTTTGCGTAGTGCTGGTTAACCCACAAATACTTGAGATCGCGACTGCAGCGTGTCAATGGCACACGGAGCCTTCGAGTCAGCGATTCGAGATGAACAGGGTCTGCTTCCTTCCTATGAACCGCGCGTGCGAGAGCTTCTTCCATACCCTTCAGTTTGTCACTCAACATGGAGCGGACCGTTCGAAGGAGTGCCGAGATGCCGTCGGATTTGGTCAACAGAGCATTTGCACCCATTACGGGCGCAAGGGACCTGATGGCGTCATCGTACATGGTGAACAACACGATCTTGGCCGAGGGCAGGCTGTTTTTGACGATGCTGGTGACTTCGATTCCGTTCAGTCCCGGCATCAGCACGTCAACGATCAGCAGGTCGGGTCTGAGAGCCATTGCCGTCTCCGCAGTTTCAATCCCATCCCGGGTGACAGCACAGACTTCTACGCCTGGTTGTTGATCGATGAAAGAACGAATCACTCTGCGCACGGACTCGTTGTCGTCTGCTATGAGTACGCGTTTGGGCAAGTCGATTCCTGGGCAGGTCGAGTCCAGACGAGCAGTGGCGTAACGAACTGTATTTGGATTGTCGGGTAACGAACATACAGGAAAACCCCGAGGTACGGTTCGCCGTCAAAATTCCGAGAACTTCAGGCGCAGCTCATGACGCAGGGCTCCGTTATTCATGCGCTTCAGCTAATTCTTCAGGTGTGTTGAGATTGCGGAAGATTCGTGGAGAAAAACCGGAGGCTTCCAGTTCCGCTTCTTCGATCACTTGCGTGGATGTCGGCGCGAAGAGAGTGTCGATTTTGTAATGGCCGGCGCGCAGGGCACTTTCTGCTGCATCGAGGAAGGAACGGCGGTAGACGGCACAGAGAGGCTGAAGGCCTCCGGCGGCGCGGGCCACAGTTGCGTTGGCGTTGGAACTGGTTGCGCGGGAGATGATGTGGTCAAGCAAGGCTAGGGACACGAATGGGACGTCTACGGCGAGGATGAGGTTCAGGTCTGTGCGGGACGAGCGTAGAGCGGCATGGATTCCTCCTAAGGGGCCGCGGCCGGGGAAGATGTCTTCGACGGTTGGAGCGAAGGGTGCGAGTTTTGCGGGATCGCCGATGATGTGGACGTTGGAAGTTAATTGTCGCGCGATATCGAGCATGCGCGATAGCAGGGTGCGTCCGTCGAGCAGGACGAAGGCTTTGTCGGTGCCCATGCGCGTGCTCTTGCCGCCGGCGAGGATGAAGGCGGAGAGGTCTTCCATGGGGCGATGATACAGCCTCGGCGGTTGGTCGTCCGGAGCGGCAAAATCTATAACCAGTAAGGACACGAAGGTCCACGAAGCAAAAACGTTATGCTTCGGCTGGTTTTAAAGCTTCCGGCGAAAATTTGATGTTGCCCCAGTGCCACCTGCACGAAAGTAACCTACCCAAAGTTAGTGGTTCCGGCGATGATGGGCGTGCATCCGGCTGTTTCTCTGACCCGGAAGTAAACAATCATGCCGCAAAAGCTCATGGATGTGTTTATGCTTGGGCGCTGCTCCCACGAGTTCTCCTGGCCCCGTCGTAGTGCCGATGGAAACTATTACCAGGTTTGCCTGTTGTGCGCCGCGGAATATAAGTATGACTGGGCGACCATGCGCCGGACCGAGCGCGTGGAACATGCCAAGCCCGAGACAGGGATCCGGCGGAGTCATCCGCGGGAGAAGCGTCCGTCATGGGTGCCGCGTGCCCGCCGTCTGAAGCTCGACATCCCTTTGCGTTATCGCGTCAACAAGACTAGTTCGTGGTATGAGGGGATCATCGAGAACATCAGCCAGAGCGGCGTGTTGTTCAGCGGGCCGCAAGGGCTGCCGGTGAATGCGCTGATCGAGATGGTGTTCGAGATGCCGGAGGAAATCTCCGGCCAGAAGAACTCGAACGTGGTGTGCCAGGGTCGAGTGATGCGCGCGAAAGATACGCCCGATGTCGCAGAGGACAACGTCGGGTTGGCGGCGTCGATCGTCGACTACAAGTTCATGCACTAGTAGGCGGACGAAAGACTTTCGCACGGCAAACATCTTCACCTCAGCGGCTGAAGCCGCCATTTAGACAAAGCAGTTATCGCAGCGCTGAAGCGCTGCGCCACCCAAAATCGATTTCCTGATCGACTTTTTTGGCAAATACCGATCATAATTCCAAATCCCAAGCCCGTCCTTGCAGTGGGTCCCACGCGATAGAGTCTGGTAGGCCCGGCAGGAATCGAACCTGCAACCCTCGGATTAGAAATCCGATGCTCTGTCCTTTTGAG
>QIAL01000467.1:3493-3794 GCA_003225535.1 Acidobacteriota bacterium | reverse complement strand
TCATCCGGACACGATTCTGATCCAGTCGAACAAGCGCGATCCGAAGGTCTTCGATGTCTATCGCGCCAATCTCAAGACGGGCGAGCTGACGCTCGATACGCAGAATCCGGGCGACGTGCAGGGATGGCAGGCCGATCACAACCTTGAGGTCCGCGCAGCGCAGGTCACCACCGAGGACGGCGGAACGATCATCCGTGTACGCGATGACGTCAAGTCTCCATGGCGCGAATTGATCAAGTGGGGTCCCGAAGAGACGCTTGGCAACGTCGTGAATTTCACGCCGGACAACAAGGCGTTGTGG
>QIAL01000467.1:0-3486 GCA_003225535.1 Acidobacteriota bacterium | reverse complement strand
GTTCGATGTGTCGTTCGCCGTGGAGCAGCCGAAGAATCACAAGCTTCAGGCGGTTGTGTTTCTTCGCGAACGCCGGGATTTCCAGATCCTCGACAAGGACATTCAGGCTGACTTCGACGCGCTGCACAAAGTCCGCGACGCCGACATCAGCAACATCAGTCGCGACATGAAGGACGACAAGTGGATCGTTACCTTCGAGGGCGACGATTCTCCGGTCTACTACTACCTCTATGACCGCGCGACGAAGCAGGCCACCATGCTGTTCAGCAATCGGCCTGCGCTCGAAAAGTACAAACTCGCCAAGGTGCAGCCCATCGAGTACACAGCTCGCGACGGCATGAAGATTTATGGATACCTCACCACGCCCGCTGGTGTCGAAGCGAAGAACCTGCCGATGGTCGTGTTTCCGCACGGCGGTCCGTGGGGACGCGACCTCTGGGGATATGATCCCTATGCGCAATGGCTGGCCAATCGCGGCTATGCGGTTTTACAGCCGAATTTCCGAGCGTCGACCGGATACGGCAAGCAGTACCTGAACGCCGGTGATCGCCAGTGGGCGGGCGCGATGCACACGGACCTGCTCGACGGAAAAGACTGGGTCGTACAGAAGGGCGTTGCCGATCCCAAGAAGATCTGCATCATGGGCGGCAGCTACGGCGGTTATGCGACGCTGGCCGGGGTTGCCTTCTCGCCCGATGCATTCTCGTGCGGCGTCGACATCGTAGGGCCATCGAACCTGAATACGCTACTCAAGACGATTCCCCCATACTGGTCGACCTTCCTGGCGATTTTTCATAAACGCATGGGCGACAACGAAGAAGTTCTGAAGGCGCAGTCTCCTTTGTTCAAGGCGGACCAGATCAAAGTGCCGCTGCTGATCGGGCAAGGTGCGAACGATCCCCGCGTCAATAAAGCCGAGAGCGATCAGATCGTGGCTGCCATGCGGAAGAACAACAAGCCGGTGGAATATTACGTCTTTCCCGACGAAGGCCACGGCTTCGCGCGTCCGGAGAATCGCATGGCGTTCAACGCCGCGTCGGAGGTATTTCTGGCCCAGTATCTCGGCGGACGCGCCGAGCCTCCCAGCGACGCAGAGAAGAAGTTGCTGGAAAGTGTGAAGCAGTAACGCTTGTGTAGGGGCGGACGCCTCGTCCGCCCCGCGGAGCGAAAGCGACGCGTGCGACAGCGGCGAGCGTCCCGTACCTGCCTCGCTGCGAACTGTCCTCATTGCGCTTCGCGCAACCCCGGACGAGGCGTCCGGGGCTACATTTTCCTGAGCGGGATCAGCTCTCGCAGGCGAGTATCCCGCAGAAACAGACCTCCCCACGCTAGCATCCCGAGTACGACCGGCATTGGATAAGTCGGGTCGCCAATGCGAAGAGTTGTGATCGTCGCTCCGCCGAGCAATCCCGTCATCAGGATCGCTCCTAGAACCGCAGTCTGCGGAATCACATAGATGATCACGCAGGCCAGTTCGATAACACCGACGGGAATGATCAATCGCTCTGGCACTCCGGTCCGGGCAAATCCTTCCACGACCGCGGCCATCTTCATGAGCTTCATGACACTGCTCAAAAGCACCAGCAATGCCGGCAGAGCACTCATCACCCGGCCGATCCAGAGTGTGGTTTTGGAAACGGGAGAACTGATTTGCATCTCGGGCTCCTATGAAGGGATGGGCGAGGACACCACCGTTGCATAAGATATATGAACCTTGCTTCGCGGCTCGCTAAATTTTCGGAAACCTACCGGGACGTCTTGCAGTTGGTATGATTGCCTCGCAGCAGACTTTATTGGGAGAGTTCCGCGATGCCTTTGCTGGCCCAGCGATTTGTTTTCATTTCCCTCGTAGTGACGGGCCTATTCGTCACCGCACCGGCACAGACTGCCGGCGGATCACAGCCGTTGCAGGCACTGGAGTCTGTTTCTGCCTCCGAGCCACTCCGCGACGGCATTCAGATTCAGGCAGGCTCGGCGGTGGTGCGCATCACGGCGCTGCGAAACGACATCGTGAGGGTGCGGGTTTCTCCTAACAGCGTTCTTCCGGAAGACGCCTCCTGGGCTGTTCTGCCGGAAGCTCGAACGAAATCGATCGACGTTCAACCGTCGCAGGACGCTTCGTCGGTGGGCTTTCGCACGGCCTCGCTGGATGTTCGCGTGGAGCACGATCCGCTTCGCATCGTCATCCGCGATCTCGAGGGCAATGTGATCTCGGCCGACGCGGTCGGGCGTCCGACAAAGTTCCAGGCCGGCGGATTTTCGGTGTTCAAGCAGATGGCGAATGCCGAACACTACTTCGGCCTGGGCGACAAGACAGGACAGTTCGACCGCAGGGAACAAGCGTACACACTGTGGAACACTGACATCGGGCCGCAAGAATCGGTCGACCCGCTGTACAAGGCCATCCCCTTTTTTCTTGCGATTAACGGCACGCGCAGCTATGGAATTTTTCTCGACAACACCTGGCGCACCTGGTTCGATTTCGGCAAGCAGGCGCGCGATGCGGTTGCCTTCGGCGCGGAAGGCGGTTCGCTCGACTACTATTTTATTTATGGCCCCACGCCGAAGCAGGTCGTGGAAGCCTATGCTTATCTCACGGGGAAACCTCCTCTGCCCCCGCTCTGGGCGCTGGGTTTCCAGCAATCGCGCTACAGCTACACGCCGGAGTCGAAGGTCCGGGAAATCGCCACGCGTCTTCGCAATGACAGGATCCCTTCCGACGTCATTTATCTCGATATCGACTATCAGGACCGGAATCGTCCTTTCACCGTCGATCCAAAAACGTTCCCGAATTTTCCCGGGCTGGTTGCAGATCTGCGCAAGCAGCACTTCCACTTGGTGAACATCACCGATCTGCACGTCGCCCACGCAGCAAATCAGGGCTACATGCCCTATGACACCGGACATGCGGGCGACCACTTCGTGAAGAAGCCGGACGGCAGTGAGTTCGTGGGCATCGTATGGCCGGGACCGGCCGTTTTTCCGGACTTCACCCGCGCTCAGAGCCGTGAATGGTGGGGAGGTCTTTATCAGGGGTTTGTGAAAGACGGCGTCGCCGGATTCTGGAATGACATGAACGAGCCCTCGGTGTTTGACGGGCCCGCCAAGACGATGCCGCTCGACAACATTCACCGCATTGAAGAGCCCGGCTTCACCACGCGCACCGCGACGCATTCAGAAATTCACAACATTGTCGGACTGGAAAACGCGCGCGCCACCTATGACGGCCTGCTGAAGCTGCGTCCCGACGAGCGTCCGTTCGTTCTCACCCGCGCGACCTATGCCGGCGGGCAGCGCTACGGGTTCACCTGGACCGGTGACAATTTCGCGACGTGGAATCATCTTCGTCTGGCGACGCAGATGGTGTTGAACCTTGGCCTCAGCGGCATTTCGTTCGTCGGAGCAGATGTTGGCGGATTCAACTCCACTCCTTCCTCCGATCTACTGACGCGGTGGGTCGAGTTGGCAGCCTTCTCGCCGTTTTAT
>QIAL01000331.1 GCA_003225535.1 Acidobacteriota bacterium | reverse complement strand
CAACATTCCCTACCTGGTGAAGCCCTTCGAAGTGGCCGAACTCATCAGTCAAGCCCGCAAACTGCTGCAGAAGGCGCAGGCAGCGGGAGCGGGAGCGGACTAGTCTCCGCAAGGGTCACCGTTTCTCTCGATCCGTCGGGCCATACTGATCCAAAGTTGAACGCCGAAAGGTGCGTGCCACGCCCCTAAGTTCAGGCAACGCCGGCCAAATCCAGTCGTTTTTCGAGTCTTTCCGTCCCGGAAACTCACAGCCGTCCACACGCTTCCTCCACCCGCATTGCGTTAGACTAGCGACAGACCCATGTCCCAATTCGTCCACCTGCACCTGCATACCGACTACTCCCTGCTCGATGGCGCTTGTGACGTCGAAAAACTCTGCGAGCACGTGAAACATTTGGGCATGCCAGCCGTGGCCATGACCGATCACGGCAACATTTTTGGCACCGTCCACTTCGTAAATGCGGCGTACAAGCAGGGCGTGAAGCCCATTGTCGGGTGCGAACTTTACGTCTGCAAAAAGGACGATCACCGCGCCGCACCCGAAGGCGACACCTACAACCACCTGCTGGTGCTGGCCGAAAACGAAGAAGGCTATCGCAACCTGGTCAAGATCACCTCAGAGGCCTCGCTGCACGGCTTCTACTACAAGCCCCGCGTCAGCAAGAAATTTCTGGCCGAGCACTCCCGGGGCCTGATCGCCCTTTCCGGATGCCTGAAGGGTGAAGTTGCCGAGCGCCTGATGGAGAACAATTACGAGGCTGCCCGGACCGCCGCTGGCACCTACTCCGACATCTTCGGCAAAAACAATTTCTTTCTCGAAATTCAGGATCAGGGCCTGGAGATGGAGCACCGCATCCATCCTGGCCTCTTCAAGCTGGAACAAGATCTCGGCCTGCCGCTGGTCGCGACGAACGACAGCCACTATCTGTGCGAAGACGATGCCCACGCACAAGACGTAATGGTCTGCATCCAGACCGGCAAGTCAATCCGCGACACTGCGAGGATGAAATTCGAGGGCTCGCAGTTTTTCGTGAAGAACGCGAACGAAATGTACCGCGTATTCAAGGACTCGCCCGATGTCCTGACACGGACACTCGACATTGCCGAGCGTTGCAGCCTGCGCCTCGAGAAAGTCGCGAATCCTTTTCCGCAGTTTGAAGTTCCCCCGGGTTACACGATCGACAGCTATTTCGTTCACGTCACGCGCGAAGGCTTCGCCCGCCGACTGGAAGCGCTGCGACCGCTGCACGAGCAAAGCAAGCTGAAGCATTCACTCACCGATTACGAGCAGCGCCTGGAACGAGAGCTCGGGATTATTCAGCAGATGAAATTTCCCGGATACTTCCTCATCGTCTGGGATTTCATCCGCTACGCAAAAGAACGCGGCATTCCTGTCGGCCCAGGCCGCGGATCGGCCGCAGGATCGCTGGTCTCGTACGCGCTCGGCATTACCGACATCGACCCGCTGCAACACGAGTTGCTGTTTGAGCGCTTTCTGAATCCCGAGCGCGTGTCGATGCCCGATATCGACATCGACTTCTGCATGAACCGGCGCGGCGAAGTCATCGACTACGTCACCCAGAAATACGGACGCGACAACGTTGCCCAGATCATCACCTTTGGCACCATGGCTGCCAAGGCCGCGATCAAAGACGTGGGCCGCGCCATGGACATCCCGTATGCCGACGTCGATCGTATCGCAAAAATGGTCCCTACCCAGCTGAACATCACGCTGGAGCAGGCGATTGAGGACTCGCCGCAGTTGCGCGAGGCGATTGAAAAAGACGGTCAGATTCGTGAGTTGTTTCAAACAGCCAAGAAGCTGGAAGGCATGGTGCGCAACTCCGGTGTTCACGCCGCCGGCGTAGTGATCTCACCGCGGCCTCTCACCGACCTTGTCCCGCTGCACCGCACTAAGAACGACGAAATCGTGACCGCCTTCGACATGGTCGCCATCGAAAAGATGGGCCTGCTGAAGATGGACTTCCTCGGCCTGACTACGCTCACGATTCTCACGGACGCGATGAAGCTGATCGAGCAAACGCAGGGCACGCCGCTTACGCTCGAACAGATTCCGCTCGAGGACGCCGAAACATACGAGAAGGTCTTCCACAAGGGATTGACCTCGGGCGTCTTCCAGTTTGAATCGCACGGGATGCGCGACGTGTTGCGCAAATATCAGCCGAACTCGATCGAAGACCTCACCGCTCTCAACGCACTCTACCGTCCCGGCCCCATCCAGGGCGGCATGATCGACGACTTTGTCGACCGCAAGCATGGCCGCAAGAAGGTCGAGTACGAACTGCCCGAGTTGCAGGAGATTTTGCAAGAGACGCTGGGCGTGATCGTTTATCAGGAGCAGGTGATGCAGATCGCGAACCGGCTCGCTGGATACTCTCTGGGAGAAGCCGACCTGCTCCGCCGCGCCATGGGCAAGAAGAAAGCCGAAGAGATGGCGCAGCAGCGCGAGCGCTTCGTCGAGGGCGCAGCGCAAAGAAAGTATCCGCCCAAGAAGATCGAGAAGATTTTCGATCTGATGGCCCAGTTCGCCGGATACGGCTTCAATAAATCGCACTCCGCGGCTTACGCTCTGCTCGCGTATCACACGGCTTATCTGAAGACCCATTATCCGGTCGAGTTCATGGCGGCGCTGCTGACGTCTGTGACCGGCTCAACCGACGACGTGGTCAAGTACATCAACGAATGCCGGGAGATGGGGATTTCGGTCGAGGCGCCAGATATCAACGTCTCCGACGCCAACTTCACCCCTCACAGCGAAAATATCCGCTTCGGACTGGCTGCGGTAAAGAACGTCGGGGGCAATGCCATCGAATCGATTGTCGCCGCGCGAAAAAAACTGGGCCGCTTCACCTCGATCTTCGAGTTCTGCGAGAACGTCGACCTTCGCCTTCTTAACAAGCGCGTGCTTGAATCTCTGATCAAGAGCGGCGCCATGGATTCGCTCGGACGCCGCGCACAGCTCATGGCCGTTCTTGACAAAGCCATGGAGCAGGCGCAGAAGACTCAGCGCGACGCCGAATCCGGCCAGCACGGCCTGTTTGGAGTGTTTCAGCAAGAAGAGCCGGAGACCTCCAATGATCGCCTTCCCAACATTCCTGACTGGGACGAGCACACGCGGCTCACGGCCGAGAAAGAAATCCTCGGGTTCTTCATCACAGGCCATCCGCTGGACAAGTACAAAGACAAGTTGCAGGATCTGCAGGCGCTGAGCGTAGAAGAGATCGCCGCGATGACGAAGTCTACCGGAAAGGACGAGACCATCGTCACGGCCGGAATCATCAGCAACGTGCGCGTGCTGAAGTCAAAGAAGGGCGACTTCTACGCGCAGGCTAACCTGGAAGACATGTCCGGCTCCATCGACATGATTGTTTTCCCTGAGGCCTTTAAGCGCATCGGGGAAAAGGTGAAGCTCGAGGTTCCGGTACTGGTCAAGGCCGGGGTGCGCATTGAAGAAGGAGCAAATCCCAAGATCACGGCGGCCGAGATCATGCCGCTCGAAGACGCCAAGGTTCCCCTGCCTCGCGCCATTCGCGTCCGCATTCCGCTCGAATCCTCCGGCGAGACTACAATCGACAGCCTGCACACTCTGTTTCTGGAGCGCAAAGGCGAAGCCAAAGTGTTATTTGACGTAGAGCGCCAGGGGGATTTCATGGTGGTCATGGAGGCGGAGGGCTATAATGTCGTTCCAGACCGCAATTTCATCGTCCGGGTCGAACAGTTGTGCGGGCGCGGCAGCGTCCGCATCATCAGCTGAATCAGCTGGCGCAAGGCCGTTTTGAAAGGGCACGGCTTCAGCCGCGCCGTCAAGGTCAGAAAACAGACGCGCCTTTAGGCGCCGATTTGCCGACAATGGCAGCCACCGAAAAAGTACAGCAGGAACTGGAACAGATTGAGCGGCAGGTCGCCGAGATGGAAGCCGGCGAAACCGACGACGCGACCCGCCGCCAGATCGCCAAACTGCAGGACCGCATTGACACCCTTCGCCGCGAGATGAACACGCCGCCCACAGCCTGGCAAAAGACCGAACTGGCGCGCCATCCGCAGCGTCCGCAGTCGCTCGACTACATCGAACGTGTCTTCAGTGATTTCAGCGAGATTCATGGCGACCGCGGCTTTGGCGACGATGCCGCCATCGTCTGCGGCATGGCCCGCTTCCACGGCGAAGAGGTGCTCGTCGTCGGCACGCAAAAAGGCCGCGACATGAAGCAGCGTGTCTTCCGCAACTTTGGCACACCCCATCCGGAAGGCTACCGCAAGGCGATTCGCGTCATGCAGGTTGCCGAGAAGTTCCGCCGCCCGATCTTCACGCTGGTAGACACCGACGGCGCCTATCCCGGCATCAACGCGGAAGAACGCGGACAGGCGGAAGCCATCGCCTACAACCTGCGCGAAATGGCGCGCCTGGAAGTGCCGATCATTGCGACTGTAATCGGCGTCGGGGGCAGCGGCGGCGCTTTGGCCATCGCGGTCGCCGATCGCGTCCTGATGATGGAGAACTCCATATACTCGGTCATCTCGCCCGAAGGCTGCGCCGCCATCATGTGGCGCGATGCCAGCAAGAAAGAACTGGCTGCCGAGGCCATGCGCATCACTGCAACCGACCTGAGTGAACTGGGCTGCATCGACGACATTGTTCCCGAGCCCGAGGGCGGAGCGCATCGCGATCACGAGGCTGCCGCCAATCTGCTCGATGCCAGCCTGCAGAAGCACCTCGCCGAACTGAAGAAAGTCCCCCCGGCGGAATTGGTCGCATCACGATATAATAAATTCCGCAATATCGCCCAGTTCTTCAAGACCGAATCGTGAGCCCGTGGACTTTCCCCTCGTTCGAAATCAGGTTCGTCCCGGCTCCAGACACGGGATTGGGGCGACCGGGCGGTCGATGCCGCCGTATAATTGAAATGTTTCCTTCTCCGCAATCCATAAAGATGGGCGCTTGGTTTCAGCCCGCTGATTGAAAAAGGAAGGTGTTGGGATGGCCACATCGGATGTCGTGCCCCGGGAATCCGCCGGAGGCATGAACAAGCAGCGCATCGTCAATGACATGAGTATTCAGGTCGCGACGGTGAACGGCTCGGGTTCGCAGAGTTCAAATACAGTTTTATTGCGTAGCATTTTTCAGATGGGCGTGCCCGTCTCGGGCAAGAATATGTTCCCGTCGAACATCGCGGGACTGCCCACCTGGTACACGATTCGCGCCAACAAGAACGGCTACATCGGCCGCAAGAAGGAAATCGACTTCCTCGTCGCCATGAATCCGGAGACGGCGACTGAAGATACGATGTCGCTGGCGCCGGGCGCATCGGTGCTTTACGACGAGCCACTCGCGCTCCACAAGCTGCGCAACGACCTTATCTTTTATTCAGTTCCCTACGACAAGATCGTCGCCCCCGTCTGCCCGGAAGCCAAGCTGCGGAAGCTGGTCAAGAACATGGTGTACGTCGGCGTGGTGGCCTCTCTGCTGACCATCGATATGGCTGAGGTGGAGAAGGCGATCCGCAAGCAGTTCGCAAAGAAAGCAAAAGCCGCCAACCTGAACCTGGCAGCGGCGCAGGCCGGATTCGATTACGCGAAAGCGAACCTCGAGAAGCGCGGCGTGTTCTACATCGAACGGATGGATAAGACTACCGGCAAGATCATCATCGATGGCAACTCCGCCGCCGCGCTCGGCTGCATGTTCGCGGGATGCACGGTTGTGACCTGGTATCCCATCACGCCCTCGTCGTCACTGGTCGAGACGATGATCGAATACATGAAGGAATACCGGATCGGTCCCGACGGCAAAGCGACGTTTGCCATTGTTCAAGCCGAAGATGAACTCGCCGCAATCGGCATGGTAATCGGCGCAGGCTGGGCGGGCGCGCGAAGCATGACGGCGACCGCCGGGCCCGGCATTTCGCTCATGTCCGAGTTCGCTGGCTTGGCCTACTACGTCGAAGTTCCCGGTGTGATCTGGGATATTCAGCGCGTAGGCCCGTCAACCGGCCTTCCCACTCGCACTTCGCAAGGCGACATTCTTTCGACCGCCGTCCTATCGCACGGAGACACAAAGAACATCATGCTGATTCCCTGCTCCGTCGAGGAGTGCTTCAGCATGGCAACGGATGCATTCAACCTCGCCGAGCAATTCCAGACGCTGGTTTTTGTCATGTCGGACCTGGATCTTGGCATGAATAACTGGATGGCCGACCCGTTCCACTATCCCACGACGCCCATCAAACGCGGCAAGGTGCTGGGCAAGGAAGATCTCGACCGACTTGGCGGGTTTGCGCGCTACAAAGACGTCGATGGCGATGGTGTCGGATACCGCACGTTGCCCGGCACCCAACATCCAGCCGCGGCCTACTTCGCGCGTGGCAGCGGCCACAACGAAAAAGCCCAGTACAGCGAACGCGCCGACGACTTCGAGAACAACATGGAGCGTCTGAACCGCAAGTTCGAAACTGCACGCTCGTTCGTTCCGCGGCCGGAGATCACAAAGGGCAAAGATGCCAAAATCGGCATCATCGGCTACGGTACTTCGCACTGGGGCATCACCGAGAGCCGCGATCAACTCCGCGCCGAGTACGGCATTGAGACCGACTATCTGCGCCTCCGCGCCTATCCTTTCACCCGCGAGGTTCACGAGTTCGTCGAGCAGCATGAGCACGTCTACCTGGTGGAGCAGAATCGTGACGCGCAGATGCTTAGCCTGCTGAAACTTGATCTGAAGCCCGAACTCATGCCGCGTCTGCGTAGCATCGCCCACATCACCGGACTGCCGCTCGATGCGCGGTCCATTACCGACGAACTGACCAGCATGGAGGGCAAGTAGATGGGAACCACTGTTGAGCCCGGCGCAGCCACACCCGGACCAAAAACAAACCGCATCGGCCTTACCGTCATCGACTACAAGGGCGGGAAAACGACACTCTGCGCTGGCTGCGGCCACAACGCGATCTCAGAGCGCATCATCGAGGCGATGTTCGAGATGGGCGTTGAGCCCGAATTCGTGATCAAACCTAGCGGCATTGGCTGCTCGTCGAAAACACCAGCATATTTTCTGACTCGCTCACACAGTTTCAATGCCGTACACGGACGCATGCCTTCAGTCGCGACCGGGGCACTCCTGGCCAATCGCAAACTGATCTGCATCGGCGTCAGCGGCGATGGCGACACAGCATCGATCGGTATCGGGCAGTTCGTGCACCTCATGCGCCGCAATCTCCCGATCATCTACATCATCGAAGACAACGGCGTTTACGGGCTCACCAAGGGCCAGTTCTCCGCGACAGCCGATCTCGGGTCGAAGCTGAAAACCGGCGTGGTCAACGACCTTCCGCCCATCGACACTTGCGCGCTTGCGATCCAACTCGGCGCCACGCTCGTCGGACGGTCGTTCTCAGGCGACAAGCGTCAACTGAGCGCCATGTTGAAGGCGGCCATCGCACATAAAGGTACGGTCATGCTCGACGTGGTTTCGCCCTGCGTGACCTTCAATGATCACGAAGGATCGACCAAGTCCTACAAGTACGTGAAGGAACATGAAGAGACCCTGCAGGATGTGAGCTTCGTCCCGCACTTTGAGGAGATCGACGTCGAATACGATCCCGGATCCACAATTCAGGTCACAATGCACGACGGCTCCCGTCTCCACCTTCGTAAACTGGAAGAGGACTACGATCCCACGAACAAGATTCGCGCCCTTACTCGTCTTACCGAAGCGCATGAGAAGGGGGAAGTGCTGACGGGAGTGTTCTACGTGAATCCCGAGGCTCCGAACTTCATTGACATGCTGAATGTCGTGGACCAGCCTCTGGCGACGCTGCCCGATTCGGTGACGCGTCCGCCCAAGGAAGTGCTCGACGCTTGCATGGAAGAGCTACGCTAGTTTCTTTCTTCAACGAAAAGAGGGCCTCGCATCGAGGCCCTCTCAGTTTTGATTGCCAATCTGTTACGCCGTCTTTAACTCCTGCCCGCCGCTATGCTCGGGGTTCTCGCCGGGCTCGGGGAAGTCCGTGTCCGCACCCTTGATCATCGGATCCTGATCTCGATGTCCGAGTTGCAACTGCAAGCCAATATTGCCCGGGGTCTTATGATCTTCGGTTTCTGTCGCGCCCTTCGCTGTATCCTGGTCAACCTTGTTCTCTGTCATGAGTCCGCCTTCTTGCGATAATTGGGGCATACGGATGGCAGGAGAAGAACCGCCCCTGAAAAGTAAGTCTATGCCTTGCAAGGATCGAATAGAATAGTTTTCTTATTGGAAGGTTGTCGGAGTATGAAAAAACTTCTCTTGTTCCTGATGACGTGCTGCCTGTTGAGCGTGTTTGCCCTGGCCAGCGTAACCTATGCCTCGCTGACTCCGGTGAAGCATCGGGATCATCATCAACACGCCAAACACCAAGCCCACCGCGCCACGAAGCACCATGCCCGCCACAAGCACTACCGCTCGGTTTAGTCGGACCTGGATGGTCCGGAGAATCTATCGGCCTGAGCTGCTTACCCCAGCCTTGCGCAGCCGCTCCCGCGCCTGCAACGCTTCCGGCGAATGTGGGTATCGCTGAATCAGATGCCGCAGTTCGCTCACGCCTTCGTCCTGCTTGCCGAGTTCGAGCAGCGCGAATCCCTTTTTCAACTGCGCTGAAGCCGCCTTGTTCCCGCTCGGAAAATTCTGCAGGACCTGCTCATAGCTCTGCACTGCCTGCTGATAATTCGCCTGCTTGAACTGCAGCTCGCCCAGATAGTAGTAGGAATTTCCGGCGAGGTCCGTGTTGGGATAGAACTTGATGTAATCCGAGAATTCCTGTGTGGCAAGATCGTTCTTGCCGCCGTTATAGTCCCGCAGTCCGTTGTTGTAGAGCACGTCGGGCGGCGGGGCCGAGGCCATTTGCTGCTGCTGCGCTTGTGTCGTCGCCTGAGTCGCGGCAAAGCTCTGTTGTGCCGCCTGCATGTCTTCCAACTGTTTCGTCACCTTCGCCAGGCGCACCTTGATCTCGTCCATGGTGTCGTTCAGCGCCTGGATCTGGCCGGAGAGTTGGTCGCCCTTTGTGCCCTCGCCTTCCTGCTGTTTCTGCAGGGTTGTCTGCAGGTTGTTCAAGGCAGTCGCAAGCTTATTAACCGTGTCGGTGTCCTTTTCGACAAGGTTCTTCATGACGCCCATGCGCTCGTCGAAGCTGCGCTGCATGGCGGTCATCTGTTCCTGCAGTTGTTGAACTTGCGTCTGCAACTGCACCATTTCCTTGTTTGCGCCGAAAGCCGGAGCCACACTCAACC
The DNA here is from genome assembly GCA_003225535.1 of Acidobacteriota bacterium. GTDB lineage: Bacteria > Acidobacteriota > Terriglobia > Terriglobales > Acidobacteriaceae > Sulfotelmatobacter. Next base: position 5,860 of record QIAL01000331.1, on the reverse strand, counting down.
AAAGAATCAGAAATGGCGCCATAAGCGCCGAACTACGGTGTGTTTTCATAGCATTTTTCCCTGGATACGCATTCTTAGATGCTTTGATTGTCCCACAGGGCTGGGGGGATTCGACATCCGAAAGGGCCGTGGGAACCGGAAGATTCAACTGGCGCCAGGCAACCGCTGAACTCGTAGGGCCGACGCTAGCAGGTAGCCAGCCTCAGACAAGAAAACGGGGGACGCTGGAAGCGCCCCCCGCATGAAACGGCTACTTCTGGTAAACGAGATGCCCGCGGCGATTCTGCTGCCAGCAAGCTTCGTTGCTCTCGTTGCAGAAGGGCTTCTCTTTGCCATAGCTGATCGTCTTGATCCGGCTGGCATTTACACCAGCCGAGACCAAAGCGCTCTTCACAGCACCCGCACGCTGATCGCCCAATGCGAGGTTGTAGTCGGTTGATCCACGCTCGTCGCAGTGCCCCTCGATCGTGATATTGATGCCGCCGTGTTGAGCGAGGAACTGCGCATCGGACTGCACCGAGGACTGCTGATCGGAACGAACGTCAGACTTGTCGTAATCGAAGTAGACGTCTTTCACATTCTGGCTAAACAAGTCCTCATCGCTGACCGAGGGAGTCGGCGGTGGAGGTGGCGGAGGCGCCTGCGTCACCGTCAAGCGGGCGGTGGCCTCCTGCGTTCCACCCGAACCCTTCGCGGTGAGGTGATAGGTGGTCGAATCCGTCGGCGAAACGCTTTGTGAGCCGTTCGGCTGCACCGCGCCAATGCCATCAATCGACACGTCTGTGGCGTTGCTGGTCTGCCACGTCAACGTCGCAGACTGACCGCCCTGAATGGTTGATGGAGCCACCGAGATGGAGGCCGTCGGAGAAGGTGGCGGTGGCGGAGGTGGTGGCGGCGGCGGAGCGGCTTTCTTCTTGCACGCACCGAGCATCAGGAGAGCGCTAAGAGCAAAGATCAGTACAACCCACTTCATACTAGATTGCTTCACTTGGTTCCTCCTACGACCCCGAAGGGGCCAGACGAAGTTATGTACTATTTCCAACTCCAATTGGGCTGGGTGTTACGCCCGGTAAAAGTCAACTGCTGAAGTTTTTCGCCGGTCGCCAGCATGCTCCATATCTGCAAACTCCCGGAGCGATTTGACTGAAACACTATATGCCGTCCATCGGGGGACCACGAGGGAAAATCGTTCTTCCCCCCATCATGCGTAAGCTGGACCCACTGCTTGCTGGCAATATCCATCAGATATAAATCGAGCGCCCCCGGATCTCCAGGCCCGTATTTACGCACCCAGGCAAACGTCAGAAACTGACCGTTGGGCGACCAGTTCGGCGAGACCGCGTAACCTTGGTCGGTCATGCGCTGCTGATTGGTGCCGTCGGCTTCCATCGTGTAAATCTGAGGCAATCCGGTGCGGCCGCTGACGAACCCAATCTGCCCGTTCGTCTTTCGATTCCACACCGGCGAAACGTCCGGGCCCTTATCGGTGGTCAATCGCTGCGAGTTCCCACCGGAAGCATCCGCTACGTAAATCTCCGAACCGCCTGACCGAGACGACGAAAATGCCAGCTTCGTCCCATCTGCCGACCATGCCGGCGCGAGGTTCGTCCCGCCAAAATGCGGGAAGGTCAGTGGCCGGTTCAGGTCGAGGGAATACATCATAATCTCCCAGCCGGTTTTCGTCAGCGCGCTGAAGGCGAGACGAGACCCATCGGGCGAAATTCGCGGAGCCAACGCGATCGAACCCAGGCGCGTGATCTGGTGCTGATTCGAACCGTCGTAGTCCATCGCCCAGATTTCCTTGTGCCCGCTCCGATCGCTCACGAAATAGATCTGCGTTTCTGCGATTCCCTGAATGCCGCCGCCCAGCCGAAAAATAATCTCGTCGGCGAACTTGTGCGCCATGACCCGCGCTGCTGCATCGCTAGCACTGTCGGAATACTGCTTGCCAAGGACTTGCGGCGACTGGATGTTCTTGACGTCGAAGAGCCAGCCCTGCATGGTCAGCTTGCCGCCGGCTACGCCCAGATTCCCGAACGCCAGCATCGCCGCATTCGGAGGAGGCGCATTCCACGCCAGGAAATTCACCTCCGGTGGCTGCCCCGGCAGTTGCAGAGGATAAAAGCTCTTCGACACCAACTCGACGACTCCCGATACATCCAAATCGTTCCAGAGGGTGTCGTTGAATGTCTTCAGCAGCGGGGCATTTGCGGGATCGTTCGTGGCGGGCTTGAAGTCGGCGACCGCGAGGCGGACTTTCTCCACTCCCAGGCTCGTGCCGGTTTTCACCCAATCCTGCGCTTGAGCAGTGGCGCATGCCAGCCAACTCGCAAGCAGCACCAGGAATGCACGAGCCAGAACGCAGGTCCTGCCGTTCCGTCTCTGACCTACTCTAGCGGATTCGTTCTCTCGCATCAGAAGTAGAGATTTTGCGTGAAACAATATCGTAGCCCGATATGAATTGCTTTGCAAGAATTCCTGCGTAGGTAAAGCTTTTCCCGTCATTCAATTGTCCCTATTCTCCGCCCTTTTCCGCTCCTAGCCCGGGAGGTACCGGGTTGATTACGGATCAGAGGTACATCTGATCTAGTGCTTATAGTCGAACCAATACTCGACAGAAATCTTGCTTCCCGGATAATCCGGGGGTAGCGGACCGAATGTGTCGATCCGTTGCAGCGCGCGCGCGGCCGAGATGTCCAGCGACGGAACCCCGCTCGACTGCTCGATCCGAACATTAATTCTCGGATCGACTTCATACTTCAGCCAGTTCTCTGAGACCTTTCGCTGGATGACCTGTACGTACCAGGCGTACTTGTTGCCGAAATCGCCGCCGCCACCGCTAATGCCGAATCCACCTTTTGCGCCAGCCGCGCTGAAGGTTCCATAAGGACCGCTCACCGGGCCGCCCTCGCCAAACGCGACCTGGTTCTCCTCTGGTTCGGGCGCGGACTGAGGTTTCGACTTCGATTCGGTGATCTGCTTTTTCGGCGGCTGCTTGATCTTCTTATTCTTGCCCGCAATCTCGATGGCGTCGGGCTCTTTCTCTTCGATCTTCGGCTGCGATTGAGTGATGCCTTTCGACTCGTTGGCCAGAACATTCTGCGTCTGCGTAGGACTGGCCGGCAACGGAACCGTGCTCACCAGAGTCGCGCCGATGGCTTCCCCACCTCCGCCCGAGCCCCACGTATCCCCACTGCCTCGCGTTACGTAGGCTGTATAGACGAGCAGCGCAACCGTGATTCCGACGTGCAGTCCCGCCGACCACGCCAGCGCGCGTCCCCAACGCTCGTGCTCGAAATAGATTTCAGCGCTTGCCGACATTGCTATCCATGGGTTGCGTCACGATGCTCACGTTGGCGAACCCCGCCTGCTTTACTGCATCCATCACGGTCGCGAAAGCGCCGAAGGGAACGTTCTCATCGGCGCGTACAAAAATGGATTGATGTCGCGGATCGCGTATCTTCTGCCGCAAGCGGTTTCCCACCTCGTTGACGTTGATCGGATCATTGCCCAGAAATACGCGCTGATCTTTATTGATGGAAATGACCAGCCGCTCTTCCGTGATCTCTTTCACGGTTTTCGTTTTTGGCACGGCGACGTCAATGCCTGACTGAAGCACCGGAGCCGTCACCATGAAGATGATCAGCAGCACCAGCACCACATCGACCAAAGGGGTGATGTTGATGTCGGCGAGAGCGGTCTGTGTTCGTCCGTTAGAGGTCGTGAACGCCATTAGCGCCTCGCGTCCGCGGCGACCGCGGCGGAACTCTGCGGCTGGTTATGCTCGACGGCGTTCATGAATTCAAGTGAGAAGTCGTCGCAGCGTGCTGCGAATTCGCGGATCGAAGCGCCGATCAGGTTGTAGGCAATGACTGCGGGAATCGCAGCAGCCAATCCCGCAGCCGTCGTGATGAGGGCCTCGGAAATACCGGGAGCCACTGCTCGCAGTGTCGCTGCGCCGGCGGTTCCCAACCCATGAAACGCGTCGATAATGCCCCACACCGTACCGAACAACCCGATAAAGGGAGTCGCCGCGGCAGTTATGGCCAGCCAGGGCACATTACGCTCGAGCCGTGAGATCTCCTCTGACGATCCGATTTGCATGCCGCGCTGAATCGGGACCATGCTTCGCAGTCCGCCCGAAGACGCCACCTGACGCCGATACTCCTCGTATCCGCCTTCAAACACGCCCACGAGCGGGCTGGGCTTGAACTGATCGGCCACCGCAACAATATCCTGCAACCGCTGCGCTTTGCGGAACGCGCGCACAAAGCGTCCGCTCTGTGCTTTGGCCCGCCGGAGGAGGCTCCATTTGGTTAGGATGATCGCCCAGGAAATCAGGCTGAACGCGAGAAGCACAAGCAAAACCAGCTTGGCCACCGCGCCCGTGCTGGAAAGCATGTCGACGATTTCGCCGCCGACGAACACTGCTGGCAAGGAAAAAAAATGCATCGTTTTTTAGGAGATCGCCTAGCCCTCAATTATAGATGAATGCAGGGCTTAACTCTTGCACAGGAACCCCATCCGGCAATGGAAAGTTCATGCTCCGATAGTGTCCAAATACGCGCACAAAGCACGCGAAGCGCGGTTACTATTCCGCGCCAGGCGCATCACCCGCGGCCAGAGCCAGGGCCGGATAGCTGCGTACCAGGCGAAGCCTCCTTGTGAAAACCTGCCGTCCGCGTCAATAAAGCGCTCCATCGCGGGAAACTCGAAATCCATTTCATCGGAAACAGCCTTCACCACGGTGAACTCTTTGTGACGTGCCTCAGCCGAGCGAGCCACTGCAGCCGCTTCCATGTCCACTGCGTCTGCCCCAAACGAATCGCGCAATTTGACCTTCTGACTCGGACTGGCCACAGATCCGAAACTGACGAGCACGCCCTCGCCGCCTTCAATCACGGTCCGGCTGCTATCGCCAGCATTGATCACGAAGCTCGGTCGGACCAAGTCCCCAACGTGCAGTTTGGGATCGAGAGCTCCGGCGAAACCTGCCGAGCAGACAACCTTGGGATCGAAGATCGAAATCACCGCTTCCGAAGCCCTACGCGCCGCCGCGGCGCCAATTCCGCCGCAGACGAGCACTACTTCCGCGTTTTCGAAAAAGCGGAAGAACCGCCCATTGTGTTCCTTGTCGGTCACCCGCCAACCCTTCACCAGCGGCCTCACTTCGCGTTCTAAGGCGGCCACGATCGCGAGTCTAGGCATATCCGTTGGCCCGGAACCATTCCACCGCCCGCCGCAGCGCACCGTCGATCGGCACGATCTTCCATCCCAGTTCACGTTCAGCCTTGGCGGAACTGGCAAACATCTTCTTCTTGCCCATGCGCACGGTATCGACCGTCGCGCGCGGTTCGCGCCGCAACAGCAGCCCGGTCACCGCCTCGTCGACAACCCCGGCAGCGAAAGCAAAGATGTAAGGCAATTTGATTTTCGGTGACGGCAGCCCGGTAATCTGGCCGAGTTTATCGAGAATCTGCTTCAGCGTCAGGTCTTCCCCACCGAGAATGTAGCGCTCACCGGTCCTGCCCTTTTCAAACGCGGCAACATGTCCCCGCGCGCATTCCCTTACGTCCACGAGATTCAGCCCGGTCTCGACGTAGGCAGGAAATTTGCGCTTCAGAAAGTCAACCACGATTCGGCCGGTTGGCGTCGGCTTCACATCCTGCTCACCGATGGGAGTCGTCGGGTTCACAGTCACCACCTGCATTCCGCCGCGCCCGGCTTCCAGTGCTATCTGCTCAGCCATGAATTTTGACCGCTTATAGTGGCCGATCATGTCGACCAGAGAGACCGGCGAGTCTTCATCCGCCGGACGCCCGTAACCCGTGAATCCAACGGTCGCGACGCTCGAGGTATA
>QIAL01000466.1 GCA_003225535.1 Acidobacteriota bacterium | reverse complement strand
AAGCAATACACACGCCCAATGAATCGGTCGAATCGCAAATTGTGAATGATTCATGTCTTTGCCCTAAGCGGATTATATGCGCGTGTCTTGAATCCAAGACAGGCAGCGATTAACCCCGATCCGTGCATTCGCGATGTTACAGTATCGACTTGCGTTAGTATATGCTGGCGCTATAGTTATTGCGGCGGACCGAGTAATGGATTACGGCGACGAACGGGACAGCCCGGGCATCGTTTGAAGCAGTTACGACTGCGCTTGGAACTGACGCTGCGGGACGTCGAAGCGCTTAGTCGCCGACAGGTCAGCGGTTGCGGTGTTGCTTTTCCGCCTCGCTCTTTAAGCGCGCCAATGCGTCTTCCCAGAACGTATCCAGCATGGATCTGAGTTCGGCGAACCCTTCCAAGCGGAGACGGTATAAGCGGCTCGTTCCCCTTCGTCTTTCCGCTAGCAATCCGGCTTTTATGAGGATACGTAAATGTTGCGATATGGCAGAACGCGTAGTATTGAAGTTCTCCGCGATCTGTCCCGCAGGCATCTCGCGTCTACGGATCAGCCGAAGTATGGCGACGCGCCGAGGTTCTGCAAGGGCGCGCAACATCGAAGCGGTTTGTGAGGCGGCAGACTTGGCCATCGGCACCTGTCCCAAACTGAGACGAACTGCCTTAACGTTAGTACGTACAAACGATAGGGTCAACTACAGTTGACGCACACCTTCGGAACAATGGGAGATGCGATTCTACTGGGTCGTGAGACCCGCTTGCTTGCGAATTTGGTCGGTGATGTTGCCGCCCGTTATAAGGAGCACCGCGGGATCCACGGGTGCAGGTTGCTTAAGAAATGCGGCTGTCGTAGCGGCGCCCGAAGGTTCCGCTACTATACGTTCGCGAGATAGGCGCCGAATCGCGTCGATCAGTTCCTCCTCGGCCACGAGAACGACGTCATCGGGAATCGCGCGGCCTTCTTTCCACGACAAGAAATATGAGGGCGCCCGCTCGGCTTGTACTCCGACTATTGCGACCTTTGGATCCAGCTGGCGGACGGCCGCAGCGACACCGCGAATCAGTGCGGTATCTCCCATGGGGACGTAGATCGCACGGGTTTGCGGAAGCTGATCGAGAATTTCGAGGCCAATTGTCGCTGGCCCGGCGGGAAGGTTGGCATCGGTGGCGTCGTTCAGGAAATACACGCCAGGGCGGGTTGAGTAAGCCCTTGCCTCTAGAAATGCATGAGCGAGATCGTTTCCGCCCACTTCCACGATACGAGCGCCGAGGTCGACAATTTTCTGGCGCTTGACTGGATTCGGATTTGCCGGAAGAAAAATGGTTGCGCGCAACCCGAGCGTTTTCGCGGCATAGGCTACAGCCGCGCCGTGATTTCCCGTGCTCGAGGCGGTGACTTGGTCAATCGGCCGCTTCTGCCGTTCCATGGTGAGCGCCCATAGGGCTCCGCGAGGTTTGAATGACCCGGTCGGCAGTTCCAGTTCCAATTTCAAATATGCTTTCGCGACTGGCCGAGAAATGGTAGGCGCCGCAATCAGGCGGGTCGGCGGAAAATGCGTCGCCAAAAACTGTTGCGCTTCTCGAATTGTTGAGAGAGTCGGCTGGATTGGGGAACCCGCGGGCGCAGTCATCGTAAAAAGCACAGTAGCACAAGGCTGATGTCTTCGAGACGACTCCGCCGGATTGTGCGAATTGGGATAGCGCCACGGCCCGAGAGAGCTTGGTTACTGGACGCGGAGCTTCCAAAAAGTCGGGGCAATTCACTTCGAACAAGTACTGGAGTCGACCAGCCTCCAGTTGCCGTCCGTTTGCCGAAAATAGCTGACTTGGAAATGGGTTGAGTCGATCGTCTCAAAGACGAATCGTTGATCCGCCGGTTTCGCGGATTGTAAGGCATCTCCTTCCCAAATGACTTTCCTTTCTCGGAGCCCCGCCGAGCGGAAGGAACGCAGGCCGCCGGTCGAGTCTTGGACGAGCATGGCAAATTCCATGTGTGCAGCGTCCCAGCCCCATTCGCTAAGCGCGTGATAGGAAAACGGGGGTTTGTCGTCGTGGCGAAAGAGAATCCACCGCTCGTCAAGGTCGTATTTGAAACTGAGGTGAGCCGCGATCGATTTGCCGGAACTAGCAAACGTTCCCGCACAATCCCAGTCTCCTATGAAGACGGCGAATGGGGCGAGCGGTTTTGCGGCTGAGTTGGGCACCTTCTCTTGCGAGCCAAGCGCATGTCGAACGAAGAAGAGGGCGATCAAAGACGATAGACAGCACATCAATCGAAACATTTGTGCGAATCTCCTTGTAGCAGGCTGCTGAAAAAGTCGCTTGAGGTAAAAGGGGTTATCGATCGCTACTTCAATTTCACCGCGTACGTGACTGCGAGTTCTTTGGTACGCGCTCTGGTCATCGCCTCAAGACAGGCGAGATATGCCGCGGACGATGCCGTTCCACCCTCGTAGAGCTTGCGTTCGGCCGAGCAGTTTGCGTCGCGATACTGAATCCACAATCTTTGGGCGACGGTGAGACGCTCGCCATCCGTCGCATCGAGTCGCTTGCGAAGGGTTTTGTAAAGAGAATTGAGCTTTGCGTCGGATGAATCCCTTGCCTTTGAAAGACAATTAAAGAGGTCTACAGTCACTGCGACATTTCCGCACGGCGAGTCTTTCTCGTTCATGTGTTGGGCACGGGCAGGAATACTGGCTAATAGGAAGGCCACAAACAGTTCACTAGCGAGCGCCAGCGGCTTTAGTCCACGCTTCATAGTATTACCTTTCTTATCTGCCTAGCATAGGGACCCGGGTAAGCTCACTCAACATCAGGAAATAGTTTAATTTCTACACGCGAAACTAACGATGAGACGCGGGAAGCGTAGGTTAGCGTACACTTACGAAAGAGACAAGCGTAGATTCTCCTTGCTAGGCCGATTCCTGAGCGCTGCATCCGCAGGAATTCAGCGAGGCCGCGGGGCTCTTTCGATGTCAAAAGGACAATCCAAAATGCGAATTCATTTTGTATGGGCGTTTGCCTGCGTTCTGTCATTGGGGTCGGTTGAAGTTGCGCAAGCACAAGGCTCTGGAAAAAACGCCGCCGGAAAGCCGCTGATTTACACCGGAGTGACAGGCTCCATCAACGCATCCGGTCTAGACGATCCTCAATACGTTCTCGCGTTTCTTCCTGTCCAGCGCCTGATGCTGCAGGCGACACGCCATCCGCTTAGCAAAACGGACATCGACAAGGCCGTTCAGGGGCGCCTACAAACGGCGCGCCCGGAAAAACGGCGCAGGAGCCGGTGAAACGCGGCATGGATGAACTCTCGCGGCATTTCGCGACAAGCAAAGTACGAAATGCTGTCACACCTGGACACCTGCATCAGTCTAAACAGTAGAAGGAGCACGATAAATGAGCACCCAGATGACCGCCCGAGCATTTGCCGTTGAATCTGTCGAATTAAATGCACCTTTAAAGGCCGCTTTCGATTACATAGCGAATACCAGCAAGCTGCCTGAATGGACTCACGCTTTCAAAGGGGTCCGGGAAGGACATGCGGTCATGGAGACTCCAAATGGGACCGTCGAGGTGGGCTTGGAAGTCAGGGCTTCCGAACCACACGGCACAATCGATTGGTATATAACGTTTCCGGACGGCAACGTGGCGGTGGCTTACTCGAGGCTGGTGCCCCGGAATACGGAGAGAGTCGTCTACAGCTTTATTCTGTTGGCTCCCCCGGTTCCCCTGGAGCAATTGGAAGGAGCCTTGTCTCAGCAGACGGCCATCCTCCGAGATGAGCTCAGGAAGCTAAGCACAATTCTGGGCGAGGGTTAGAGGAATGGGAGCAAATGAGGTCGACCCGACTCTGAACGAGGAAGTCGCTAAAGCGCAAGAGGGAGATCGAGATGCCCTTGAGCACGTGATTCGGTCGATT
>QIAL01000330.1 GCA_003225535.1 Acidobacteriota bacterium | reverse complement strand
CGTCAGAAATCCTCCGATAGTCCGGTCCAGTTGCGCTGCCTCATGCGCGATGTCGGTTGCGATCTCCTCCGCCATCTCGGGATCTCGGTTGTTCGCCAACTGCTGCGCATAGCCCGAGATCGTTGTAAGCGACGTCCGCAACTGCAGCGCCATCTCCGCCGAAATCTCTCCCTGCAGTTCCTGCTGCCGGCGAATATTCTCCAGTTCCGTCAGATCGTTGATCAGGCACGTGACTCCAAGCAGGTTGCCATCCGCCGCCGGAACTTGCGAAATCGTCATGCCGAGGTACCTCTTCTCTCCCGCCGGCGTCTTGTAGTCAGCTTCGACTTGACGACGTTTGATGCCTTCGCGAAGCACTGTATGGATCTCAGCGGCGATACCGATCGCCGGCTCCCGGGTCTCGTCCGGAAAAACGCCAGCCAGAGATTTCGCGCCATAAACTTCGGCGCCGCGGAACATGTCTTCCGCACTCATTCCCGTTGTCGACGCGAACCCAAGAATCGCTTTGGCCGCCGGATTCGCCGTCTTCACCAGCCCGTTTGCCCCGAACACCAGCACCCCGCAGGAAAGATTCGCGAGCACGGCATGGCTGAAATTTTCGCTGGTGCGCGCCCTCTGCTGCTCCGCCTGCGACTGCACCAGCAATTCATGTTTCTGCTGCTTCAGTTGCTGGATCACGGTGTTGTACAAGTGCAGCGGCAAAGTATCGAGCGAAAGCGCCGCCCCGTCGGGGATCTCCGATTCCTCGGCAATGCGCTTGCGCATCCGCCGCATGAGAAACAGCGCCAGGAAAAAGGCAAACCCTGCGCAGAACAGCACGATGGCCGCACGCAGGAACACCGGACTCGCCAGAATCTTCAGAAAAACCTCCCATACCAGTGAAGAAACCGGTCGCCAAAAAACAGCGCCACCAGCGCCATGCTGCCCAGGAACACGCCAAACGGCATCTGATAATTGCGGTAGACCACCTGGGCCGACTGCCACGCCCGCCGCCGCGCCGCTGCCGCATCGGCAAATCGCTTGGCAAAACGGCGCGTTCGCTTCAGCCACACGATCAACACGGCACTCAGTCCGAAGACCGATCCCACGATTGACGCGGTGAAGATCGTCAACACCGTAAGCTTGATGCCCAGAAACGCCCCCACCATCGCCATCAACTTCACATCGCCAAAACCCATGCCTTCCGTACCACGCCATCGCAAATAGATCGCGCCCACTCCGTAGATGAATGCAGCTCCCACCACGGCCCCCAGCAAGGAGTCGAGAAATGAGAACAGTCGCGAGGAAATGTCCCCGCTGAACGGCAGGTTCATCACCCCCGGAAGAAACTGCGACACCAGATCATGGACCGGTACAAACAGACTGAAGGCCACTCCCAGCGCCAATCCTGTCAGCGTCAACTTGTCGGGAAGCAGCTTGGTTTCCGCATCGGTAAAGATCAGCCCCAGCACCAGGAAGCCAAACGTGCAGTATTTCAACGTCGACAACGTAGTTCCGAAATACCAATAGCAAATGAGAAACAACAAGCCCGTCAACAGCTCGATAAACAAATACCGCGGCGAGATTTTCGCCTTGCAATGCCGGCATCGGCCACCAAGAATCAGCCAGCTCAACACCGGCATGTTGTCGTAAAGCGCGATGCCTTTCTTGCACTTCGGGCACGCCGACCGCGGCGTCACTACGGAAATCCCCAGCGGCAGCCGGTAGATACACACATTCAGAAAGCTGCCGAAGGCCAGCCCGAGGACGAAAATCGCCGCTGCTAGAACAGGATCCACGCAGTCTCGAAACGCGCTCCCTGGATCGGCTTACACGAACGCGCAAGCGTCTCCTGAAGAACGCAGGAATTCTCAGTTCTTGGTTGGATTATAAGTCGACCACACGGGTAAGGACTAAGGTACTGAAGTCACTGGCCAAGCGGCCAAGGTCCAGTAAGCCATTGACCATCCGGGGCTTACACTTCTCGCCGGCAATTGGGGGGCGAAACCCGCTCGAAACCCCTGTCAGGGAATGGAGTGCATTATCTTGGCGTCGGGTCAGGCCCTTGAGTCCAGGAACTCGAGGCCTGACGCCTGACGCTTGAAGCCGACTGTCGGATCTTACTTCGTCTGCAGAGTCTCCACGTAGTCCACCAGATTCACAATCCGTTGCTGCACCTGAGCCTCGTGCCCCTGGCTAATGCTTGAGAACAGGGGGCCCCAAATTGGCATATCCTGACTGCCGTGGGACGCGGTGATCGCCTGTCCGCGAAGGACGGCGGCCACATGTGACGCCGGATACTTTCCTCCACTCTTCTTTGCCAGAGCGGTGAGGTCCACGGGGTTCGTCTTCATCGCCGAAGCCGCTGGGCCGGCGCCCTTTGCGTCTGTCCCGTGGCAAACGGCGCAATAACTGTTGAACATATCTTTCCCCGAGTTCATTGGAGCACGATTGATCGGAACATGCTTCACAGTCGGGGTACTCGGAGCGGTTGCCGCCTGTTGTGCGATGGCGAGGGTTAACAGCATCGCCACACCTACGGCCACACTGATGAATTTCATTACACGCATACGATTCCTCCAGGGCTTCAGCGCCCAATACAGCCACAACAGCGCAGTTTAGGCCCGCTCTAATGAGAGGAATGTGATGGAAATCACAATCGGGTGTGACGGGTGAGCGCCAAATAAACATGGGACCGAATCGTCGCGAAATCAGCGGCTTGCTTCCCGACCAACGCCGGAACGCCCGTAGTGCCGGCGTCCCGCCGCCTGTGGCGGGGGGTCTCGCCTCCGCTGCCTGTCTCACGGAAACACAAAGTGCAGCAACTCGCCTTCCAGAGCGACGGCCGAGGCATCCCGCTCAGGAAATTTGCCCACCCAACGGCTCCAGTCAGCCCTCACCAACCGCGTTTGCGCAATCGGATTCGCAATCCACCCCTCGACCGTTTCTTCCCGTCGATACACCGAGAACGCACGCACATTCGCCGGAATCGCCTCCAGCTTCCATTCGAACAAACTCGCCGCCAGCGCTTCCGTCACCGATTCCCGAGGATCCAGGCTGAAAATCCATTCCCCGCGCATCGTTTGCAGGTCAGCCATTCCCGGGCTGGCCCTGAGGATCTTTGCACCATACTCCCGCGCCACCTCGCTGGTTCCGTCGTTCGAGTCATGATCAATGATCACGATCTCATCGCACGGAAACAGCATCTCGAGCGCCCTTCCCAACCGCAGGGCGTCATTGTGTGTATGCAGCAGCGCCGTGATGCTAGGCATGACCTGCCACAGAGTGTAAACGAATTCAAAAATTGTTTGGGAAGCAACGAGGCATGAGGGCGACGAACTGAGGTTGAGGAAGTGAGGGTGCCCCACCCTTGTCGCGGTTTGAGCGACAGGGTGGGGCTTTTGACTTTCGATGTCTCCTTACAAACTTCGCAGGAAGTTGAGCAAGTCCTGCTGCTGCGAACTACTCAAAGCGTTGTAGCTGTTGATGACCGAGTTCGCCTCCGAATTGCACACATTACTGGAAAACTCAGGTTCGTACACGCTGCCCGTGGTCAGCACGTAAAACAACAAGGCAGCTGCCGAGAACGACGCCTGCCGACGGCTGGTAGCGATCCCTGGCATCGGACCCGTGACGGCAACCGCAATCATCGCCGCGATCGGCAACGGAGCAGCTTTCAAAAAGGGGCGAGGGGTTTCCGCGTGGCTCGGAATCGTCCCGGGCGAATACACTACGGGTGGCAAGCAAAAGTTGCTGGGGATTAGCAAACGGGGGAACTCTTACCTGGGCAGACTCTTGGTGCAAGGGGCCCGCGCTGTTCTGCAACAGAGCGCGAAGCAATCTTCCGGTCTGAGTGCATGGCTGGCCCAACTCACAACCCGCACCCACAGCAACGTGGCCGCAGTAGCCTTAGCGAATAAGCTGGCCCGCATGGCCTGGCCGTGCTCGCCAAGAATGAACCCTATCGCTCGCCCATGTTGGTCGGCGCAGCTACAGCATGACTGGCCTGCAGATGACGCCTGACTAAGGCCAGGCTTGGAAATCGCATTCGCGATTCCCACATCTACAGACCAACGACGACTGCGGAGTTGATGATTTGCTGCCAGGTCTGCCGGCGAACTAGAGATGACACAACGGTCGAACCCGGCGCTCTCGAGACCTGTAAACCGGAAAAGCCTTCCAAGGCCCTAACTAAATAGGACGAGCGCGCAGCGCATTCCATCAAGGCCAGGAGCTCGTGCTCCAACAAAGGCCGAATACATTTGCGCAGACCATCCTGTCACTTTCATTTTTCGCTTGCGACGAAACGGCGAACCATACTTTCGGTTTGACGACCTCCATGTAAGTCTTTGATAAAAAGATAAAGATTCTTCTGAGGTGGGCTTTCAGTACGCGTGCGGACCAACGAATCAACGGAGCCTGCCCAGAAGTTCAAATGCCGGCTGGTTGCCTCGGCGCAACGACATTCAAACCCAAAGGGGCTACCCTTTTCATATTCGGGGACCCATGTTGCCGTTCCAATCTCCCCAACTCAACTCGCAGTAAAGGATTTGAAAAAACAATGAAAGCGACCGAGGAAAGCCAAGAGCCCCTGTGGCCGAGCGCCGAACAGATCAAAAGACTCCGTAAGAAATTGCACGACAGAATTGCCCACGAGGAACTCGAATCCTCGGGGCGACTGGAAGCTTTGGACCGTCTGCTCATCCTTCTGCAGATAGAGCCGACGGCTTTCCATCGGCTTTGGGTTGAGCCTCTACGAGACGCCGGCGCAACCATGGAGGAGGCAATCGCCTGCATTACTGCTTCTTATTTCCTACCAAACTGAGGCTATGCGCCTTATCCAGCACAGAACCATTGGGCACGGCGATGGTCAACTGTCGTAACCAGGAGGTTCGCACTCAAAGCCCTTAAGCTTGGGTACTTTGGAAGTGTGCTGGCTCCCGCCACCAAGAACGCAAAGTCTGATTCCGGCTCGGGAATGACTATTGCACCAGAACGCGACATTTGGCTTTAGTGGAGCAGGAACGGGGAATCTCACGAGCGATATAACCGCCGCTGATCTGGGCCGCAGCACGCAACCGCACCGAGGCAGTGGCGTGGTTGTTGGACCACGGCGCTAACATCAACCAGAAAGGTACCTTCGGTGGATTGACGCACGGTCAAGGCGTAACTGCACTCCACATGGCCGCTCAATCTGGACACATGCCGATGGTGAAGCTGCTGGTTGAACGTGGCGCGGATCGATCCATCAAAGACGATCTCTACCACTCAACCGCCGAAGGTGGCGCGCAATACTTCGGGCAGGTCGAGGTGCGAGACTACCTGCGCTCGCTTGCAGACTGCTAGCGGATGTTCAGGTCCGCGTAGTGGGCGAAGCTGGAGAGCACTACCTGGTCGCTGCCGGATATGTAAAAGCCAAACTTGCCCAGGCTGAGATTCGTGCCGGGCTGGGTCCAACGATCCAAGACGGTCCAGCTGTTACCCTGCTTGATCTGGTGGACGATCTCTGTCGCTGTAACGCGGATGTGGAGCGGGCGGAAACTTTTCTTCTCGCCTTTATGCGGAACGATGATCTCGTCCGTCTTGTTCCCGTTGTGAATGACGCTGCGGTAGAAATTATTGTCATCCATCTGGAAGAGGACGTAGTTTTTGGAGTCGGTATAGTTGAACACCCACTGCAACAGGTGACCCTTGGTAAGCATCGCGGAAAAAATAAAGGTGCCTGAAGTAGGAGCGACTCCGTACAGGGCGAAGTCCCCGCCTTTGCGAGTGAAAGAATCTCCCTCACGCCTCCAGGCCCCGGGGTCATCCCACTTCGACATGCCGTTCGGAGCGAGAGACAAATCCAAAGTCTTCGATTGCCCGGCGACGAGTTCGAGCGTACCCGAGCGCGTGAACCTGTCGGCGGTGCGCGCCGTAAGAGTGTAGGTACCGGCAGCAAGATTGAGCGGGACACCACTGCTCACTATGGTCAGCAGGTCGCCTTTCACAATTGCAACCTTGGCGTCGGCGGGGGCGAAGGTAATTTTCAATTCGCCGGGAGCGGCCTCCAGCGCGGCATCGCCGGCAGCGAGAGATATCGCTCCGCCGGCAACGAAGTGTTTCTTGAACTGCCGGGGCTTGAATCGCTCTTTGCGCAGTTCGACGGTATGGTCTCCAGGATTGACGGTGGAGACGGAGAGCGTGCCATCGGGCTGAATGGTACCGACCAGAGTTTGATCGACGAGAACCGTGGTTCCGGGAGCGCCGCCCTGGATGGTCAGCGAGGCCAGGCGAGGTTGCGGCTGGAGATTGAAGATAAGCTTGGCCTCTTCTCCTTTACGAATTCGAACCTTTTGCTGAGGAGGATCCTGAAAGCCGCTTTTAGAAACTCTCACAACGTAGTCCTTGAGTTCGAGATTCGGTAGCCGCACCTCTCCGGCATGAGTGAGTTGCCGTTGAAGTTTTCCGTTGAGAAAAACTCTGGCGTCGTCTTGACCGGCCACGACAAGCAGCGTCCCCAGGTTGTGACCGGATTCGGCGGGCGGCCGATCATCGGGCGTGACTTTTCCGGCCTCGGTGTCGGAGAGAAGAGGCACGGCAGGCTGAGATGATTCAGGAGCCGTTTGTGCGGGAGGGGAGATGGTTGGGGCAGAGGCAGGTGGCGTGGAGACTGTTGGCTCTGGGACGGCGGAAGTGGCTGCGGGGGCCTTCGCCTCTGGTGGAGCCTGATGTCTTCGCGCAAAGAATAAAATCGCTGCGAACAGGATGATCGCTGCGGCCGAGACGACGAGGATCAGCGTTGTGGAGTTCGACCTCGTAGGCTGTTTTGGCCTGAACGATGGGGATACGGCTTTGACCGCCGTACCGGAGGGCTCGGCGGCAGGAAGGAGGGCAGCTTGCAACGGGGTGAGCTGCGGCTCTGGCGGAGTTCTCCGGACTTTGCCCCGGGGTGCAGTCCTGAGCGGGACTTTGCTCGGCGGAACTTCTGTCGGCGGCACAATGGCGGCGGGAACGCCTCCTCCTGGTACCTGTCTTGGCGACGCTAGACTCGGTGGAGGCGGAATTGGCGAACCCTGACTCGCCAGAACCTGACTCGGCAGTTCTGGACTTGGTGGAACCTGACTTGGCGGAACCGGGCTTGGCAAAACCGGGCTCGTATTAGCAGGTGGAGGCTTTGGAGCGCTGGGGCGCGGGACGTGAAGAATTACGGTCGCACCTTTGCTGCGCGGCGACGCACTGGAACTGTCCTTGGGGACCAATCCCAAGCGGAGCAGCAAGGCGTTGGCGATGGACAATATTTCGCCGTCCGTCCAATGCTTGGCGGCCACGGCTTGAATGCGCTCGGCGATCGCTTGTTTTGCGGCAACGTCCGCGGCCCCTTCGATCTCGCGCTGCATGCGCCGCAGGTCGTCCAAATCGCCGCGGCGGGCCTGGCGCCGGCGAGCGTCCTGGTCGCGCTGGATTGCATCCTGTATCTGAAGCAACTTGGGATCGTGGGGATGAACGGCCATTCCCTCAGCAACCCAAGCCAGGGCCGCGAACAGATCGCCGGAGGACTGCAGCTTGCGTGCTTGCGAAACCCAGTCCTCCACAGAGCTGGTTTCTTTCTTGCGAACGATGAGGCTGAGGATCGTTTTGGCCGTTGGATGCGCGGGGTTCAAGGCGAGCGCCTGGTTGGTCAGCGTCTCCGCTTTCAGCCAATCGCTTTCGACCAGGGCTTGCGCGTGCTCGACGAGGGCATTGGCGAGAATGGCGCGGGCAAGGGAATTGTTTTTATCGAGCTCGTAGGCCTGGCGCAACAACTGAATCGCTTCGGCGGACTTTTGCTGCGCGAACAGTCCCTGGCTTTCGGTGATCAGGCGGTCCGCGTCGGCCTTGCGCTTGACGCCATCGTGGGCGAGCTTTTCCAGTTCGGAGAGCTGCGCGTCGTTCGGAAAATCGGCGGCAGTGCCGCGCAACGACTCCAGGGCACGAGCGTAGTCGCCCGAATGCAGACAGCCCTTGATCTGCTCAACGAGCCGCGTTTTGGATTCGGCGCGGGTTTGCTGGTCGCTTCTCTTCTCCAATCGCTTTAACCCCGAAGTCAAACCTGGATGTCGAATGTGGGTACTGCGCACGATCTCCCAGTCGTGCCTTGCGCCAGTCGCCATGCGCGTTCAAGTGAGAGTCTCCTCGATCCGGAGAAAATCTGCCACCGGCCGCCCGCCGACGACACCGTCGACATTTCCCCGGCACACGACGGTTTCGTCGGCGCAGTAGATGAGGTCCTTGCCCTCTGGCCGAGCACGCGCCAGACTTCATTACCACCTGGCAGTTCTCTGGGTGAAGAGCGGATTTTCATCCCGTGCCCTCCTAAGCGGGGGGCGTCAGCATTCTTACTCGATTAGGCGGAAAAAGGTAGTGTCCTTGTAGTTGCGTCGCTGGCCATGTCCCCATCCCCAATTGCGAGTCAATGAATGAGATCGCGTAGGCTCGGGGAAATTCGCCGCAAGTCCTTAAACCGTTCCGAGCACGGGGGCACTTCACTCCCATTCTCTGGTCGGAGACTTCACTCAGTTGGTGGGACGAGTGGGCTGGTATGGCCTTCGCAATTCACACACGCGCATTTCAAACTCAGGGTCCAGCGGCATCGCATTGTGACCGCAACTCTCGTACTGCAACCATCCCTCCGCGCGCGTTATCATTTGGGTGGAATCCATTCGCAAGTTTGCAGTAAGCGCAACGGAGAATTGGCTCTGCGTGCATTGGCATCAAGTCGAGCACCCGGTTAGATTCTTCTTGACTGACGCGAGACTGCGACCCATTATAAGCGGCACATTCGTGCTACCCGGGTACCATCATCGCTGATCCGTGTGTCGCAATCAAAAGGGCATGGCCTATGACCCCAGAAGAGCGCAATCGAATGAACAGTCTGTGCATTGGGATTCAGGAAGAAACGGACTATAAGAAGTTCGTCGCGATGCTGCATGAGATGAGCGAACTCATCGCGCGAAAAGAACGGCGTCGTTTTCACCAATTTCCGGCTTTGGTCTGGCAACGCAATAAACCTTGGAAGACAGTTCCGGCAAAAGTGAACAAGGTAGTAAAACCTTACACTGCTGGTGAACCTGACAGGGTTGAGATCGCAGTAGTCGAAGGGGAAGACCTGTTTCGGGAAATTCGAATTGAGAACAGCTTCATGGACGTTGATGGTACACCGATGTCGCTTCCGACGGGCACAGAGTTGGAACTGACATTCGAGGCCGAAACGAAGCGCGCCACTGCGGAAAGCGCCTAACCAGGCTATTCCAGTAGATTCAGCTCCGGATGCGGACAGCGCATGATCAGGCAATCCTCATAACTACACAGGCTTACAACCTCTGAGTGGCTCAGCACCCTTGCTTGGCAAGTAGATGCTGGCTAGATTCGCCGAAGCCCTCATAGGAGAATCAGATGTTCCCAGTAAAACTCCCGCAGCTCTATCTGTTCGTCGTTGTCGTGATCGCCTGTCAGATGACGGTGGCGCAAACCACAATTCCCTCGCCCAGCCACGTCGTCGTTGTTATGGAAGAGAATCACAGCTACTCGGAAATCATGGGGAGCTCGCAGGCCCCCTACATCAACACGCTGGCTTCAGTGGGAGCGGTATTTACGCATTCATATGGAGTCAGCCATCCGAGTGAGCCGAACTATCTCGCGTTGTTTTCCGGTTCGACCCATGGGGTCACTACCGATAACTGCCCGTTGACGTTCTCGTCCGGGTCTTTAGAAAGCCAGTTGCTTGCGGCGAGCAAGACGTTCAAGGGTTACTCGGAGGAGTTGCCGTCGGTCGGTTCCATGGTGTGCTCATACCACGAGTATGTGCGCAAGCATGTGCCCTGGACAGATTTCTCGACCGGCAAATCGACGGATAGTCTACCATTCAGTTATTTTCCGTCCAGCAACTTCGCGAGTCTGCCCACGGTGTCGTTCGTCATTCCCGATCTGATGGATGACATGCACGATGGCTCGATTCAGCAGGGCGATGCCTGGCTTCAGCAGCATCTAATGAATTACGTCACGTGGGCGCGCAACAACAACAGCCTTCTGATCGTCACATTTGACGAAGACGACTTTACGACAAGCAACCACATCTTGACCCTGTTTGTGGGATCGATGGTCAAGCCGGGCAAGTATACACAGACCATCAATCACTACAATGTGCTGCGCACGATCGAGCAGATGTATAAGCTGCCGTATCTGGGCAAAGCCGCCACGGCCACTCCGATCACAAATGTCTGGAAGTAGGTGTCGGGGGGTCTCTGTCGAAGGGCATGCCACCATCTTTTGCGCGTCTGTCGCCACCGTCTTTATGGCTGACGAGAACCGGCCATTACACTCAGAGGCCCTGTTCCGGGCATTTTGAGTGCAATCGAGATGTTACGACAGCTGCCGCGCCACCACACCCATGAAGTCGCTCCCCAAACTAAGAGGAACGCGAGCATGGATCGTCGCACCACGTTTGGGTTGGGAGGTGACGGAAAAACTGCCCTTAACGAGTTTCAGCCGCGCCCGCATGTGGTTCAGACCAAGCCCTCGGCTCGTCTTTGTCGTTTCGAGATTAAAGCCCACGCCGCGATCACTGACCGTGAGATGAATCTCATCCGACGTTCCATTCAATTGCACCTCGAACTCCCGCACCTCGCTATGCTCCACCGCGTTGTGCAGGGCTGCCTGTAGCACGCGGAAGAGGCAAAGGGAGATGTCGGGCGGTACGAGGTTGGGTAAACTGTGGCTTCTGAAGCCAATCTCCACCCTCTTCTGCTCACCGAAGTCTTTGCAGAAGCTTCTCATGACCGCTGCGATATGAAGATATTCCAGTCTTGGCGAGTATAGTTCGTGTGCCAAGGTTTTGACATCATTCAATAGCTCTATGCTTTGCTTCAGTAAGGCGTCAATCCGGCTCGGCACTTCAACCCCGTTGAGAGAGCCTGCTTTGAGTTGTTCGATCTGAACTACCAACATAGTCACACGTTGACCAATGTCTTCGTGAAGGTCTCTCGCGATCCGCTGACGCTCCCGTTCCTCTGCTTCAATCACACTGGAACTCACGCTGGAAATCGCATCTTCCGCCTGCTTGCGCACACTGGATACCAGGCGAGCGATGATCAGCGAAGTGATGAAGAAAGCAAGGATGGCGACATCATCGAGCGGATCGTCAACCCGAAACGAGAACGTGGGGGGAGCAAGGTGTGCTAAGCAGAGAGCCGCGACGATGGAGGAAAGGATTGATGAAACAAAGCTCCCCGTGCGGGACAGTAGCACCACGACAATTACAAAGAGGAGGGTGGCGGTAGCGAGATTGAAATGCAGTCGGTAGCAGACTACGGTGAGGGATGCAGGGGCCACGCACGCAACTAGACATTGCACCGCTGAGCGCCAGAATTTATCCATAATAGTTGGGCTGAACGGAACAGTAGCCTAAGCTTGGGGAAGTCTAGCTGCTACTGTCAGATCTGACAGGGCGGGACGAACCTGCCGGGGCTTGCCATTCTTAACTATCGTAAGCAATAACTGTTGAGAACAGATGGGATGAGTTCTGCATGGCGCACAGCGCCACAACGAAGTGGCGGACAAAATTCTAACAAATCCTCTGCGGACTGAGACTGGGCTAGACAAATACGCTGTCACCTATCACACCCAACTCTCGCGCCGACAAAGAACGGGTCGACTCGTGTATCGTTGTCGCGGAGGAAAGTCCATGCGAAAGCTCCTGATCTGCATCTGCCTTCTTGCGCCCGTCGCCGCCTGGTCGCAGGAGAATCCGCTCAGCGCGTTCACTAAGCGCGTCTACGGATTCCAGAAGGACATTCTGCTCCGCTCCGTCGAAAAAATGCCCGGGGAGAATTACAACTTCAAGCCCACCGATTCGGTCCGCAGCTACGGCCAGATCATTGGGCACCTGGCTGACGCCCAATACCTGTTTTGTTCCAAAGCGCTCGACGAGAAGAATCCTGAGCCGAAGATCGAGCAGACCAAGACGTCCAAGGCGGATCTGATCGCCGCTCTCAAAACCGCCTTCGCCTATTGCGACAAAGCTTACGATGGAATGACAGACGCGTCCGGGAGTCAAATCGTGAAGCTATTCGGAACCGATACGCCAAAACTTGGCGTACTGAATTTCAGCAACGTACACAACATGGAACACTACGGGAACCTGG
>QIAL01000282.1 GCA_003225535.1 Acidobacteriota bacterium | reverse complement strand
GAGCTTACTAACACCCGCAGCGAAGTTGCCCGGGACGGATGGGCGCAAGATGTCGAAATCGTATGGCAACACCATCATGATGGCCGATCCGGAGCCGGTCGTGCGGCAGAAGTTGAAGACGATGGTGACCGATCCGGCGCGGGTACGGCGGTCGGATCCGGGGAATCCCGATGTGTGTCCGGTAGGGGATCTACACAAGATTTTCAGCAGCAAAGAGACGATGGCAAAAGTAAATGAGGGCTGTCGGTCGGCGGGCATCGGGTGCATCGAGTGCAAGGGTTGGGCCGCCGATTCCCTGTTGCTCTTGCTGAGTCCCATGCAGGAGCGGCGCAGGAAATTTGAGGAGAATCCCAAGCTGGCGTGGGATATTCTGGAAGCTGGCTCGGAGCGGGCGCGCAAGGTCTCGGGTGAAACGATGAAGGATGTGCGCGCGTCGATGGGGATGTCGCTGGAGTACGAGGCGCCGGGAAAGTAGTGGTTGCGACGCGAGCGAGTGCATAGTCCTTCGCTTCGCTCAGGATGACAAGATAAGTAGAGATGACTGAAGAAGCAAAAATCGTTTCCGGGAGGGCGGCGGTCTCACCGGTGATTGTGACCGGTTCCACCGACTCGAAGTCGAAGGACGCGGCTAAGAAAAAAGAAGAGAGCGACTTCCCTTTTGCGGTTGCCGTGTTGGATGTCTACGAGGGACCACTCGATTTGCTGCTGGACCTGATCCGCAAGCAGGACATCGACATTTACGACATCCCGATTGCAAAGATTACGGCGCAGTATCTCGTGTATGTGGAGAAGATTCGAGAACTGGATGTGAACATCGCGGCAGACTTCATCTACATGGCCGCCGTGCTGATTCATATCAAGTCGAAGATGTTGCTGCCGCGCGATCCGATGGCGCCGGCAGAGGATCAGGAAGATCCGCGGAGCGAACTGGTTAACCGGTTGCTCGAACATGAAAAGTTCAAGTCGGCGGCACAGATGCTCTTGCAGAAACAGCAGATCGAAGAGGCGGTGCTGACCAATCCCGCGCTCAAGAATTTCATCGAGGCTGAGGGCGCGGAGCCCGAACTCGCCGCCGACGTGATCGATCTGGTCAAGACGTTTCAGCAGGTGCTCGAGCGGGTACGCACTCGTCCCGTGCTCAATGTGGACGAAGAGACGGTGACCGTCGGGCAGATGATTGACTATCTGCACCGGCGGTTGTCGCTCGAGGACCGTCCGATACAGCTGAAACAGCTCTTGATGCGGATTCCGTCACGGCAGGCGCTGGTGTGCATGTTCCTGGCGCTGCTGGAATTGGTGAGACTGCAGGCGATTCAGGTGCGGCAGGAAAAATTGTTCGGCGAGATCGCAGTTCGCAAACATTCACATTTTGAAGAAGTGATGAACGAGCGTGCGGCGGTAAGGGACGACTGGAGATGAAAAGCAGTTGCCAGTACTCAGTTGCCAGTTGCCAGTTTCAATACGGCGACGATTCGACTGGATACTGGGCACTGGGTACTGATCACTGATGTCACTCAAAGCTCAACTCGAAGCCATTATCTACGCGGCGGAGACTCCGATCACGCTGGAGCAAATCACGGCGCTGGTCAAGGACTCCGTTGCGGCAGACGGCGTTTCTGACCCGGCGGAGATCAAGTCGCGCGTACGTTCCAGCCTGTTGGAACTTGTCGGTGAATATGGATCACCCGACCACGGGGTGGAGATCCGCGAGGTCGCCGGCGGATATCGGATGTCGACGAAGCCCGAACAGCACGAGGTTGTGCGGGCGTTCGCCAAGAGTCTGAAGCCGCCGGTCCGGCTGTCGCTGCCAGCTCTCGAAACGTTGGCCGTGATTGCTTACAAGCAGCCGGTCACCGTACCGGAGATCAATGACATTCGCGGCGTCGATTCGGGCGGCGTCATTGGCACTCTGCTTGACCGCAAGCTGATCACCACCGCAGGGCGCAAGCAGGTGATCGGACGGCCGATTCTTTACAAGACCACCAAGGAATTCCTTATGCGATTCGGGTTGAAGGACGTCAACGAATTGCCCAGCATGGAGGAGTTCGAGAAGTTGGTGGCGCAGTCATTCCAGGAGGAGTTGGTTCCGGCGGAGAGCGCAGCCGCTGCGGTGAACCAGCCAGCGACTACGGCAGACGGCACTCAGCCGGCGGAGACGGCGAGTGAGCATGTAACCGAAGAAAAAGCCGGTTGACTAGATGAGGGCCCAAGCCCTGGTCACTAAAATCTCCCTGACGCGGCCCTGAAAGGGCTGATCTTCCACGGTTCTCAAATGCCTCTCGAACGCCTGCAAAAGATCATCGCGGCTGCTGGAGTTGCCTCGCGGCGCAAGGCCGAAGAACTCATTACGTCCGGCCACGTGCAGGTCAATGGCACCACCATCACGGAACTTGGCAGCAAGGCCGATGCGGAAACCGATCACATTCGGGTGAACGGGAAGCTGTTGCAGCGCGAGCAACAACGTCACGTGTACTTGCTGCTGAACAAGCCGAAGGGGTACGTCACTACCATGAACGATCCCGAGAAGCGGCCTACTGTGATGGACCTGGTCCGCGGCGTCAAGGGGCGCGTGTATCCGGTGGGGCGACTCGACTACGCCAGTGAAGGCCTGCTGATAATGACCAATGACGGCGAGCTTGCCAATCTTCTGATGAAAGCGGCGTCGCACGTTTCGAAAACCTATGTGGTAAAAGTGGCCGGCACACCAACCGAGGAAGCGATTGCCAAACTGCGCGGCGGTATTTCCATTGCGACGGATGACGGGAAGCGCGTCAGAACTGGTCCGGCCGCAGTTCGCATTGTGAAGCAAGCTGCCAATCCGTGGTACGAGATCACGCTGATCGAAGGCCGCAATCGCCAGATTCGGCGCATGTTTGAAGCCGTGGGCCATCACGTGGAGAAGATCAAGCGCGTCCGTTATGGACCGCTGACGCTCGACGTTCCGCCCGGGGAGTACCGCTCGCTGACGCTGAAAGAAGTGCAACGGTTGAAGTCTGCGAGCGCTGGTGGCGAGAAAAAGCGTTAAGGCGAAATCCCAGGATGAGCCGATTTTTCGATCTCGTAACCAAACCGGCGCGGGAGATGGGCGGCTACCAGCCGGGAGTTCCGACGAGATCAGTGGCTCCAGAGCCGCATCTCATCCGTCTCGATTCGAATGAAAATCCACTCGGCCCCTCTCCGAGGGCAATTGAAGCTATGCGGCGCGCTC
>QIAL01000327.1 GCA_003225535.1 Acidobacteriota bacterium | reverse complement strand
CACAAGACCGCCAGCCTCCTTCTTTATGCGTTGCAAACCGCCAGCACCAACCTGCGTCAGACCAACTTCAAACCGTGGGTTCACGAGGTCATCCTCGACCCGCGCGACGCGGCCGACAGCATCCTTAATAAAACCGATCTCTGGGACGACGAAGACTTCGAAGAAGAAGTAGAGGAAGAAGAGGTCGACGAGGTCGAACAGGAGATCCGACAGAAAGAAGAAGAGGCCGCCAAGAAAGCCCGCTTCGTCGCCCGTTGGGAAGCCAAGAAAGAAATCGAGGCCCGCGAGCGCGGCCGTAAACGCTACGAAGAGGAAGAGAAGCTAAAGGACTGGGTCCAGCA
>QIAL01000328.1:1361-23742 GCA_003225535.1 Acidobacteriota bacterium | reverse complement strand
GACCGCGGAGAACCTCCGCTAAGGGCGCAGAAGGCCTCTCGTAAACAGGAATCATCAGTTCGCGGCCATCTCTTCGCGAACCGCTTCCTTTATCGGCCAGCTTGATGCCACAAACGACAGCGCATAGACGGAGCCGAGAATCGCGAATGCGACGACCAAGCTCACTTTCTGCGCGACGGTTCCCACACAAATGGCTAGCACCAGTTGCAGGAAGGTTCCGCTGAAATAGAAGGCATTCTGAACGCGTCCCATCAGATGCTTGGGGACCGTTTCCATGAGGCTCGTATTCATGGCCACACCGCCGACTCCGCGCGCCGATCCCATCAGGAAGTATGTAAGAATCGCGAGAAAGAAAAATCCGGAGATGGGCGCGAACGCAACGCACACCGCTAGCAGCGCCATGGAGAAGGCGATGGCGCGCCGCCCGCCAATTCGGGCGATGATCTGCGGAGCGTACAACGCACTGATGAAAGCCCCCGTGCCCCATCCGGCATTGAGCCAGCCGTAACCTTTAGCTCCCTCATGAAACACGCGATCGCTTAGCGATGGAGTCACGACGACACCGGTCACCATGGCGCCCAGAAACAGCGCCCAACTGATGCCGAGCATGACCACGGCGCGATGATCGCGCAGAAAATGCAGCCCTTCTTTCATCTCACGCCAGAAGCGGGCGAGTTGGGTCTCGGCGGCCGCGAGGTCAGCTTTGATTTCCTCAGGCCGCATCACAATGTGCTTTCCCTTCCGCACGGCGAAATAGCAAAGGAACGAAACCACGTAGGTGGACACGTCAAGTATCAGGACGCCGCCCAGGCCGATGTGATCGTAGATGAATCCCACGATCGCGCCGGCGATCAAGAATCCTCCCTGCACCCCGGCGAGCAGAAAGGTATTGGACTGGACGAACTGGCCCTCGGGCGTGAGTTCCTGAATGAGCGCGGTGATCGTCGGCCAGAACATCCAGAACCCCGCTGCGACCAGGGTGTTCATCAGGTAAAGCTGCCAGACTTTGACCTGCCCGCGGAAGGCGAGGATGGCCACGATCACGATGATCACTGCGCGGAGTGCATCGAGCCACATGACAAGCCGGCGCCGGTCCTCGCGGTCGATGACTACGCCGGTGAAGGGAAGCATCAGCATGGCCGGAAGAGTTTGCAGGACGGCGAACGTGCCTAGAGCCATCTCGGAGTGCGTGGCTTTCAGGATGTACCAGGCGACGGCGGACGAGTTCATCCCGCTGCCCACCATCGAAATCAGGTTGGCCGCAAAAACAAATCGCAGGGAACGTTGGCCGAAGCTCGCACGCATCTTTCTACTTTAGCGGACGCGGCGGGAATTCACCACGGAGGGCGGCAAGGACTTAATTGTCGATTGTTTTTTGATTGTTGATTGAAAACAAAAAGCGTTTGCGATTGGGTCTTAATCAACAATCAGCAATCAAAATTACAGTCTCCTTCACCTGCCTGGTCAGCCTCTCCTTTGTCCGTGATGCTGGCCCTTGCGTCGAGCGGCGTTCAGCGCTAGGATTCGCTCCTGATCGGGAGTTCATCCATCTCTCGCGTATTCCGGAGGCTTGCCATGAAGCGCTGCATCGGACCGCTGCTGGCCATACTTCTTGTCATTGCGTTCTCGATTTCCCAGGCACAAGCTCAGGTGGAACGGATCGTGATTGCCGCAGGAACTGATGAAGACCACGCTCTGCAGGCCATCACCAACGAGCAGGACAATTCCAAGAAACTGGCTATGTACGAGGACTTCGTCCAGAAGTTTTCCTCGAATCCACAGGCTGTTGCCTACGGAAACTGGCAGATTGCCCAGGCCTACCAGGGCAGCGGCGATTTGCCAAAGTCGCTGGAGTACGGAGACAAGGCGCTCGCGGGATCGCCGCATAATCTCGATATCCTGGTCTCGCAAGCCAGCACGGCGATGCAGGCCAAGAACAACGCCAAAGCCATGGACTATGCCGCCAAAGGCGGAGAAGTCTGCCATAGCATCGCCAAGCAGGCCAAGCCGGAAGGCACGAGCGACGAGGACTTCGCGCGCAAAGTTTCCGACGAGAAGAATGCGACCCAGAACAACTGCGAATTTCTCGAGACCAGCGGCTTCAATGTCATCACGGCCGAGACTGATCCCAAGAGTCGTATGACGGAGATTGAAAAGTTCTCTGCAGCCTACCCTGACTCGCAATTTGGAGACAAGGTTTCGAATTACGCCGTGTACACGCTGGGGCCGGGCCAGTTGAACGATCAGGCACGCCTGGTCGCCTTCGGCGAGAAAATGCTGTCGAACGATCCCAATTCGATGCTGGCGTTGCTACTGTTGGCGGGCTATTACGGGGACTCTGGTAACTCGGCGAAGGCTATCAGCTACGCGCAGAAGGTCATCGAAGTGGCCAAACCGGACGCGCCCGATGCCGACAAGTCGCACAAGCTTTCGGCGGGTGCGGCGCACAACACCATCGGTTGGGCTTATCTGAAGCAAGAGAAGACGACAGCCGCAATTCCCGAACTCAAAGCTGCAGCCGCGCTGGTCAAGGGGCAAGACGATCAGCAGTATGCCCGCGCTTTGTACGGGCTGGGCTTCGCCTACGGCAAGCTGAACAAACTCACTGAGGCGCGCGAAGTACTGACTGAAGCGGTAAAGATTCAGGGACCAATGCAATCGATGTCGCAAGACTTGCTGACGAAGGTGAATGCAGCCAGGGCAAAAGGGAAGTAGCAACCTGACATTTTCGGGTGCCCCACCCTTCTTTCGGGTGTGCAAATAAATCACGTAGCGACAGCCGCCTCGGCTGTCGGGCGAGACGAAGTGAGCCGCCCGCCATGCTGTTGCAGGCGAAGCGGGCTGATTACTTCTTGGGATCGATCAAGTCCTCGGAAAGCAGTTTTGCCTTCCAAGCCAGGGTTTGTGCGCGCTCCAGATTGCCAGCCGTCAGCGCCGTTCTGGATTGATCAACGAACTGGCGGATCTGTATCACTGAGTCCCGTTCGGCGTTGCTCAACTGGCGGCCTGTCAGCTTATACAGATTCTGCTCAGTTGCCGTAATCATTTGATTGGCGGCGTCCCGTTTCTGTGCCTGATCGCCGGCGGAACCTCCAGACAACTGGATGCTTTGCTCCGTGATTCCTCCCTGGCGAACGATGGTCTTCTCCGGTGGGCAGTTCTTCGGGGGGTCAGTGGCAGGCGACGACTGTGCCCCGCCAGGCTGCGGCGATGCTGTCGCAGAATTCGATCCCGGGGCGTTCGAATTTGCAGGCGGGGGATCACATGCGGCCGGGGGATCCACGTTCTTTTTGGTGCGCACTTTTTTCGCGGGGCTCGCTTTAGTGTTGCTGGCGGGCGCCTGCGTGGCGGGCGACTGAGCGGGGGCAGGCTTGGTTGTTTCCGGTTGCGTTGGATGCTGCGCACTTTGCTCCTGCGCGACTGGCGCATTCGCGGACGAGTCCGACCACGGCCTGGAACGAGCCAGCAGCCCCGGATCTACCGACGTGAGTGAGAAAATAGCGAGAAACAGGATGGTAGCGGCCAGAGTCATTCTTGGTCCCGTACACCGAAACGCGGATCTCCACTCATATTACGCCCTGCAGTGATGCCAGGCCACCCAATCGTCGGCGGCCCATGAAATCGTTAATCTCCGCGCTGAGAGGTTGCTGCATCCTCGGCGAATTCGGAGTGAGTTTGAGCCGCCGACGCGACAATAGGTATATGGAAGCGGAATACCGTTCCGGTGGTCTCAGAGGACTCGAAGTCCACCGTGCCGTAATGCCACTGCAGAATTTGATAGGTCTGCGCCAGCCCGATGCCGCTTCCTTCTTTCTTAGTCGTGAAATACAGTTCGAAGACCTTATCGTGTAGATCCTTCGGAATCCCCTTGCCCTGGTCTTGCACTTCCGCCAATGCCACGCCGTTCTGGCGACTTGCCGAGATGGTCAGACGCCCTCCTTGTGGCATGGCCTGAACCCCGTTGATCACTACGTTGAGAATGGCCTGCTTCATCAGGTCGATGTCGACTTTCACCGGCAGCCTCTGCTCAGCCAGGTGAAGGTCGATGCCAACGCCGTGTTGCTCGGCGTCGGGAACGGCAAGTTGCACAACGTCTTCCAGCATACTGCGGAGATCGGTTTCTTCGAGGTGAAGATCGCGAGGCCGGGTGAAATCGACCAGGGTCTGCACCACGCGATCCAGACGCCGGATTTCGCTGTCAATGATATCCATGTGGCGCCGCGTGTCCGGTTCCTCCTGGGCAAGCTTGTTTTGCAGTAGCTGCAGATGAAGCACGATAGCGTTGATCGGGTTCTTCACTTCGTGGGCCACGCCACGCGTGACGCGGCTGCTGGCCGAGAGGCGCCGCGACATTTCGATTTCGTCGCCGATCCGCCGCACCGGTTCGGTGTCGCGCATGATGATCAGAGCGCCGATCTGCGAATTCTTCTCCTGTACGAAATCCAGCGACACCTGTACGCGCTTTCCGCCGGCTACCTCGAATTCACGCTGCGACATGGTCCGGCGGCGCTCAAACGCGTCAAGCAGGGCCGCACCGAGCAAAGAATCTCGGGCGAATACCTCCTGCACGCTACGTCCCAGCAATTCTCCGCGCGGGCGGCCAAGGAAGGATTCGACGGGAGCGCTGACCAGGACAATTCGCGAATCGCGCGAGAATAGCATCAGGCCGTCCTGCAGCTTGGACATCAACTGGTCTACGTTATCTTTCAGGGCAGAGAATATCTCTTTGCTGTCGCGAATCTGGCGTCCCAGGTTCGCGATCTTCAGGCTGACCAGGCCGTACTCGTCGTGCTTGGATTCTGAGCTCTGCAGGTCGGCCTCACCCGCGCTCACGCTGTCGAGGTTGCGGCTGATCACTTTCAGCGGGCCGAGAGCGATATTCGAAATGCCTGCTGCGAGCAGCAACGACAGAATGATCAATGAACCTGAGACATAAAGCGCCCGTATCAGCCGGGTCTGCACTTCGCTCTTGAGAAAGATGGTTTGCACTCCGATTCGGATGGTGCCGAAGGGAGCGACACTGGCGGCGGATGTGGGGCGGGGCTCGAAATTCAATAGCTGCAAAGGATAGGTCACGTCATATACGGCGGCCGGACTGAAGACCAGGCGAATCTGCTCGCGAAAATTAGCGTGCACCACTTTCTCGAAATCAGGCCGAGGCTCGATGACCTTGCCCAGCAGGCTTGCGTTGGTGTGCAGCAGCGCCTTGCCGTTGACGTCAACGATGGCGACATCGTAGATGTACCTCCAGTCGCCGGGAACCGATTGCAACAGGTTGTTAAGATCCACGTCGGTCTGTACGTATTCGGTGAGTGCCCGCTTCAGGGCTACGGGATCCCTGGTGTCGATATTCGTGCTGCCGAAATCGGGCACAGCATTATTGGCGGCATAGGCCAACTGATGCGTCAGGCTGTTGGCAGTATCGGAGGCGTTGACGATTCGCAGCCGCAGAATCTGAGAGAGGTAAAGATAGGAAAACGCAGTCACCATCACCGTCACCATCAACGTGATGGCCAGCACGATGATTGTTTTGCGTCGCAGCATCTTGAGAGATCAGAGCCCCTGACTACACGACCCAGCACGACTCAGACTAGTTGCTGGGCACCTCTTCTTTGCCGGCAGCGGCTTCCGTCGCCGTGCTCCCGTATTCTTTCAACTTATTGTGGAGGGTTTTTAAACTGATTCCCAGAATTTCGGCGGCACGCGTCTTATTGTTACTGGTGGCCTCGAGCGTTTTCAAGATCAGCATCTTCTCGGCTTCTTCGACCGTCGTGCCCACGCCCAGGCGAACTGCGTCGGGGTCGTTGGCGGCGGTACGCAGCGGGGCCTGACCGAAACCTGGAGGCAAGTGCTTGGTCTCCACCATGCCTGTGTCGCAGACGATCACCGCGCGCTCGAGCGTATTGCGCAATTCGCGCACATTTCCTGGCCAGGAGTAGTTGTTGAACTGGTTGAGCACCGCCTCGCTGACTGCCGTCACTTTGCGGCCATGCTTCTGGCTCATCTCCACCAGCAGAAGTTGAACCAGGGACGCAATGTCTTCCTTGTGTTCCCGCAGCGGCGGCATGTGAATGTTGAAGACGTTGAGCCGGTAATAGAGATCGCTGCGCAATTCGCCTCGTGCTACGGCCTCGTCGGGAATCTTGTTCGTAGCCGCGAGCACGCGGACATCGACCGAAGTCTCCACTTTGCTTCCCAGGCGGCGCAGTTTCCGATCTTCCAGAACGCGCAGCAGCTTGGCCTGCGTTCCGATCGGCATTTCCCCGATCTCATCGAGCAGCAGCGTTCCACCCTCGGCCAGTTCAAAGCAGCCCGTCCGCCGTTCCAGCGCGCCCGTGAATGCTCCTTTCTCGTGGCCGAAGATCTCGCTCTCCATCAGAGTTTCGGGAATCGCAGCGCAGTTGATGGCGACGAATGGGCGGTCTTTGCGCGGGCTGAGTTCGTGGATGGTTCGCGCCACGAGCTCTTTGCCCGTTCCACTCGCGCCTGTGATGAGCACCGATGCGGTGCTGGGCGCCACCATCTCAATCAAGCGGAAGATTTCCTGCATTTTTCGGGAGGCGCCGCTGAGACGCCCGAGCGAGCCGGTGTCTCGCAACCGGCGGCGTGTGGCCTCGAGTTCGGCTCGTGTGCCCAGAAGCGACGAGGCATTGGAAATAATCGTACGCAGCCGGTTGGTGTCGATGGGCTTGGTGATGTAGTCGTAGGCGCCCATGCGCATCGCCTGCACGGCGCTGTCGATCGTTCCCTGGGCGGTGACCAGAATTACGGCGATGGTTTGCGCTTGTTCAGCCAACTGGCCGAGCAATTCGAGCCCGCCCATGCGGGGCATCTTAAGGTCGGTGATTACGATCGAGGGAGACCATTGCGTGGCTTTCTCCAGTCCCTCGGCGCCATCGCATGCCGTCTCGACGCGATAGCCCCAGGAGGTGACCAGTTCAGCCAGTCCGGAACGCTCGTTCTCCTCGTCTTCTACGATCAATAACTTTTCGTGGCTCATTCGTTTGCTGTTGTCCTGTTCCTCCGCGGCATCAATGCGCAGGGCCGGCGGCCGAAGGCCCACGGGCCAGACCCCAACAATACGCGGCCGGGTTCCCTCCGGGCAAGGTCCGCACCGTACACGATTACTATGAGATAGAATTCTGGCTCCCGATACTCAGGAGTTATTCTTCCCGGTTGTTTTCCGCTGAAGGTCTGCTGCACTGGCGTTCAGCCGTTGATCGAATTTCTGGAGGGAATCATGGAAATCAGCAGCTCAGGCCGCGCGACCCGCGTTGCTTTGGCGTGTGTCCTTGCCTTGTTAACCGTGCTAGTGACCGCCGGACCCGCGGCGGCGCAGAATGAATCAACTCCCAAGTGGGATATCTTCGCCGGATATCAATGGCTGCACCCCAACATAACGACGCCAACTGCGTTTGGTGATCCCAGTAACCCAACGCCGTTTCTCGTGCCGGATATGGCAAAAGGCATTGGCGGCGCTCTGACTTACAACGTTGACCCTCACTGGGGCCTGGAAGTCGACCTCGGATATAGCACGAAGGCCGGCAACTATGACACTACCATCTCTGGTGGTCCGCGCTTCATGTGGCGCAACGAAGGTGTGAATTTCTTCCTGCACGGCCTTGCGAGCTACAACCGCTTGGCGGTCCAGGATATTCCCACCCGTTCCAACGGCGTGGGTGTCCTTCTCGGCGGCGGTATGGATATTGCATTCACCAAGGTGTTCGCGATTCGCCTCTTCCAGGCGGATTACATGTGGGCGCACCATCACTTTCCCGAGTTAGCAGGGCCAGATTTTCCGAACCTAAGGCGTCCGGCGATGGAGGGTGTGCGACTGCGGACAGGTGTCGTTTTCACTTTCGGCGGAGCTGAGGCTCCCGCCCCCATCGCTGCCTGCTCGGTCCAACCGACCGAGGTCATGGTTGGCGAACCGATTACGGCCTCCGCGACGGCGAGCAATTTCAATCCCAAGCACACCGTGACTTATAGCTGGAGCGGCAATGGCGGCAAGGTAACCGGAAAGGATACGACGGCCAGTATCGACACCAACGATGTCCCGCCCGGCGCTTATACGGTCACGGCGCACGTAACCGATCCCAGGGCTAAGAAGGGGACCGAGGCTAGTTGTTCGGCAAACTACACCATCAAACCGCTTCCCCCGAAGAATCCGCCGACAATGAGCCTCTCCGCGAATCCGACGGAATTGACGCCTGGCGGAGCGGTGAACGTTTCCGCCAATTGCACCAGTCCCGACGGTGTACCGGTAACAGTTGCCAACTGGACTTCCACTCTCGGGACGCTTTCGGGCAGTGGGAATTCTGCAACCCTCAATACCTCTGGAGTCCCACCAGGTTCGGTCACGATTACGGCCAACTGCACGGACTCGCGTGGATTGAACTCGCAGGCTTCGACGCAGGTTACGATTCAGAATCCGCCGCCGCCGGTCGACAAAGCACTCGAAGCCCGGCTGGCGCTGCACAGCGTTTACTTCCCGACGGCTCAGCCTACCGCGAAAGATCCGGCGGGCGGGCTGTTGCCGAGCCAGCAGCAAACGCTGAACGGTCTTGCGACGGACTTCAAGAAGTACCGTGAAGTCAAGCCCGACGCGCATCTGACGCTGGAAGGTCACGCCGACCATCGCGGAAGCGCTGCCTTCAACCAGGTTCTCACGGAGCGCCGTGTTGCCCGCGTAAAGAACTTCCTGGTCGAGCAGGGTGTTCCTGAGTCTGCGATTGACACCAAGGCGTTTGGCTCCGAACGCAATCTCACTACCGACCAGGTGAAAGAGTCCGTCGTTCAGAACACAGAACTGACGACGGAAGAGAAGAGGCGAGCGCTGACAAGAATTGAGGTCATCCGCATGGCGAGTAATCGCCGTGTGGACGTGACGCTGAATGCGGGCGGCACGACCGAGACCTCAGTGCGCCAGTTCCCGTTCAACGCCGCCGATGCCCTGACGCTGATTGGCGGGCGTGAAGGTCAAGCCAAAAAGCCGGCGGCCACCAAGCGTGCGCCGAAGAAGCCGGTGAAGAAGCCGTAATCGAAGACTCCGGAAACTGAAAGGATTGTGAGCGGGAGGATCATTTCCTCCCGCTTTTTTATCTGCTGCCGCCTTCCGGGTGACCCACCTCTGGCCGAAGTTGCCAGAAGTGGGACCCCCGCCTACGACACTGTTTTCGCCTTGTCCCAACACGCCCGTTCGATGCTGGGTTCCGCAACAATCACTGATTGCCGGGTAGGCCGTGCCTCGGGCGAAAAGACGAGGTTTGCGAAAAATGTACACAACGCCACGAAAGTGCCATCGCCAAGTCTCTGATTTGATGGCACGGTATCTGGTATTCGGGTTGCCACTTCGTCTGGATAGAAACGCGTCTGAATATGTCTCAGATGGGCAGGCCATCTCGCGCATTGCTACCGACGATCCTGTTGATATTGCTGCCGGTCGGGTGCTCTCGTCGGACCCCGAACTTACCTGGGGAAGCAGCAGCGCCGACCAGCACCACTCCATTCCAGAGTCAAAAAACCAGCAGCGCTGATACCGCTTTGCAGGGTTATTCCTCCGACGATGTTCCCGGAACCGGCCCCCCGTTCGAAAACTCGCCGCTTCTTCCAGCTGGAGCCCTCGTCACCGTCCGTCTGAAGGTTCCACTGGTAGCCGGAATCGGATCCAGGGAATCATTCGAAGCGCTTCTAGATGAGCCAGTAGTGGTTGAAGGGAGCACGCTGATTCCCCGCGACGCAATCGTCTCTGGCCGTATCGAAACCGCCCATACATCGACAGTCACGCCCGATCGCGGCTTTGTTCGCCTCACCCTCGATTCTGTGCGAGTGGATGGGTTCGATGTGCCGATCCAAACGGCCAGCCTTTTTGCTCGGCCGCTACCCACTGCGGACACCGTTTCGGACACGATTCGGCTCGAGAAGGGGCGCCGTATGACCTTTCGCCTGAAGGACCCAGTTTTTTTGCATCTCACCTCATCAAAAACCAGCCAATAAGTCCTTTATTTCCTGCACCGAAAAGTTTTCCACAGAAGATTTTCCCGTTTTAGTGACATCTGCCCTTTCGCACACATGGGTCGATCTCCTTATAGTGAGCCGGAACGGGAGGAACATCTGAGGCGTTCGATTCCCGTTCTGGGAAAACGTAGGTATCCGGCCATCGCAATGGCGGTTCCTTTCGGAACAGTTCCCGCGCAGAGTGGTGATTATGAGTGCCGTAGCAGAAATCTTGCAGTCGTCGGACGAGATGCAGTTTTCGTCGCTCCTGCAGCGCGCTCCCGTCGGGCTCGCCCTGTGCCACCGACCAGGAAACGTAACCTCCAGGAATTCGGTTTTCGATGAGTTGCTGGGAATGCCGTCGAGTCAGATTTCGTGCGCTCTCCCCGAGTTGATTCAAGTCGGAGCCGGAAGCCGGCAACTCATCTCCGAGCTATTTCAGGGAAAGCGGGAAAGTTTCCAAATCGAATGCGCGGCCTGGGGAACTGAAAGCAAGTCACTGCGTTGGACGGTTTGGGCAGTTCATGTAGCGGACTGTC
The DNA here is from genome assembly GCA_003225535.1 of Acidobacteriota bacterium. GTDB lineage: Bacteria > Acidobacteriota > Terriglobia > Terriglobales > Acidobacteriaceae > Sulfotelmatobacter. Next base: position 13,207 of record QIAL01000328.1, on the reverse strand, counting down.
GGCCGGACAGTGCGGTCGTGATGTTAGAGGATCTCTCCGGCGTCGCATTGGCCAGGCAGCGATTGCAGCAGGCCGAGCGCCTGGAGACGGTTGGCCGTTTGGCGGGCGGAGTCGCGCATGATTTCAACAATGTGTTGACCGGAGTTTTGTTGTACTGCGATCTGCTGATGTCTGTGCTTGGCCCTTCCGACCGGGCCCGGAAATATGCGGAAGAGATCCGCAAGGCTGGATTGCAGGCGACGGGCCTGGTTCGGCAACTGCTAACGGTGGTTCGCTCCAACAAATCGTCGCCTCGACCGGTTTCGTTGAATGAGGTTGCCGAAGGTATGCGCAACCTCCTCGTCCGGCTGATCGGAGAAAACATCGAGTTGAAGCTGAAGCTCGATTCCGGTCTGGGACTGGTGAAGATGGATCCGGTACAGGCTCAGCAGGTCCTGCTGAATCTCGTGCTCAATGCCCGGGATGCGTTGCCGTGCGGCGGACATATCTCCGTCGAGACCGGCCACTGCAAGATGCAGATTCTCCCCGGCACGGGCGAGAACAACTCCGGGGCCACCTGTGTGCCTTGTGCGCTTTTCGCGGTCGAAGATAACGGCCTCGGTATGGATGAGTCGGTTCGCGCACATCTGTTCGAGCCATTCTTCACCACCAAAGCGGGCAAGGGAACAGGCATTGGACTGGCCACCGTGCACGACATCGTGAGCTCGAACGGTGGCTTGATCCATGTGCAGAGCGAGGTGAACCGCGGCACGCGGATCAACATTCTGCTGCCCATCGTTCCCGAACCGGCTCCCGAGTTTTCCGAAAGCCCAGGTTTTCATCCCGCGCATAACGGGGAAATACTTTCATTCCAACCAGAGGAAACAACGTCATGACGTCAGCCGCTGTAAGCCCGATAACTGCCACACCACAGATGGAACCAGCCAACTTTCTGAATCTCCTGATTGTCGACGATGAACGATCGGTGCGCGAAGCCTGTCGCGAAGTCGCGCATTCGCTAGGTTTTTGTGCTCACGTCGCAGATTCAGCTGAGCAGGCACACCGCATGCTCGATTTGCAGGCGTTTGATGCCGTTCTGCTCGACTTGCGTCTGCCGGGCGCCGGCGGGCTCGACGCACTGCGGCGCATCAAGGAGCGGCGCCCCGAGGCGGTCGTGATTGTCGTGACGGGCTACGGCACCGTCCAGTCCGCGGTGCAAGCCATGAAAAATGGAGCTTACGACTACGTAACCAAGCCCTTCAGTGTAGATGAACTCAAGCTGCTGCTCGAGCGCGTCTCCAGCCATCTGAAGCTGAAGTCGGAAAACCGCCTGCTGCGCGAGAAAGTGAAGTCGAAACAGGGATTCGGCGGGATCGTGGGCCGCGCCCCCGAGATGGAAAAGCTCTATCGCATTATCGCCAAGGCGGCGAACAGTGTGCATCCCGTGTTGATCCTCGGCGAGAGCGGCACCGGGAAAGAGATGGTGGCGCGATCCATTCATTATTCCGGGCCGTTCCGCGACAAACCGTTCATCCCCGTGGATTGCGGTTCGCTGGTGCCGACGCTGATTGAAAGTGAGCTATTTGGCTACGTGAAAGGTGCTTTCACCGGAGCTAATCAGTCCAAGGACGGCCTGATGGCAATGGCCGAAGGCGGAACAATCTTCCTCGACGAAGTAGGTGAGCTTCCCGTGGACCTGCAGGCAAAGATGCTCCGCGCCATACAGGAAAAGGAGATACGTCCGGTGGGCAGCACGCGGCGTGTGCCAATCAATGTGCGGATCCTGGCTGCGACAAATCGCGACCTGGAGCAAGGAGTCATGCAGGGCAGCTTCCGCCGTGATCTCTACTTCCGGCTGAATGTCCTGAGCCTGCGCATACCTGCGTTGCGCGAGCGGAGACAAGACATCCCGCTACTGATCGGGCACTTCATGGAGCGCATGACCCGTTCCTCGGGCCAGGAGAAGATTCTCAGCGACGACGCACTGAAGGCCATGCTGGCCTACGACTGGCCCGGCAATGTGCGCGAACTCGAGAATTGCCTCGAACGCACGTACGCCTTCACCAGCGGCCCGACCATTCATACCATGGACCTCCCACGGGAGATCGCGAATCTGCCTGTGCCACAATCGTCCAACGGTAACGGCAACGGGCACTCAAAGATCGTTCCGATTGCGGAACTGGAGCGACAAACCATCCTGCGCGCCATCATGGAACTCAATGGAGACAAATTGCAGGCCGCCCGACTGTTGGGGATCGGCAAGACTACGCTCTATCGCAAGCTGAAGGACTACGCGGCACAAGAGTGCTGAAAGCCCGTTTGTGAACTCGCACCGGGACATGTTGTGCCACTACGGGAAACCCACGCACCGCCGGCCTGGATAATCGCTTTCTTTTCAACCGGAGGCATCTGGCGCAACACGTGCAATGGACAGGTCATGATTCTACTGATTACGCCACAATCGAAAGGCCCGGAATTCGCGGCCGCTCTGCTCGCCGCCACCAGCCAGGAAACCCACTGGGCGCAAAACCTCCAGGAGGCCGCCACACGCCTGCGCGAACAAACATATTCGGCCGCAATCATCGATCAATTCCTTCTTGAAACGGAGCCGGAGGAAAGCGATCAGGTGCTGGAGCACCTGGGAACCGCGTTTCCCGTGTACGTCAACTTCGCTCTGACGGGAATGGATCGCCTGTTGCGCGAAGTGCGCTCGGCATTGCATCGCCGCAAACGGGAAGAGGCCACTGCACGCCGTGCCGTAGCCGAGCAGATGCAGAGCGAGATGCGCGAGACTCTCACCGTGATGCTCCTTTCATGCGAGCTAGCCATGGCGATCCCGAACGTTCCAAGTCCGGCCGCAGAAAAGATCCGTACCATCGATACCCTTGCCCGCGAACTCCGCTTGCGCCTCGAGGTGAACTGACGCAATCCGGCTTCAGTGTGTGCGTGAGAAGCACCATTGAACGCAAGTTCAGCAAGCACCACCAAAACTCCAGCCGCGTAGCGGCGGGATATGAAAGCCCGGCACGGAAGTGCCGGGTGAAGTGGAACACATGCGCGAGTCCCGTAGGGACGACACGCGTTCTCACGTACACTCTTTCAGGCCCCGCAACCCGCACCCACTCGACAACAGCCGCAAAGCGGCGGCACAATGCAGCCCAGCGCGTAAGCGCTGGACGGGTGCCCCATTCAAGCCCGATTTTTGGCTTGAGTGGGGCATTTCCACGCCTGGACAGACCCTACCCGCTCGCGCTTGCGCGTAGTCCATTCGGACTCGATTTCAACTCCTCACTGGGCGCCAGTTGCATGATGGAGAAAGCTGCTGCGCGCCCAGTCTTCGGCGCGCTTCCACAATCCCTGCTTCACCGGGTTCCAATGAATGTAATGAAGCCTCTCTACAAACTGCGCTTGATTGCGAACGTTGAAATCGTAGTAGCGCTTTTGCCAGAAATGGTCGCTGTTTCAGATCAAACGCCGCGACTCCTTCCTTCAACGACTTGAAGCCGACGGCAGGTCGCATGGAGTTGGAGTCGATCGCGTTGACTCCGGGATTCTTCGTCAACTGACACCGTACGTGATCAACCCACAACCCTGCTGTTTACCGCTTTGGCCACAGGTGAGATACTGTTTGCCAACCCGTAACAGGAGACCCATACCTGCTCCTGGGCAACGAACGAACGCCTCATCTGCAATACTCTGAGGTCAGGTCTCGGCAAGCCAGCCTGTGAACCGATCTGAGCAAGTGACGTGTGGAGGCGCTTTGCAAAAATCAACACTTGGCGTTCTTATCGTGGATGACTACGAACCTTGGCGCCATTTCATGCGTTCGACTCTTCAGCAGTGGCCAGAATTACAGGTTGTGGGGGAAGCGTCTGACGGACAGGAAGCAGTTCAGAAGTCACGACATCTACAACCAGATCTCATCGTTCTAGACATCGGTCTACCCACAATGAATGGGATCGAAGCTGCAAGGCAAATCCGACAGCAGTTGCCGAATGCAAGGATTTTGTTTTGCAGCGAAAATCTTTCTCCCGATGTTGCAGAAGAAGCCTTGCGGGCTGGTGCTGCAGGCTATCTCGTCAAATCTGACGCCGGAAGTGATTTGTTGTCGGCTCTGACCTCAGTGATTGCGGGCAAGCGCTTTGTAAGTCGTGCGTTGGCGGGTCACGCTTTCCCTGAAACTTCAGATTCTGGCCTGGTTCGTGACCAGGGACATGTAGTGCAGTTTTACACCGATGATGCTGTTCTGTTGGACGAGTTTGCCGCATTGTTTCGAGGCTCCCTCGGCGAAGGACGTTCGGTCGCCGCGATAATGACGAGTTCACACAGAAGCGGTCTGGAGTCGCGGTTACTCGCGCAAGGCGTTGACGTGAGTGAAGCAACACAGAATGGACGGCTTTGCATTCTTGACGCCGCTCAGGCGCTAAACGAGTTCATGGAGCCTGCCGGACCGAGCCGCGAGCGCTTTCTTTCGCAATTCGGAAATATACTCCGCACGCTAAAAGCTGCGTCTGTGGCGAAAGGCAGTGGGGTTGTTGTTTTCGGTGAAATGGTTGCCGTCTTATGGGCGCAGAAGAAGTACGATGCTGCTATTCGGCTGGAGGAGCTGTGGAATGAACTTGCGCTGACAAGTTCCTTCTATCGTTGTTGTGCGTATCCAGCCAGTGCATTTCGAGACGGGCTAATAAATGTCCCTTACGCCGAAATTTGCGCTCAACATTCTCACGTGATTTCTGCGTTTGAGGGCCTTCGCAGTCCCGCCTAGCGTCGGAAGGTGACGGTCCCGACCGACTTTCGCGATGGCCCGAGGCATCGTCATGACAATTGCCAAAAGTCGCTTCTCTTACAGCCCGCCGCATTTAGATGCGCGTTCGACATGGCTTGTGGTGTGCGTGACCACTGCCTTGTCGTATCTCGTCCCAATGCTGGTAGGGATGCTGGCTTCGAATCCCAAGACAGTGTGGCCGCTTTGGCCAGGTTGCGCGATCCTGGTGACAGGGTTGTTGTTGGTCCGCGTCAGTCTCTGGCCACTGCTTATCCCCGCATCCTTTGTTGGATTCACACTCGCTGACCTGCAAGCAGGCGTACCGCTGAGTTCGATTGCCTGGTTCATTCCGGGCAATACCGTCGAAGTGCTTATTTCGGCAATTGGTCTTAGATTTTGCTTCGAAGGTGTGCCTCGGCTGAACAGCGTAAAGGCTTTGGCCAAGTATTCATTCTTTGCCGTCCTCCTGGGGCCGTTCGCGGGAGCATTTCTGAGCGCGCATGGGATCAGTCGCGACTATTGGACAGGTTGGAAGATTGTCTTTCTGTCCGAAATGCTCGCCTTCGTCACGGTGACTCCCGCCCTGCTGAGTTGGGTAAGTGAAGGGCGTGTATTGATGCGAAGATCGCGTGCCTTTCACGTTGAAGGACTGATACTCATCGCGGGGCTGATTCTTGTGAGCTCCGTCGTGTTCACGCTCCCTGAAGACAGCAGATCGCCTGCGCTGTTCTATATGCTGGTGCCATTTCTGCTTTGGTCCGCATTGCGATTCGGATGGTTGGGAGCCAGTACTTCACTCATTGCAGTGACCTCTCTCTCGATTTGGGGCGCAGTCCATGGCCGAGGTCCGTTTTCCAACCTGGTACCCCTCACCGACCCGTTGCCCCTACAGATGTTCCTGGTTTTCGCTTCGATCACTTTCATGGTTCTCGCCGCCGTCGCCGACGAGCATGAAGAAAGTGCACAGGTAGTCCGGGAGAGCGAAGAACGCTTTCGATTGGTTGCCAACACAGCCCCGGTCATGATCTGGACGGCCGGAACCGACCGGCTTTGCACCTATGTCAATCAACCCTGGCTGGAGTTCACCGGGCGGCCGCTTGAGACAGAACTGGGAAACGGCTGGGCAGAAGGAATACACAATGAAGATCTGAAGCGCTGCCTGGAAACCTACTCGCTGGCCTTTGATCAGCGGCAATCGTTTGAGATGGAGTATCGCGTCCGGCGTAATGATGGAGAGTACCGTTGGATCCTTGACATCGGTGTGCCAAGATTCAATTCAGGCGGCAGTTTTGCTGGCTATATCGGATCTTGCCTGGACATCACCGATCGCAAGCTGGCCGAGGACGCTCTTTCCAGCGTGGGGCGCAGGTTGATCGAAGCTCATGAGGAAGAACGTACATGGATTGCGAGAGAACTGCATGATGACATCGCGCAGCGGGTCGCATTGCTGGGCGTCGAATTAGAACGCTTCGATCATCCGCTTTCTGACCTGGCGGGCGATATGCATGAATACCTCCAGCATGCGCGCCGGCGCATCTCTGATCTTGGGCAAGACATTCAGGCGCTCTCGCATCGTCTGCATTCTTCGAAGCTCGAATACCTCGGCCTCGTGACTGCCGCCAAGAGCTTCTGCCGTGAGTTGTCTGAACAGCGAAAGGTCCGAATTGATTTCAAGCATGCGGATGTGCCAGCCGGAATTCCGCAAGAAATCTCCCTTTGCTTATTTCGCGTTCTTCAGGAAGCATTGCAGAATGCTGTAAAACATAGCGCTGGGCAGAACTTCACTGTCGAACTGCGCGGCACGAAAGATGAAATCACTTTGACTGTGAGTGACTCAGGGATCGGGTTCGATTGGCAGGACGCGATGAATCGTCGGGGGATAGGCCTGATCAGCATGCGCGAACGGCTCCATTTGGTAGACGGAGAATTATCCATTCAATCGGCACCGGGTCGTGGGACCACCGTCCTTGCTCGCGTACCGCTCCGACTCATAGAGGATTCTGTAGGAATCGCAGGTTGAAACACCTCTTGCGCCCGGCCAACATTTCATTCCATGCCAGAAAAAACGTGGGGAAAAGCGCGGCGGGTGACCGGTGGCCCATTCAAGCCTGACTTTGGCTTGAGTGGGGCAGTTCGACGCCCGGACAGAGTCTTCCCGCTGCTCGCTCGCAACTTTCACCTTTTCCGCTTGACATGCAATCGGAGTTGTGTGAAGCTCACCCCAGTTCGGCCACGTAGTTCCCCACGATTTTCCCCCCTTACATAAGTCAGAAATAACTTCCTCGTTTCCCCTCACAGGGCCCGTGCGTACCAACGCCGGCGCTCGAAGCTGGGCCCATCACACAAATTTGACTCTAAGAGGAGATTCGACATGAAGTACAAAGCGATTTTGATGTTTGTAGTTGCAGCAACGATCTTCACAGCAGTTGCTCAGGCGCAGTACACGCCCTCTCTGATGCCGCCCCGGACGGCCCATCCGTCCGCTGCCACAGCGTCAATCAACGTGAAAAGCGACGCCCTCGCCCTCGCCACATCCACTTGCTCCTACTTCTTCACCGTTCCCGGAAAGCTCAACAGTTTCCTGAGTTACTGCGTAACGGTAAACGGGAATATCGTGTCGCTCCAAAGCCCGAGCGGTTTTGATTCCATTGCCCAAGGCGGTGCTGGCGAAGGCTATGGCGTTTGCGACGCTTCCACTGGCAAGTCATACTACGACTGGGCGTATACGGATAGCGGAACCTGGGGCGCGCCGGTTCTGCTTTCGAGCACCGCCACCGCGGTAAAAATCGCCCGAACCACCACCGATGGTTTGTGGACCCTGACCCAGACCATCACGAAACAATCCGGAGTGCAACCGTTTGCCAAGATCACGATGGCGCTCAAGAACAACACTGCAATCACCAAGGACGCTTATCTGGTGCGCTATGCCGATGTTGATCCTGCGAACAGTTCCTTTACTGACTCCAGTTTCCTTGAATCCTTCGACTCCAGCCAGTACGCCGCCTGGGGTTACGGAGCACTGAACAATTCGGTCGGGGATTTTTCCCTCGGCTTGATGCTCGAGGAGATTGGGCAACCCAATGTGCCCTATGGCTTCGAAGGCATCGCCCAGAATACGAGCGCTGCCCCAGATCCCTGCAACCCCGGTGCAAATTACGCCGGATATCAAGCGTCGGTTGACGGTTCGGTGGAGTTGTTCTGGGTTCTCGAACTCGGAGCACAGAAGACCGGCACCGTGAACGCAAAGTACGAGCCGTTCTAAGGCGCGTCTCCCGTTCGCTTTGCCCCTGCTTTGCTGGACGTTCTCCGGCAAAGCAGGGCGGAGCGGCGAAGAGCTGGGATGTCTAGTGCGAAATGTCTCCCGCACTTGCTAACTTCGAGCCCCGAAGCTGCTGACAGCATTTCTGAATGCTGTGATATCGAGCCTCGGCTATAAGTCTCGCCCCTTGGGGCGCGTCTCCGTGATGTATCCGACAAGGTCTGAATGCATTCGCTGCGGCTTCGCATCCGCATTTTTCGAACGCGATGACGGTTCCGTCGCGGTCCTTGCGGAACTGCACGCGGCTGTATTGCATTGCTGGAAACCGTGTCGCAACGGTTGGGCCATCAACTTTGCTTGCGATGAGCGGTGAGCGGACACCCAAAAGCGAGAAATTCAACAGCATACTCAGAACCCCGATTGCGCTGGAAGAAGTTAACCGCATACTCCTCCGAACCACGACCTCCATCAAGAAGTTTGGAACCCCGCCGACCCTGAGCGAAGCGAAGGGGAGGCGTCAGCCGGATACCCTCCCCTAGGGAGTGGTCTTGTGGAATCATTGCATAGCGAGAATTTGCAATTTAATCCTAGGGCAGCAATCAGATGCGGCGAAAATCTTGAAAAGAAGCAGGTTTCACAGTTTCAAAGACTTCTGCCAGCGAACTTCTTGCCGATCATGGGTCGCCCGAATTGCAGACGATGCACCGCCCGCCCCTGCGTTCGCCGTGAGGCCAAGGGCAAGGCCGATTCCCAACAGCTAGATTTTCAAAGATCGTTTGTTGAGTTACGACCAAATATAAAGCCCCCAGCGGATTCTGAGTCCGTGGAAGCAAGCCACATTTGTGGCAACTCTAGACTCTCAGAAAATGATCAGGGACGTCGGCGTGGGTCGCCACAGTACAGCGTGCGCGAAAACACGCGTGGATTAAACGTTTCTGTCGGATGTTGTCCGGTCCCGGAGGGACCCTTGATAGTAGCCCGGCGTTTCAACGCCGGGCAGCGGACAAGAAGAAGTCGCGTCCCGTAGGGACGCCTGAACCCGCCGCCCACTCAAGCCAAACCCGGGCTTGAATGGGCCACCGCCCCATCCTTGAAGGTCGAGGTCCGAGGGTGCCCCACACAACGCGATGTTCGTTGTGTGGGTAACTGCAAGGACTCTTAACTGAGTTATTCCGACGTTGGCTCTGCAGTCCTCTACGTCCGACTCCAGCCAAAAAAGTTTGAGCGGCCACCAGCCATCGTAATATTTTTCCGCTATTGTGTGTCGGTCCGCGATTCCTTTACCTTTCGCGTGCTCATTCGTTCTTGTGGACCGTGGGGGTCCAAAAGAATCGCCTTCAGCGCGTTCGTACCTGATCGGCGTTCACAGGCTAATTCCGATTTTGATCTCGGAACGGATGAGCGGGTCTGCCTTGGGGGAGTCGTGAATCGACGCATGCCTGTTTCGAAGAATCTGATCTGTGCGATCTTGACCTCGCTCGTTAGCTTAACCGCCTCTGCTCAACAAATCACTGGCAGCATTCGCGGGACTGTGGTGGATCCCGTCGGCGCCAGCGTGCAGGGGGCGTCGATAAGCGCCATTCAGGTGGAGACTGGATTAACCCGCAGCGCGATGACAAATCGCAGCGGCGAGTACGTCCTTCTGGAGTTACCCGTCGGGCACTACCGCTTGCAGGCCACGGCCAAAGGTTTTCAGTCCTACATTCAACTAGGCATTGTGTTGGACGTCAACGAGACCGCGACTGTTCCGGTCCGTCTGCTGGTGGGCAGCGAGACGCAGAAAATCGAGGTGCAATCTGACGCACAGCTCATTCAGGCGACGGTGACCAGCCTCGGCAAAACAGTCAGCGAGCGCGACGTTTTGGAGTTGCCGCTGAACGGCCGGAACTTCTCTCAACTGGGCCTGCTGCAACCCGGGGTCGCCCCTCTCACTCCCGGTCTGGCCGAAGCCGGAGGATCGCTTCGCGACGGCCAAGCCTACGCGGTCAACGGTCAGAGACCCGAGTCCAACAACTTCCTGATCGACGGCGCCAACAATTTCAACGGAGTCGATGGAGGATTCGTTCTCAAGCCCCCGATAGATGCCATCACCGAATTCAGGATTCTGACGCACAATGCGAACGCCGAGTTTGGAACCAGTCTTGGGTCGACCACCAACATCATTACCCGCTCGGGGTCAAACAACTTTCACGGAGCGCTCTGGGAGTTCCTTCGAAATGATGCTTTCGATGCCACCAACTACTTCGCTACCAGAACTGAACCGCTGAAGCAAAATCAGTTTGGCGGAACGTTTGGCGGCCCCGTCATTAAAGACAAGACGTTCTTCTTCGGATACTACGAGGGTTTCCGCAGATTTTTCGGTGGTATGCCCGGAAGGGTTCTCGGGCGGTTTTTGCAACAATCCCAACCACCAACTGTTCAATGTTTTTCTCAACCAGCCGTATCCGAACAATCAGTTCGACATGTCTTCAGTCCCGACGATCACACAGAATCTGCTGGGTTATTTCCCGGCGCCCAATAATGGAACCAACGTCTACACCGCGACGCAAGTCGTGCACCAGGACTCGAACCAGTTCGGATTACGTCTGGATCAGCACCTTGGCTCCTCCGACATCCTGAACTTCCGGTATGCCTTCAGTGATGGCACCGAACTGCATCCCATCGCGACTTCGGGCGCGAGCGTGCCGGGATTTCCCGTCGGGCAAGAGCAGCGGGCGCAGAACTTCGTCGCTCAGGAAACGCACACCTTCTCTCCGTCGTTGATCGGAGTGTTCCGCTTCTCATATTTGCGGAATAAATTTCTCTATGGAGAGAGGACCAACCACACAACACCCCTCAGCCTGGGGTTTGGTTACCAGCCCAGCCTGGACCTCGCCGTTGGGCCGCCGTTTATACAGGTCAACGGCTACACCACCATCGGAGATCCGATTACCGGGCCGCGCAATACCTATGAGAATGCTTTTGACTATTCGGGCTCGTTGAGTTGGGTCCACGGGCGGCATGAAGTCAAGGTTGGAGGCGGGTACGAGCACTCGCAGTTCAACGTGCTGCAAGGCATTGCCACCAACGGTTTCTTTGTGTTCGCGGGTTTTCCTGTGGTACCCGATTCGTTTGCCAGCTTCCTGTTCGGACAGCCGGTCTTCTTTCTCCAAGGCCGTGGAGATTTTTCGCGCGGCATCCGCGGCAATTCTCTGAACGGATACGCCCAGGACACCTACAAGGTAACGCCGCGACTGACAATGAATATTGGTCTGCGCTATGAAATCCCATTCCCCTACACCGAGATCCACAACCGGCAGACACTATGGATTCCGGGACGACAGTCGACGGTAATGCCCAATGCGCCTCAGGATCTGCTCTATCCCGGAGATGCAGGCGTGCCCGCGGGCTTGATACCGACATTCAAGAAGGGATTTGCACCGCGTGTGGGTATCGCGTGGGACCCGACCGGGAGTTCGAATTGGTTGGTAACATCCGCCTATGGAATCTTCTATGAGCCGTACTATACGGGCCAGGGTGGACCGCTGCAGTCGCCGATCAGCGCTCCGCCGTATTTGCAGACCCAGCAGATCAGCCTTACTTCCACTTCGTTTCTCAATTTTCCCGATCCTTACTTTGGCAATCCTCCGCCCGCGGGAACTTTCGCAAAGCCGCTGACCAACCTGACACTGGCTCCGAACCTGCCGCTGCCTTACGCGCAGGACTGGGACCTAAATGTGCAACGGTCTTTCGGCACCGATCTCCTGCTTGAAGTTGGCTACGTGGGAACCAAGGGCACGAAGCTACCGCGCTTTGTCGAACGCAATCCGGCGATCTACATCCCGGGGGTCGACTCCAGCGGTA
>QIAL01000328.1:0-1316 GCA_003225535.1 Acidobacteriota bacterium | reverse complement strand
CAACCGGCCTGATCGAAGGGATTGCCAATTCGTCTTACAACGCACTCGAGGCAAGCCTGAGGAAGCGCTTCAGTCACGGGATCTCGTTCCTTGCGTCGTATACCTATTCCAAGTCCATCGATGATGCATCGTCTTTCAATATGACCGGTTCTGCGTCCAAGCCCGTGGCCGGCGAGAATGACCTGGCGCAGAATCCGTTTGATCTGGCCGCAGAACGCGGCCCCTCGCTCTTCGACTCGCGTCACCGTCTTGCACTCAGCTACCAGTGGAGCCTTCCTTTGTGGCGACAGCCTCACGGATGGTATCAACAGGCACTTGGCAACTGGCAGGTCAACGGGATCGTTACGATGATGAGTGGCACTCCATTTACCGTCTTCGACTCAACGGACTTTTCAGTGCAAGGGTCGGCACCAGAGATCAGCGGATTCTTCTCAAACAGGCCGAACCTGGTGCCTGGGCAAAATCCCAACGCAGGGCCGAAGACCCCCGGCGCATGGCTGAACCCGAACGCATTCCAAAAGATCACCCAGGACCCCAACTCACCGGTGCAGCAATTCGGGACCGCAGGCCGCAACATCGCGCAGGGCCCCGGTTACGCCGATTGGGACTTTTCTGCATTCAAGAACATTACTGTGGGCGAAGGAAAAGAGTTTCAGTTCCGTGCGGAGTTCTTTAATATTTTGAACCACACCAACTTCCGGCTGCCCGACAGTGACAAGAGTTCGCCAACCTTTAACTCCATTCTCGAGGCACAGTCGCCGCGCCTGATCCAGTTGGCATTGAAGTTCCAGTTCTGAAGGAAGGCTCGAAGGGCGACGCCCTAGACGCTTGCCCGGGATTTTGACTTCGGCCACTGTGTACGAGGACAAACACGGGAGAGGGAACTGGGACGTTCCCGTTTTTTCGACTCATGTGCTTCCGATTACTCTGTACCGTGATCCCCCTCACTGACATCTCCGCCCACTCTCTGAGAGCTTAGACTAACCACCAAGTGTGGCCCGCCTCCACGGACCCAGAGTCCGCTGGGGGCTTCGTATTTGGGGTCAGTACCGAGTATCTGGTACCGAGTAACGAGAAAGATCTTTGAGAAATCAGCAAAGCAAGAAAAAGGCTGCTCCTCGTTGGGTTGCAAGGAGCGGCCCTTGGCTGAGAGGGTGGCCCATTCTAAACGTCGCGCATTTTGCGACGTTTAGAGTGGGGCTTTTGACTGAGAACGGACAACTCAGAACTCCTTCACTCTCAAGATTTTGCCCCTAACTGATTGCAGCCCATAGATTAATTCCAGAATTTCCCCCAACCCTCTGATTTCACAAGAC
>QIAL01000329.1 GCA_003225535.1 Acidobacteriota bacterium | reverse complement strand
TGCAGCTTGCCATGACGCTCTTTGAGCGTGGCAAAGAGGCGGGCGATCTCTTCATCTTTGGAGACGTCGCACATGTAGGCTTCGGCGCCGGGGAGCGACAGGATGAGGTCTTTAGCCTCCTGCTCCAGGCGCTCGTTCTGATAGGTGATGGCGAGCTTCATCCCGGCGGCGTGTAATCCCTGCGCGATCGACCACGCGATCGAGCGCTTGTTGGCGACTCCGAAGACAACGGCATTCCGTCCTTGTAGATCAGCGGACATGGCTCTCCTTGGGAAATGAAAAGAATACCAGTCGAGGGCAATTCTT
>QIAL01000281.1 GCA_003225535.1 Acidobacteriota bacterium | reverse complement strand
ACAGAGCGGATGGTTGTCACCAGAGTTTTTGATGCCCCACGCGAGTTAGTTTGGAAGGCGTGGACAGACCCGAATTACGTAATGCAGTGGTGGGGGCCGAAGGGCTTTACTGCGCCCGTTTGCCAGATGGATTTTCGCGTTGGGGGGAAATTCCTCTGCTGCATGAGATCTCCAGATGGGCAGGAGTTCTGGAATGCGGTTGAATACCACGAGATTGTTCCGCACGAGAAGATCGTTTCCTTGATGTACTTTTCGGACTCGAAGGGAAACAAGATTGATCCTGCCGAGCTAGGAATAGAACATGAGGCCATAGAGGGTGCGTACGACGTGACCATCTTTGAGGATCTAGGAAACGGCCAGACGAAACTCACCTTCATTGGAAATGAACCCATGGAGAGCGCGAAAAATAGCGGTCAGTTAGAGGGCTGGAACCAGATACTCGATAAACTTGCTGCGGTTGTTGCGGGGCTGACGCAGGCGAAATAAGAAGCAGGCAGTGAGGAAGTTTCCCCGGACGTTCCCATCAGCTCTTAGATTTAGGAGCTTCGGGTGCTCATGAACCGATAGCCGACTCCCGCAACCGTGACGATCAATTCCAGACGCTTGGGTTCTGCTCCAATTTTTCGCGGAGACTCGCCACGTGCATGTCCACCGTCCGGGTCAAGGTGTTTTCTGCATATCCCCGGATGGACCGCAACGGTTCGCTGCGAGGACGGCACTATTCAGCCGGCAGGCACCCGCTAGCCTGGAGGCGCCATCCGGAGCGGGCCCAGCGATCCAAATTCCAGCGTCAGTTCCAAACGCATCCTCTTCGCCGGACTAGACTGAGTTTTCGACCAATAAGGAAAGCGTCGCCTTGTCGAAAGTCGCAACTTTGATCAGAGAATCCTGAGCGTAGTTGCAATTGGTGTGAAGATCTTGACGTTCCTGGGTTCATCGCGGGAACCCGAAATCCGACAACCTCACGCTCGGCAGATTTCTCTAATCTCGGAGGAGGAATCGCATGCCTAGAAAAAAGAAATCATCAGGCCGCAAATACGGGAAAGCGGCCGGCAAGACTGTGGCCAGCGCAATGCGCCGCAAAAAGCGTGGCACTTTGAAATCGGGACGGGGCGGCAAAGGGGGCACGGTCAAAAGCCGTAAGCAAGCCATCGCGATCGGTCTCTCGGAAGCCAGAAAAAAGGGAGCCAAGGTACCGAGAAAGAAGGCCGCATAAAGTAAGGACGGATCATTGACTTGTCGCACGGCCGTAGCTTTCAATCGATTCCGATGAGCTCAGATCCGGCCGTTATCGTGATTGGCGCCGGCGTGGCAGGACTGGCCGCGGCTTGCCAGTTGGGTCGCGCCGGCCTTGCTGTGCGCCTCCTCGAAGCTCGTGATCGCATCGGCGGTCGCGTGTTCACCCACCTCGATCCAGGTTGTGACTGCCCCATCGAACTGGGAGCCGAATTCATTCACGGCAAGCCTCCCGAAATCCTGGATCTTCTCCGCAAGTCGAAAACGGAAATCACCGAGGTCCAAGGCGACGCGTGGTGCGCCGAGGACGATCGCTTGTCTCCGTGCGGGTTTTGGGATGAGGTCGACCAGATTCTCCAGAAGATGGACGACTCCAAGCTCGACGAGTCATTCGCCGCCTTCCTCGATCGCTGCTGCCGCTCTCCGAGGACGGAGGCACAAAAACGGGCGAAGCAGCGCGCACAGAGTTACGTATCAGGATTCAATGCAGCCGACCCAGCCCTCGTCGGAGTTCATTGGCTGGTGAAGGAAATGCAGGCAGAAGAGAAGATTGAAGGAGACCGCGCTTTTCGCTGCCGCAACGGATACAAGGACTTGCTGGATGTCTTCGAACAGGAAATTAAGAACTACAACATCACAGTACACACCGAGACGGTCGTTCAACAGGTGCGTTGGAATGCCGGAAGTGTGAAGGTCGAGGTTCGCGATCAAAAAAGCGAATCGACTCTCGAGGCTCGGCGAGTTCTGATAACCCTGCCGCTTTCTCTCTTGAAAGCCCCCGTCGGGCAGCCAGGCATCGTTCAGTTCACACCCGGATTACCAAGCGATAAAAAGGCGGCTTTGGACAAGGTGGAGATGGGAAAGGTGATCCGCGTTACTCTGCGTTTTCGTGAGCGCTTTTGGGATTCGATCAAACCCGCCGGCGCGCGCGGATCCTTATCGAATATGAGTTTTCTCTTCGGTCAGGACGACTGGTTCCCTACATGGTGGACTGCGAATCCGGCGAAGAGCCCGATCATCACGGGTTGGGCGCCGTTCCGCTCGGCAGAGCGTCTCTCAGGGAAGAGCCGATCATATGTGGTGGAGCGAAGCCTGCAGACGCTGAGTACGCTTTTGCGCGTGAGTCACTCAGAACTCGAGAAGATACTGGAAGACGCCCACATTCACGACTGGCAAGCAGATCCGTTCTCACTCGGAGCTTACAGCTACGGAAAAGTCGGGGCGGATGAAGCGCAGCAGGTTCTCTCAGAACCCATTCAGGACACACTCTATTTCGCGGGCGAGGCAACGGACACAACCGGAAACAACGGAACTGTGCACGGCGCGATCGCCAGTGGATATCGCGCCGCGAAGCAGATTCTCGACGCAACCGACAGAAGGTTGCGATAGGACGAATTACTTCGCCGTCTTCTCGACATCGCGCAGACGCGCTGCTTTGCCGCGCAGACCGCGCAAGTAGAACAGCCGTGCACGGCGCACCTTCGAGGAGCGCACCAGGTCGACCTTATCGACCACCTTTGACTGGAGAGGGAAAATGCGCTCGACTCCCTGTCCAAAGCTGATCTTCCGCACGGTGAAACTGGCCTGCGGCCCGTTGTCGCGCTTGATCACCACGCCTTCAAACGCCTGCACGCGTTCCTTGTCGCCCTCTTTGATCTTCACGTGGACGCGTACCGTGTCCCCGGGGCGGAACGCAGGAATGTCGGTGCGTCGCGATTTCGCTAGTAGCTTTTCAATAATTAGGTTTGACATGTCGTTACCCTTCGCCTGTTCAATCTTAATCTCGAACTTAATCTTGTCATCATCTCGAACTAAATCTTGTCATCCTGAGCCCTGTGCTTTTTGTGGGTCGAAGGACCTATGCATCGCTGGCCTGCGGGATGAACGTCTAAGTTCTCCCCGTTGCTCAGAACTAGGACGAACCCTTGATCCGTTCCAGTATCTTTCTATCCTCTTTTCTGAGTTCCATGCCCTCCATCAAATCCGGCCGGTTCCTCAGCGTCTTCTTCAATGCCTGCTCACGCCGCCAGCGCCGAATTTCCAGATGGTTGCCGTTAACCAGAACCTCCGGCACTGCCATCCCACGAAACTCCGCTGGACGCGTGTAGTGCGGATAGTCCAGCAATCCGCCGGAGCCACAGGTCGAATCCGGCCCGTCAGTTTCACCGCCACTCACATGCTCCGTGAAAGATTCCT
>QIAL01000280.1 GCA_003225535.1 Acidobacteriota bacterium | reverse complement strand
AAACCGTCCCCGCACCAGCGCTGAGAGGACCAGATCGCTGGTCCTGTCTTGTCCCGCCCCCACTGCTGCTATCAACCGTACCCATCGCCGTAAATCGCGTTCGCCAAGAATCGATAAGGCGTGCCGCACAGAATGGATTTCTTTCTTGAAACCGAACACAGCCGAATTCAGATATCTCAGGAGCCGGTAGCAGACCGATGCTTCTTCCTTGACCAGTTTCTCCAGGCCCGGTACGTCCAGTTCCGGGCGCGACACTTCCTGCAACATGCGTATGTAATTCAGCCGGTTTGCGGGCATGTCGTGCGTGCCCATCATCTCCGGCCGGCGAAAGAAGTATCCCTGAAAATAGACGAAGCCCTGATCCCGCGCCTGCGCGAACTGATCCTGCGTTTCAACTTTTTCCGCCAGCATCCGGCAGCGCCACGGCCCAAACTGCTTCATCAACCGCCCACGCTCCTCGTGGGTTGTAAGCAGCAAGTCAACCTTGATGATGTCGGCCATATCAGCCAGTGGTTCGCGCCGATCGTCCGCAACATAGTCGTCTAGCGCAATCAGGTACCCCTGCTCTTTCAGGCTGTGACATGCGGCCGTCACATCGCGATCGGGAGGAACCGTTTCCAGAATCTCCACCACGCTCGTTGTAGACGGAAGAAGCCCGACCAGGCCCTGGATCAACGTATCGCGCGTGCAGTTCACGAAAGCCCGGCGGCCATCACACAACACATCGAGCCCCATCACCAGCGAGCGGTCGAGCGTCGCTCGCGACGCTTCATCCGCATCGCCCACAAAGCAGTTCTCCAGGCTGTCGCGAAATAGCAGTTCATAGCCAAATACCTTCTCTTCGCGATCGAAGATCGGCTGCCGCGCGACATACCGCATCGCCTTGGAATCTGGCAACGGGGCTGGCGCCGTCGCTTGTCCTGAAGACATGTTGCCCACATATGTCTGTATCGGCAGAAGGCGCAAAAGTCTGAGCGACCAGCGACTTCAGTGCGGAGATAAGGACATTCTCAGAGAAGAGTTTCGATGAGTGAGGGTGCCCTATCCTTGTCGCGTTTTGTGCGACAGGGTGGGGATTTTGACTTGACTTTGATTTGAATGACTTTTGTTCTGCGTGATTTCGCAGCCAAGACTTCTCCCCTTCTAAACTCTCTGCACCCCGCCCAACTTCGTCAACGCATCCACAATCCTCGCCGACCACTGCGCCACCTCATCTTCACGCAGCGTGCGCTCATTCGATTGAAATTTCACGCGCAGCAAGATCGAATACTTACTC
Source organism: Acidobacteriota bacterium (assembly GCA_003225535.1). Taxonomy (GTDB): domain Bacteria; phylum Acidobacteriota; class Terriglobia; order Terriglobales; family Acidobacteriaceae; genus Sulfotelmatobacter. The sequence goes on along the minus strand of QIAL01000280.1, from coordinate 5,008 downwards.
GCCGCAATCGATCCCCCACGAAAAATCTCAACCGGCCGAAGCCCTCGTAATTCGGGCACGCTCGTAGCTTTCACGGCCGTTTGCATCTGTTCAAAGGCCACTTCATCGCTGAAGATGAAGGAGAAATCCCGCTCCACAGCCGGATATCGGCCCAAAGGTACAAACTTCACAGCGCGCAGCCCTACCTTGTACAACTGCTCCAAGTCGAACTCGGCAAGAAACACATCCTGCCGCAGCTTCCGCGCCGTTGCCACCGCGGGATGAATCTGTCCGAATTGCCCCACCGCGACGCCATTCGCGCGCACTCGTGCCGAACGCCCGGGATGAAAGTATTCCTCAGCACCTCGATCAAACGCGATAGCGCGCGCAAACGGCTCCAGCAGATTCTCTACGTCTCCCTTGAAAGCCCGAAACACTTCCGCGCTCGCGGCATGTTCCCCCTTGCTCACATCAAGCACTCCACCCACAGGTAGAGAAGCTCGAACAGCTGCCACTGTCGCTCCCAGACACGCACGCCGAGGCTCCGCCCTTTCTCCTCCGGAGAGTTCGTATACACTGCCCATCTCAAACAGCCGTGCCTCCGGGACATCGCGATTCAAATTCCACGCCAGCATGTCGAGCATGCCAGGTACGAGCGAAGTCCGCATGACCGAAGCCTCTTCGCTCAGCGGATTCTCCAACTCCAGCACCTGCGTACCAGATGAAAATCTCTCCGCATCTGCATGCGAGATAAATGTCAGCGACAGTGCTTCGTTGTACCCCAGCGCCAGTGCGCGCTTGCGCAGCGTTGCATCCATCTTCGCGTGGGGCAACTCCACGACAGCGCCGCTATACGCGGGCAGAGTGTTCGGAAATTTGTCATACCCATGCAGCCGTGCGATCTCTTCAATGACGTCGATCTCGCGCTCCACATCGAGCCGCCAGCTTGGAATCTGCACGCGAAATTGCGCATCCCGCTGGCCTTCAGGTATCAGCTCAAATCCCAATCGTTTCAGCAAACGATAGATGAGACCCGCATCCAAACCCTCGCCCAGGATCCGCCGTACCTCGCTCACGTGCAGAATGACCGGAGCCTGGTCCATCTTCTTGGAGATTACGTCGACGACATCGCCGACCAGCTCTCCGCCACCCGAATCCAGAATCATGTGCGCGACCAGATCGCAGGAAATGACGGTGGATTCGAAATCCGCGCCGCGCTCGAACCGGTGTGACGCGTCGGTGTGCAGAGCATGCCGACGCGACATTTTGCGAACGATCCCCGGATCCCACCACGCAGACTCGATTACGATGTTCCGCGTCTTCTCCGTGATCATCGTGTCGTATCCGCCCATCACTCCAGCAAGACCGACGGGTTTCTTCGCATCGCAGACCACCAGATCTTCTGTCGTCAGCTTGCGCTCGACTCCGTCCAGCGTCTTCAGCGTCTCTCCCGCGCGCGCCTTGCGCACAATAATCTGCCCGCCTTCGAGCAGGTCCGCGTCGAAAACGTGCGTAGGCTTTCCGATTTCCCAGAGAACATAATTCGTGGCGTCCACAGCATTCGAGATCGGCCGCTGATCAAGCAACTGCAACCGGCGTGCGATCTTCTCCGGTGACGGCTTGATATGAGTATTGCGAATTACGCGAGCGGAGAACCGCGGACAAAACGCAGGCTCCTCGACGGTGATCGGGAATGGCGCGGCCTCACCCGTGGTCGTAGGCGCACTGTTAATGGAAGAGCGGCCCTTCAGGGCCGCGTCAGGCCCATTCGAAGTGGCGGCTTTAGCCGCTGAGGGCAGCGTCGGCTCGAGCGCTTTCATCGGTAACCCATAAATCGCCGCCGCCTCCCGCGCCACGCCGTAATGATTCATCGCATCCGGCCGATTCGTCCCGATCTCCATCTCGAAAACGACATCGGCGCCCGTCCCGCTGATCCCCTCGACCGAGATCCCGACGTTAGTCAAGTCCTCGGCAAGACGGCGGTCGTCGACCGCAAGGTCAACGTAGTCGCGAATCCATTGTGGAGATAATTTCATGATTGAGCTTTTGGCTCTTAGCTCTTAGCCATTAGCTAAAAGCCAAGAGCTAAGAGCTAAAAGCTGCTTCACCCAAACTGCTCCAAAAACCTCACATCGCCCTGAAAGAAGTACTGCAAATCATCGACGCCGTACTTCAACATCGGATCCACCATGCCGCATCCGAGCACCTCGATGAACCCCGTCTGCTTGCACGGCCGGCACGGGTCCGCTCCACGCTTTCCGCTTCCGCCACAGATAAAGCAGGTGACGTAAAGTTCCGCACTAGGCTCGGTGAATGGAAAGAAAGAAGGCCGGAAATGCGTTTTCACGGACGATCCGAACAGCGCCTTCATCGCATGATCCAGCGTTCCCTTCAGATCACCGAAGGTAATGTTCGTATCGACTGCCAGTCCCTCGATCTGATGAAACATGGGCGAGTGGCTTGCATCCGGAGGATCGTTGCGATGCACCGTCCCCGGAATCACGATGCGAACTGGCGGCCGCATCTTCTCCATCGTTCGAATCTGCACCGGAGAGGTATGCGTGCGCAGCAGCAGCCGCTCGCGTTGCGGCTTCGACTGCTGGCCCGCGATGAAAAGTGTGTCCTGCGTGTCGCGCGCCGGATGGTTCAGCGGAAAGTTCAGCGCCTCGAAGTTGTAGTAATCGGTCTCGACAACCGGCCCTTCAGCCACGGAATATCCGAGTTTCTGGAACACCCCGACGATCTCGTGCATCGTCTTCATGACGGGATGTTCCGCACCGATCGGCCGCCGAATGCCCGGAAGGGAAATGTCAACGCTCGCGCCGGCTTGCGAATCATCTCCAGCGACATGCGCTTTCTCGACCAGTTCCGTAATCCGCGCCTTCAATTCGTTGACACGGATTCCAGCTTCACGCTTGGCTTCTTTCGGAGCGCCCTTCAGCCAGATATCATTGATCTGCGTCAGAATTCCGTTCTTGCGAGCCATCCACCGGTCGCGGTATGACTTTAAATCGGCATCTGTACGGACCTCGCCAGCTTCCGCCGCACACGCAGCAACGCATTCGCCTGCAGCCTTCTCCAGCGCCGCCGCCGAATAATCAATCAGTTTGGGAACGGTATAAGCCACGCGTGTGCTTCAATCCCAAAATGTTTTTTGTGGGGACAGCCGCCCTCGGCTGTCCGTCGGCTCGAAAAGCCGATGGGTGTTGATTTGCTGTGCCCACGCACCCGCACAGTCTGGAATATGTGCCGGCAGGACAACCGAAGGCGGCTGTCCCCACATAGACACTGCAACTGAAAGCTGACGACTGAAAGCTGAGAGCTAAGAAGTCTACGCCAGCGCCGTCTTCGCCTGCGACGCCAGCCCCGCAAACCCCGACGGATCATTCACTGCCAGGTCCGCCAGTATCTTGCGGTCCAGTTCGACTCCCGCAACCTTCAGGCCGTGAATGAACTGGTTGTAGCTCAACCCGTTCAGCTTGGCGGCGGCGCCGATGCGCACGATCCACAGCGACCGGAACTGCCGCTTGCGCTGCTTGCGTCCGGCATAGGCAAACTTCAGCCCCCGCTCGACCGACTCTTTCGCCGAGCGGTACAGCTTCGATTTTGTCAGGAAATAACCGCTTGCGCGGTCAAGTATCTTCTTGCGTTTCTGGCGGCGTTTGGTTCCGCGCTTTACACGAGGCATGGTGCTCTCCTTTTTGCTTTCGTTTTATGGCGGCTGGAGGTAAGGACGATCAGCCTTGGCAGCGATCGATGGCCTCTTCACACGCCGGAGCAATTGCAGATTTCAGATTTTTGATTGTAGATTGAAACCGACTCAAACGCTGGCTTCAATCTAAAATCTGAAATCTACAATCTGCAATCCAGTTCACTGGTACGGAATCATCCGCAACACCTTGGCAAGATCGCCATCACTCACCAAAGCGGACTTTCCCAGCTTGCGTTTATTCTTCTTGTCTTTTGACGTCAGGATGTGACGCAGTTTCGCGTGTCCCCGCTTCACTTTTCCCGTCGCCGTCTTCTTGAAGCGCTTGGCAGCGCCCTTGTGCGTCTTCAATTTCGGCATAAACCCTCAGCAATTTGCATTTTGGCATTCAGCACTTAGCGAAACAAAAAAGCCCCCCGGCATTTTCTCGACTGGCCAAATGCCAAGTGCTAAGTGCCGATTGCGATGAATTTTGTAACTCGTCGCTCAAGCCGCGCTATGAAGCGGGCTTTGCGACCTGCGCCGGAGCCGGGGCCACAGCGCTCTGCGCCGCAGCCTTCTGCTTTCTTTCTTTCTCTTTTTCCTTCTCGCGCTCCTTGTCCGACTTCTTCGGAGCCAGAATCGCGTGCAGCGTGTTCCCTTCCTGCCGCGGACGAAACTCGACAATACTCTCCGACTCAACGTCTTTGATGAGCCGCTCCAGAATCTGCCGGCCTAATCCGGTCCGCGTCATTTCGCGACCGCGGAAGAAGATCGTGGCCTTAACTTTGTCTCCCTCATCCAGGAAACGCAGCACATGATTCTTCTTCGTCTCGTAATCGTGGTCGTCCACATTGATGCGGAACTTGACCTCTTTTACGGTGATCGTTTTCTGATGCTTCTTGGCTTCGCGCTCTTTCTTTTCCTGCTGGTAGAGATACTTCCCGTAATCCATAATGCGGCATACGGGAGGCTGCGCGGTGGGCGAAATCTCAACCAGGTCCAGATTCTTTTCGCGGGCTTTCTTTATCGCTTCGTAGGGCGGCAGGATGCCGAGTTGATTGCCTTCGTCATCAATCACGCGAATCTCGCGCGCCCGAATGCGATCGTTGATGCGGATAAAACGTTTATCGATACAGTCCTCCGTGCTCTAAGCAATTGAGAATAAAGAATTATAGCATGATGCTTCGCGGTAGATTCCAGTCTCAAAATCTTCTGGAAAGGCCGCGTGACAGGCCCTTATCCTTTACGTCAAAATGTAAGTGATCGCGAACCGGTCCAACCCGAGCGACCCTCAAGGATTCTGTCTCATGTGTCGCAATATCAAAACTCTCTTCAACT
>QIAL01000279.1 GCA_003225535.1 Acidobacteriota bacterium | reverse complement strand
TCAGTAAGCCAGTGGAACTTTACGACCACACCTCCGTAAAAGAATGGCACGATTGCCAGACCGCTGCCGAAGACAAAGGCGCCTGCCTTCAGGAAAAAGAGAGAGAGCAAGCCTAATGTCCCCAAGGATGCCAGCCCATGAATGCCCGTTAACAACTTCCCGAATCCCGCGAACAAAGCCATCGTCGGGGTCTTGCCCGGCAACCGTGGCGGAGCTTTTACAAACAGAGTAATAATTCCGCATAGCACGAAGAGCCATACTATTTCTGACTCGGCCCAAGCGGTGGTCAATGCCAAGGCGGCGAAAATGCCCCACAACAGCGGGTCCTTTCCTACGGTGGTCCGTACAAGCTTAATCGCGCTGCGCGCTATAATTGCGATGACAGCTGCCCCTATGCCGTAGAACATTCCTTGAATCCAGTACAACTGCCCAAAATGGACATAGAGACCCGCCAACGCCACGACCATGACGAAGGAAGGGAGGATGAATGCGATCCCAACCAACGTCGCTCCCAAAGAACCTCGGCGAAGCCACCCGAGATACATCGCCAGTTGAGCCGCTAACGGACCGGGTGACAGCTGCGAGAACGCCAAGCCTTCAAGGTAGTCTTCCTTCGACACCCAACGTCGGTCTTCCACCAAGTCGCGCTGCATGTACCCAGCGAGAGCGATGGGTCCACCAAAGCCGACCGTTCCCAGTCGAAGAAAGTACAACAACAATTCGCGGAACCTGCACTGAGCTTCCGTTGTTACAGTTACGTTCGGTGGAATCGATGTTGTACTCATCCTCTGGCCTCGCACTCGGTTATTTTCAAACCGTCCGCTGCGGCACTCGGTGCGGCCGCGTCAACGCATAGATCGATAAAGGCCCTCGATCAGTTCGATTCCGCGATGCAGAAGTTCCTCATCGGACAGGTCCTGCTGCGCCCAGCCAATCAGCACACGATCAAGGGCCATTCCTTCGCTCCGCCCAAACTTCTCATCCCCGAGATCAGCATCGTGAATAATCTGAGAGATGACTTTCACCTTGGGATCAGAGACTTGAAACTCCTTGCACAAAGTCTCAAAAGTGCAGTCGTCCCCACGATGTCCGAAACCGTCCGCCTGGAACATGTCGAATGCTACGGCTCCAGAGACTCTCGCCGAGTTGGTTCCAAAGGTGAAGCGAGCCTGGGAATCGATGAAACGGAGAATCAGCCATGCCGACGAGACTCTGTCGATGCCGGGCCGGGGACGAGTCATCCAAATGCGCTTTTGAAACTCCTTTTTCTGACGTGACATACGCTTGCCGCCTGCAGCGTCCGCATCGCGCGGAGCTTCCGCGTTCGCCAATAGCTGCTCCACGCGGCTTCGAAGTGGGCTATTGAAAAAGTCGATGGCGACAATCTCCTCGAGGCGATGGCGAATGCGCCTCAGTGGGCTGGAGCTTGATCCAGGTTTGCGGCGTTTCAATTCCAAAACGATCGCCTCGTAATCCTTGGTTCGGGCTTCGAGAAAAAGTTCTGCGAGCGCCTTGGACGGAAGATTGTCAATCGACTCAACGTGGATCACTGAAGCTTCACCTCGATATTTTCGGATTGAAGCCGCCAGCCATTCGAATCGCTCCAGGTTTTGAGGCGTACTAGGCAATACGTACCCAGAGCTGGGGAGAGCCACTGAACCATACCGTTTCAGCAAGCGCCAAATTTCGACTCTGTGGCTGGCTTTCTTTGCTGACAGGCTGAATACGAAGAGCAGCCAAGCCGGCTTGTTCTCATCGCGTGATATTGCCATATCACATGATGTTATATCTGTAACACACCGTCAAGGTGTGTTTTTCTCTAGAGAAGCTGACGATCAAGGGTTCTGGAAAGGAGTTGGCGTTGCCGGTTACGGGCGCCAAGAGTAGGTGAACTTGATGGCGAAGCGCGTGCCAGCCGTGTAAATGACGTACAGGTCACTGTCGGGACGATAATTCCAACGGAGCCAAAAATTGGCACTGACCGCCTGTGTATTGGCAGTATCCATCTGGATCAAGCTGGAGAGAGTAAGAAAGCGCGAGAACGAGTAGTTTGTCTGGAAGCTCCCAACCAGGACGGAGAAGTCACCTCCCGGAGTCGGCAGGCGAAAGCGGTTCCATTGTTCGCCGAGGGCGAACGACAGGCGCTCGCTGGCGCGATACGTGCCGCGGACGCGAGCTTCGTTCAGGCGGCCATCGTAATAGGTTCCGAAGCGCTCAAAAAACGTCACGATGAGGCGATGCGCCTGGGATGTTCCGTAAGTGAGTTGATGCCGCGTCCAGTAGTATTCGCCAATCGGGATGAAAACGTTCTTGTAGATATTGAACGCTGTCACTAGCCTTTGTGTGAAGACGTCTACGATGTCATCGTCACTGTAGGAGCCATTGTTCATCTCAACGCGAAAGGTGCCCTGCCACTCTTGCGTCTGGAGAACATGGTGCGTGTCGGGAGCGCGGAAGATGAACCCTTCGAAATTGAGTTCACGTAGTCGCATATGCAGTCGGTTCGTTCGAGAAAACCAACCTCAGGGTTAAAATTCGGACCAACCTTACGGCGTTGTGCGAACAGTTCAAGCCAGTTGCTTTGGTAGTTCAACCCTGCTCCGACGTCGGTCTGCCCTGATGAAACGCCCGGCGTTCGCGTCTGTGCGGCAAATGCGCTAAAGGCCAGATTGTTGAAGAAAACGAGTCGCGTGTCCGCGCCAGTGGTCTGGTTATACTCGTCCAAAGGATTGCTAGAACGTTTGTCGATCCCCATGACGCCGATGTACGAGCCGCCCCAGAGGGAACGCTTTACCCGTGCCACCGCGTAATTTGCGCTGGGATTCGGTCCCAACTGACGAGTGTCCACGTCCATTACGCCAAGCTCAAACTTGCCCAGCGATCCCGTAATCTTGGCACCTCCGTTAACGGGAACTTCAATTCCGGTGATTGGGTCAATCCCGATCTGGCGGCTGAAGAAGAGCAGGTCTCCACTGTCTCCACCCAGAGGAAAGTTAAACACCCCAGCGTTCTCCAGGAAGAACTGACGCTTTTCCGGAAAGAAGATCGGGTACGGAGTGAGATTGAACTGCTGAGTGTCTACGTCGGCGTCTGCAAAATCGGTGTTAACTGTGAAGTTCGCTACCAGGTTCGAGCGCAGTCCGAGTTTGACGTCCAAGCCGCCGGTGTAGAGTCCGCTGGTTCCCGGTGTCAGGCCCGTACTTGCAGCACTCGGAGGGAGGCGATCGAAACCGACAAGTTGTAGTGCTCTGAAGGGAAGTCCGGTTGCTCAAGTTCAAAGCGCCAATACGCCTACAGGTGCACCGCTGACAGACGATCGATGTCGTTCCACCAGCCGTCCATGGCGCCCGTCGTTTGAGATGGTGGAAATAGATGAAATGTTTCAACAGATCCCGTACGGGTCCAGCAGATCACCATCTCTG
>QIAL01000326.1 GCA_003225535.1 Acidobacteriota bacterium | reverse complement strand
CCGGGTTCTTATAGTTGCGAGTAGAACGGTGTGCGTGGCTTTCTCAGTTTGCTGCCGCGTTCTAGTTCCATGTTGCCGAACGTGGACAACTTGGGAACAGATCGAAGTGAATCGCCTGCTCTAATGATCGGCCGTCATTCGTCAATTAGTTGCTTCGATGCTGAGCCGCAAGCCGATCGTGAGGTTTGCACCAAATCTGGTTCACCAGACCGCGTCTTCATGGGGTTTCGTCTGCTTCCAGTCCCGTTGCGAAGGATGATCAGGGAGCATTAACCGAGACTGGCAAGTTGATCCTTAATGTACGGACTTGGCCATCATATCGCTGCTCTGGTGTCCTTCAAGACTTGATAAGGTCTGACCAAATCGCGCTTTCAGCAGCATTTGAGTGAGCAGAAATAGGAAGATCTGGCGAAAGTTTTTACCCTTAATGTGTTTACCTAATTCGGCAAGCGCAATTGCCGTTTTCGACTGATCAGCAGTTGCAGCGACGTCTTTCGAACATATATGCAGGCAATCCGAGATTGCCACTGCAGCGCTCCCTGCTCACTTGAGGCCGAACGTCCAGCTGAGCCCTGAACTGGTCCCATAGTCACTGCCGGAAAAGCCTGGGGGAGGACGATTGTCCCAGTTTCCATAAAAAGACACGTTCCACTTCAGATTGCTGACGATCTTCAAATAGTAAGAGGCATTGGTGTTGAAGCGGACACGGCCCGGATCCGAAAGAGCAGGCAGCAGGGCGGCGGTTATATCGAGGTTGGTCTTACTGAACTTAAAAAACTGTGCCCGGCCATAAAATATGGCTGCCGCAAGATTCTGGTTGTTGACGGGACCAGCGGCTTGTTTATAGTCGGTATTCTGCCATGCAGGCCCGAACACTAACGAGATGTTTGTGCGGTTTGTGTTCTTAAAGTAACGTCCGATGCCACCACCCACAGTGCTCTGCAACGCGATTCCTTGTACTGAGCTTTGCAGAAAGGTTCCCAGCCCCGCATAGAACCAGTTGTTCCAGCGCAGCAGATGACTGCCGCCAAAAGTAACAGAGTTTCGAGTGGAAGCATTGGCTCCCGAGCTAGAGGACAGGCTGGAGTCGAAACCAGCTAGCACATTCCAGCGTTCCCGAACATAAGCGGTGTTGGAAGACAAGCTGTACTGGGTCGATTGATTGCCTTTTGAATAGATGACACCGAGACTTACCTCTCCATTGAATCGCTGCCAGAACCTGTCGGATGTAGCGACCATTTGGACGATTTGGGAACGATCGAGAAGGTCTTCTTTTTCCGCAGCGAGGACCTGAATCTTTACGGGCCGGTCTGCTGCTATATCGGGAGTTGCTAATATCCCCGTGTAGACTGTGCCGCCCTCCGTTTTCACGACAAACAGCTGCTTGCTTTCCAACCGCGCTACCTTCGACCAATTCACTGAGGCGGTACCGTCGATGTAATCGAAGCTGACGTAGAGTACACCAGCATCCAGTCCCTTGACTTCGCAAGTCAGGCGGTCGCCGTTTGTCATCACCATGATGTCGGTCTTATCGCGTGCGTAGAGTTGTACTGGAAAGAGGAGAGCAAGAGTTAAAAGAAGAAATCGGGTATTCATAGCCTTCTCTCTGTTAGGCAGGCTGGCATCGGGCACTTCAGCTTTCGAGGAAACGATTCATCCGGGGTACCGGATCTCAATTCGTCGCTGGGCCTGGCGTAAGAGCAGCCTGTTCTGAGCTGGGGATCTGAACGTGTTCTGGTCACTTCATCGCGTGGTTTGCTTTTTCCTTATTGACGAAGTGAATGTACGCCGCGACGCTCAACGAATTGATAAGGATTGCAACCAGATTCCATGCAATTACGGGCCGCGACAAAATCAAAAGTCCGTAATAAACCCACAAGATCTGGAAGACGCCCGTGATCCCCGCCATCCTCGGGTTTATTCCCGCAGCAGAGCGACGCCGAAGCATGGCCAGCAAGTCCGGGAGGGCAGCAAACGTCGTGCCAAGACCCGCGAGAAAGCCAAAGATCTCCGACCTGTGAAACCGGGGGATGAGCAAGCTCTGGGTGTCGCGGGGAACTAAATTCTGACAGCCACAGAGCCCGATCGAGATTAGAAAGATAAGCACGAAGGTTCCTTTGGTTAATCGGCTCATACGGCCTTCTCCTTGCTGCGGGTGACAAACTGACCGAAAGCTCCGCCTGTTCCGTTCTTGCTTCTTGAGCGATCAGGTCGGCGCGAATGCGACGAGCACAACATAGGACGTTGCAGCTCTATCGCAAGAGTTCTTCCCCTTTGAAAATATGGGATTTACATTCCAGAACGATACTGTCAGGGTAAACAGTGCCCGACACTTCATATGAAATAAGCCCATCGGTAGTCGATGGGCTTATAGGTGCCCCTGTAGGAGGCGCATTGGGACGGGACCGTAGAAAATGGAAGTAATCGGGCACAGCTTAGGGGCAATGTCGGTGCGCCCGCAACTGTCGAAGATTCCAGAGTCAGCCCTTGAAAAACAATTAGTGCTTTCTTTCCCGAGGCCCGAATAACCGGGCCATCGTCGACAATCCGCGCCCTCTGTCCTATTGCCCGCCGGACGCTGGGGATTCTTCCAGTCTTCGTTTCAACTTTTGACAGGTTCCAACACATCAGACGCTTCTTAACATCATGGAAGGAGGGCATCACAGCGGAAGTGACGCCCATACCCCGACGAAACGACCAACACTCGCATGAGAGCAAAAGCAATCATTCTGACTGTGACACTGTGCTTTACCGAAGCGGCATTGTGCTTCGCGGGCAACGCGCACATGGGCACATGGAAGCTGAAAGAGGCTAAGTCTGAGTTAAGCCCTGGGGCGCCAAAGAACCACACCGTGGTGTACGAAGTCGCAGGGGACAAGGTGAAGGTCACGGTGGATGGCACGGACTGCGACGGTAAGCCCACTCGGAGTGAGTGGACAGGCAAGTTCGACGGGAAAGACTATCCCGTGATCGGCGATCCGAATTCTGATGCGCGGTCTTATACGACGATCGATGACCGCATCTTGGGGTTCAACTTCAAGAGACGGGGTAAGCGCATTGCTTGTGGTCGTATTGAGGTGTCTACCGATGGCAAGAGCCGTAAGGTCACGATGGCTGGAATCGACTCGAAGGGGAAGAAGTTCATAAGTACCACGGTGTACTACAAGCAGTAGCGAGAACTGCCGTTTGTTCGCTCTGTCAGAGGGAGTTCTTGCTCTGCTTTTTCAGAGGATGCTGCCTGGTATGTATCGACACAACTTGCTACTACATGATCATCGCCGATTCCCACTAAACGGCAACGAGCACTACGCCCGAGTTCTTCTGGTCGGAGTGCTACTGGCTGCCTCCAGTATGTTGGCAGCGCAAGAAACGTCGCCTTTGAAGAAGCTTCAGGTCCAGAACGTTGCAGTCCTATTTGCAGGAACATCCCCCACTCGAATCCTCCTGTCTCTCCCTTACGAGTCGCCCCTGAGCCTGGAACGACTGCAGACGGTGAGATACTGGCAGACGACGCTCTTTGAAGTTCATCCCGCATCCAATCAACTGCTCAGAAACAGCCCTTTCGTTCCATACCGATTCACTGCTGATACCCAACTATTTAGTAAGAACAAGAATTGGTTGGGAGGCACTCTCGACAAGCCTGCCGCGTTTGCACCTACATTCGGCAATGCTTCTTACGCGACACGGCGTCGGACAGAAGGGGTGGAACATTACATCCGGCACATTCCAACCGCAGGGCCGATGATCGGGCGGATCTACCAACAAGCGAGAGCTCACCCCCATTTCACGCGGGCACTCTCTATGTTTCGCCCAGATCCATGATTCTTCACGTGATCTTTGCGCAGGCGTTATTCCCGACGAACCAGGCTGATGAGGAGGATGAATGGTTCACGAAATACGCGTCCTTGCCGGTCTAGGAGCGTTGATCCTGTGCGCTATTTTTGGTGTGGCGCAGAATTCATCGACAGTTTCAGCCAATCAGACCTGGAATGATCTGGCTGCCGGCAATCATCGTTTCGTCCTTGGTAAGACTGCCGCACACGACTTTCCCGCGCAGCGAAAAGCGCTGACCAAGACCCAACATCCGCGAGTAGCGGTACTGAGTTGCTCGGACAGCCGCGTCCCTCCAGAGTTGGTCTTTGACACGGGACTGGGCGAGTTGTTCGTGATTCGCTCCGCGGGCGAGGATGATGATCCGTTAGCAAGTGGCAGTCTCGAATATGCGGTTGAGCACCTGGGCTCAAGCATGATCGTCGTCATGGGACATCAGAGCTGTGGTGCCGTGACGGCAGCCTGCTCTGGCGCGAAGGCGGAATCGGTAAATCTCGATGCCGTGGTGGGTCCAATTGTTTCTTCGTGCGCCAAGATCGCCCCGACGAGACTTGAATCACTTGATCTCGCTGTCCGCGACCATGTACACCGCGTTGCGCAAGAAGTACTTGCGAAGAGCGAGATATTGAAGAAGGCCTTCGATGAAGGGAAGCTCACGATCATCGAAGCGTACTACTCGCTGGATACTGGAGAAGTAACCAAACTACGCTGACTCTTTAGCAATGGTAAGAGATTTTTTCACATGGCCCGATGCTCTGGGACGCAAGTGACTTAAATCTTCACAATGAGGGGGGCATCGCTCTCGTCTGGGGTATGCAATATGGGATGTGGGCCAGTCACTGGATGAATTGAATCGCAATATAACGAATTGGTCGGGACTGTGCTACTGGCAGTCTGTGCAGCTCTGACATGAAAACCCTGAAGTGCCAATTTAAGTGTTCGGGAGGCACGTTTCAGATCACTCGGGCACAAGTGGTATTTTTCACTGCAGCTTAAAACGCGAACCTCAGCGCTAATTGTCCAACGCGAGGGTTAACAGCCGTGCTACTGATAACGCCGAAGGTGGGCGATGTGAAATTTGTGTCGGGATTGGCGAACTGGGTATGGTTGAGTGCATTGAAGAACTCGGCACGAAATTGAAGGCTGCTCTTTTCTGCTGGCCAGCGGAGCACTACCGTCTTTGAGAGTGCGAGATCCAGATTCGCTTGTCGGGGACCGTCCACGATTCCCGTCGCGCTGTTGCCAAACGCGGTTCCAATTCCATCCGCTCCGATAATTGGCGGACTGGAAAAACAAGTGGCATTGAAATAGCTGCGCAGTTTTGACTCGACCGAACCGTCCCTCACAAGCTGGCCCTTCGCGCATGTGCCGCTCAGTTGGGCTCGATCTTGACTAATGCCAAACACATTATTGGAATTTGTATCCGCAATCGTGAGCGCGCTGCCAGATTGAAGGGTTACCACTGCTCCTAGCAACCAGCCGCCAAGCACGGAGTGTGGCACGCCACGAAGCGGGCTTGGAAGCATCCATGTAGTGCTGAAAACGATCCGATGAGTGCGGTCGAAGCTGGCACGTCCCCATCGCTGTCTGGGAGCGTTTTGGTCTCCCAAGGCTATCGCATTTCCTGACGATGTTGAATTAATGTCGGCTCCATCCGAGTCCAATATTTTGGAGAAAGTGTACGAAGCTAGGAATTGAAACCCATTGCTTAGCCGCTTCGTCAGGCTTGCCTCAAGGCTGTTGTACCAGGAATCGCCTTCGGATTCGACCTCGCGAAGGGAATCGGTCCGTATTCCGGGTACTGGAACCCGCAATCCAATATTGGCCAAAGTGTTCGAGGTGACGCCTCTGACCGGATTCTCGGTGGACGCGTCCAGTGCTTGATTGAGGGAACGGAAGCGCTGCAGATGTATTCCCCGGGAACCCACATATCCGACCTCCAGCAAATAATCTTTATAGAATTCGCCCTGGACGTTTAGCGAAAACTGCCGGACCATTGCGGGTCGAAAATTGGCGTCCAGAGCATTGACGGAAGAGTTTGTGGTCGGAGAGTACGGGCTGAACATTGGGAACGAATCCGGGGTGGGAAACGGGTGTGCGAACGGTGCTTGAAATGTCGCGGCCGCGTTCGACAGTCCGGTGCTGAATCGAGCCAAAGAAAACGGCGCGGCGATTACGGATATAGTGGACACTTGGCCGGTCGGGCGTGAGTAGTACATACCGTACCCTCCTCTTACTGCCAACCGACTTATGTTCGGCAAGACCTGCCACGCAAAGCCGATTCGTGGAGCGATCGTGTTTTGTCCCTCGCCATAAGTTGCAAATGTGTTGTTCGCACGGATCACTCCTGGCGGGGGAACACCCGGAAAATCGGAAGCCACGATGTATCCATCCAGACTTCCACTTGCCGGCGGGTTTGCATTCGCCTTACTAACATCGAAACTCGAGGTTCGGCCAAGTTCGTCACCGAACTGCCCGATTCGTTCGTAACGGAGTCCAAGGTTCAGGGTGAAAGACCGCGTCATGCGATAGTCGTCCTGGACAAATGCCGACCCTTCCAACGCTCGAAACTCCCGACTCAATAAGCCAAAGACATCATTCGAACTAGAGACGTTACTAAAGGTTCCAGTGCCGTTGCTGTTTCCATCGAGGCCGAGTAGAAAATCCGGCCAGCTGAGAAATTGTACAAACGAACCAAACCCCGCAAAGTCAGTGGCATCTTCCAATTGGGTAAGCGACGCTCCGAGCTTAACGGCATTTGCGCCACGCAGAAAGCTCAGGATGTCGCTGAAGACAACACTGTTTTGCGTATAGGTTTTAGGGGTCAGGCTGGCCATACTGACGGAACCAACAATATTCAAGTTGGGAAGCTCGTTATCTCTATTCAATTCGCTTTCAGACACCCCAACGTCAGACCATTTGAACGGCGGATGCGCCGTTTGCTGGGTTCGAGTGCGAACAAATCCAATCCTTGCCTCATTGAGCAGAGCATTGGTTAGAGCGTAGTTGTGAGCTAAGGACAGGACAATGAAGTCGGACCCAACAGGGCTTGCGAATCCGCGAGTGTTACCAGCTGTATTCAGCCCGGTGCCTGGAAAAGTGATCAACTGGTCGGTTCGTGAGATAAAGAATCGAGCCTCAAGTCGACTCTTCTGAGACGAAACGTAATCGACATTTCCCAATCCCTGGTTTTCATTGAATGTGCAAGGTTGTGTGATGGCCGAAAACCCGCTGCTGGCGAAAGGCTTCGAGGGATCAACGGCTTGGGGTGATGGAATTAGAAAGCTGCCATCATGCAGTTTGAAATTCAAAAGAGCCAGGGCGACTGGGTTGATGTTTGATCCGTCGGATGCAATCGCGACTCCTCCGAGGGCCCCCTTCATGCCTCCAAATAGTTGCCCAAGAGCCTGTTGAGATCGGTCACCGGTTATTGCGGGCTCGCTCAAACTGACGAAGCAGGCGATTCTCGCCTGACCAGCTGCCAGGGCGTTAACCTGTCGTGTGCCCTGGTAGGACGCAAAGAAAAGCAATTTGTCCTTCTTGATCGGTCCACCAAAGGCGAATCCGAACTGGTTCTGCTTGAGTGTAGGTCGCCTCTGGCCGGTTCGATTCAGGAAAAAATCGTTCGCATTGAGAAAATCGTTTCGCAGGAATTCGAAAATCGTCCCGTGGTACCGGTTGGTTCCGGTCTTCGTGATCACGCTGACGTTTGCCCCCGCGGCACGTCCGAACGTCGCATCGTAAAGTCCGGTTTGCACTTTGAACTCGCGCAAAGTATCCGGGTTGGGAATGGGAATGCCTCCGCTGCCTGAAGCCGAACCAAGCACATCGCTTACACTAATGCCGTCCATTTGCCAGTTGTTGTCATAAGATCGTCCTCCGTGTACGAAGATCCCATCATTGGACTTCCCGATTTGCGACAGTGCCGTCGCCCCAGCCCCAAGTTCTCCGGCGTTGTTGACTCCGAGGATAACTCCCGGAGAAAGGCCGGCTATCTGCGTGAAGTTCCTCGTCACCAACGGCAAACCACCAACTGCTTCTTCATTCACGATTCTCCCAAGCGCTGATGAGTCCAATTGAACCATCAGAGACTCGGCAGACACTTCTGTTGTCTGAATCCGGATCGCCAATTCAAGATGAAGTTGAACCCGCAGTGTTTCCGTTACATGAACTTGAATGGTCCTTTGACTCACGGGCTTGAAGTCGACCTTGCTTGCCTGCAGCTCATAGGTCCCAAGGGGCAACAGGAAGAAATCAAACTGTCCATTCCCGCCCGAGATGGCAGCCATTGTTAGCGTTCCATCCAACCTTGACAGGTGAACGCTTACACCCGGGAGTACTGCACCGGATGGATCGAGCGTTAGCCCCGTCAGAGCTCCGGTGGAGGCTGTCTGGCTGTACGCTTTTCCGGATAGCGGCAGCGTAACAGCTAGCAATACCAACAGGGACCAGCGGCGGCAGACAGAATCGGAATTCGGTGAACCTTTGATCATTGGCAACCTTGGAGTGCGAACCCCGGGCAATGCATCGATTGCACAAATTACCGCTTCTGATGCTCAAGGTTAGGGTAACCGGGCCATTCTCTCGCGAATTTTACCTAGTGCCCCACTGTCAGTTTCGACAGTCACCCGGATGCAGGTGTTTTGATAGCTCTTGAATGGATTTGCCGACAAGAGTAACCTGCCGACACGTCCAGGGGATCATTGTGCTGACAACCACGGACTATGTCCTCTTCGCTTCTCTGATTCGTCTTCCCGCGCTTGGAGAACTGCGGCGTAGAGGTTGCCGCTGGGTCGTGCTCGTACTTCTTGGGGTCATCGTGACTTCGCACTCGCTTGCAGTTGCCCCCCCCAAAGAAGTCCGGCGGATCCTGATTCTGAACGAACTGGGCACTTCGTATCCGGGGATCGAAGTTATAAATCAGGGAATCCAAACTAGCCTGCACAATTCGCCTTACCAGCTTGAGTTCTATTCGGAGTACATGGATACGGTATTGTTTCCGGACCC
The DNA here is from genome assembly GCA_003225535.1 of Acidobacteriota bacterium. GTDB lineage: Bacteria > Acidobacteriota > Terriglobia > Terriglobales > Acidobacteriaceae > Sulfotelmatobacter. The sequence goes on along the minus strand of QIAL01000326.1, from coordinate 3,264 downwards.
AGCCGCCCAGCAGGAGTTTCGCGACTTCTACCTTCGCAAGTATCGGAATCGCAAACTCGATGTAATTATTACCGTCGGGCCATCCCCACTCAAATTCATGCGAGAGGTGCACCAGAGTGCCTTTGCGGCGGTGCCGATTGTTTTCTGTTTGCCCAATCTAACTCTTCCCGGGGCTCCTGCATTGGAGTCCGGTTTTACAGGCGTCGAGAATGATATGACCCCGGCTGAGACCGTGGAGGTCGCGTTGCGGCTCCAGCCCGGCACAAAGCATGTGGTTGTGGTTTCGGGAGTATCGGATTACGACAAACAGCAGCAACTCGAGATCGGCCGGCAACTCAGCGTTTTCTCAGATAGGGTCGAAATTACGTATCTGACGGGTCTGGCTATGCCAGACATGCTCGAACGCCTGCGTCACCTGCCAAGTCACTCGATCGTCCTCGTCGCCACTGTTGGGATGGATGCGGTAGGACACCGGTTCAAATCAAGCGATGCAGGCCCCTTGATTGCAGAAGCTGCGAATGCACCGATCTTTAGTATTTTTGACATGTACTTGAATCACGGAGAGGTGGGAGGGTACGTTTCCAGCATTAGCGAGCAAGGCAAAGCTGCCGGAGCTATAACGCTGAGGATTCTTAATGGCGAAAAGCCACAAGATATTCCTACCGTAAAAGGCGTAAGCACCTACATGTTCGATGGGCGAGCCCTGAAGCGCTGGGGATTCAAGGAGACTGATCTTCCGCGAGGGAGCATCGTTCTCAATCGCCGGCCAACGTTGTGGGAGTCTTCCAAGTGGTACATCATTGGAAGCATTTCTCTGATCCTACTGGAGGCGCTGCTAATTTCGGGGCTGCTATGGCAGCGCGCGACTCGCCGCCGGGCAGAACTTAACCTGCGAGAGAGCGAAGGACGCTTCCGCCTGGTAGCCAACACCGCACCCGTGATGATCTGGATGTCAGCTACGGACAAGCTGTGTAACTACTTCAATCAGCCCTGGCTGGATTTCACCGGTCGCTCCATAGAGGCGGAGCTTGGCAACGGCTGGGCAGAGATGGTGCACCCTGAGGATTTCCAGGCGTGCCTGGATACCTACCAGAGAGCCTTCGATCGCCACGAGACTTTCCAGATGGAGTATCGCCTGCGCCGGCACGACGGAGAATACCGCTGGCTCGTCGATATAGGTGTGCCCAGATTGGATCCAGACGGTTCTTTTGCCGGCTACATAGGATCTTGCATCGATGTCACCGATCGCAAGCTAGCTGAGGAGGCTCTGGCCACTGTTGGACGGAGGTTGATAGAGGCTCACGAGGAAGAGCGAACGTGGATCGGGCGAGAGCTCCATGACGATATCAATCAGCGGCTCGCGTTGCTAGCGGTTGAATTGGATCAATGGAGGAAAGAGAGTTTCCGGAACGCGCACCTTTTGAATCGCTTTCGCCATGCCCAACAGCGGATCACAGAGATTTCCATGGACGTGCAGGCCCTCTCTCATCGCTTACATTCTTCAAAACTTGACTATCTGGGCTTAGCCGTTGCGGCTAAGAGTTTTTGTAAGGAACTGTCCGACAAGGCTAAGGTGGAGATCGCCTTCAGCCATGCGGAAGTTCCATCCACTCTCCCGAAGGAAGTTTCGCTTTGCCTGTTCCGGGTGATGCAGGAAGCGTTACAGAACGCCGTCAAGTACAGTGGAGTTCAGACTTTTAAAGTGGATCTGCGCGGTACGCAGGACTCCGTTGAGTTGACAGTGGTGGACACGGGGCATGGTTTTGAAGAGCAAGATACGCTTTCGCGTCAAGGTCTGGGATTGATCAGCATGCGCGAAAGACTTCAAATCGTGCGCGGGGAATTCAAGGTCCAATCGAAGCCTGGATCCGGAACCACGATCTACGCTCGGGTTCCTCTCAGAATGCATGAGCACCGCGCAATGGCAAGTTGAGACAGTTGGAAGAGTTGGCGCCAGTTTTTCCTCTAGTCTAGGCTGCACAAGGCCGAGCCATTGGATAGTCAGCGCGCGAAGGATTTCGGCAGTTGGTTACAGGGGAGAGTCATATGTCGAAATCGATGGCGAAACGAATCGTTGGCCTTCCACAGCTTGGTGGATCGCTGGGATCAGATCCTCGCCAGCGGAACACTTCAGAACGTACCCAAAAGCTCCTGTGGAAAGCGCAGCGTAAACAAAGTCCGGGTCTTCGTTTACTGTGAGAAACACAACCTTCGGCCCCGAGCCAGACTTCCTGAGTTGCGTGGCAGCTTCGATTCCATTGAGCACCGGCATGCAGAGGTCGATGACAAGGACATCAGGAGAGAGTACCTGAACTAACTCGATCGCGCGCTGCCCATTCTCCGCTGTCCCGATAACGTCAAATTCATCTTCGAGCAGTTTCGCGATGGCTAGTCGCACTTCTTCCTGGTCGTCAGCTAAGAGAATGCGAGCTACCCCTACATGGGGCTCTCTTGGGGCGCGGTTTGTCCGACGCGTGGGCACTGGCGAACTCTATAAGAGACACTAGCGCCAGACGAGACGTTTGTCTGCTGATTAGAAGTGCACTAAGCCCGCTCTTAAATGCTTAGTTCTAGGCCTGTCAGTTCTAACTATAACTATCCTGAGACCAGGTTGGCGCATCGACTGTCTTGCTGTAGCTGGTGCGGTTTCGGAGGGACCCTGGCTCCCTACTTCCTCGCCGTAGCCGTGATCTCAATGTGATCCTGCCCCACAAGCTTGGCGACCACGACAGTCGTCCGGGTCGGCCGCGGTTCCTTGAAGTATGGCCGGTAGATGACGTTCATTCGCTCGAACGTCGCAGCATCGGTGAGATAGACCTGCACGGTCACGACGTTGTCCGAAGACATTCCAGCCGCTTTGAGGACAGCCCCAACGTTGTTCAGCGCCTGCTTCTCTTCGGCTTCGAAGTCGTCGGGAATCTTGCCTGCAGATCCTCGCCGCCCATACCTGAAATGTAGAGTGTGTCGGCCACCAGGACTCCATGGCTCCAAGAAGCACTCGGCTCAGCCCCTAGCGGCCGGACAACCTTCTTGTCCACGGCGACAGCCACTGCGAAGCAGCACGACATGAATACAATGGCAAACAATCAGCTTTCGCATTTGATCACCCATGGTTCTGGGCATTCCTTTCTTACAGCCTCTGGGGATCGTAGCCGGGTACCGAACAAGAAAACGACTGCCAAAACGAACTGGCAGCGTTGTCGGGGGAGAAAGCTTGCTCGGGTAAGATTCTCGTAGCCTTTCGCTTTGCGCAACTTTTACTCC
>QIAL01000278.1 GCA_003225535.1 Acidobacteriota bacterium | reverse complement strand
CTGGTGGATGGCCCTCTGGCGCCCATGGGCGATGCTGAGCAGTTGCGCGGGCTGATCGCCAAAGATGCGGACCACCGGGCGCTCTACGAGGTGTTTCTGGCCGTACGGGATGCAGCCGCAAAGATTCTGGAGCACACTACGGTCGCCGATCTGATAACTGAAAAAGGCCGCAAGGGATCCGGCCCGAAGAGCGGACCGCTGCCGGCTAAAAGAAAAGCTACCGGGGCCTAGATTTGCTTGGGCGGCATTTGGGGCAGCCTACGCTGAACGGCACGCTCCCCTTCGCTTCGCTCAGGGTCGCGGGGCGGACGAAGGCGTCCGCCCCTACACGAGCTTATCTGGATGCCGGGATCAGATTGCCGATCATTTTTTCCAGACGGACGTAACTATCTTCCATTCCGCGCTCCATTCCTGTGGCTAACATTGCGGCCCGTGTTTGAGGGTCGGGCAAGGTCATGCGCATTGTCATGAGCGTGCCGGGGCCGTCGGGCTCGAATGTGGTTTCGACGTGATTGTCAGGTGTGGGGTCGGGCAGATGCATCCGCTCGACGTGGACAATCTTGTTGTACGGCTTCAGTTCCAGGAACTCTCCGGTCAGATAGAAGCCGCCGCCTTTGCCGTTGGTCCATTCGTAGCGGATCTTGCCTCCGGGCCGAGCTTCGTTGATGCAGACAGGCATCGTCCATCCCTCAGGCCCGAGCATCCACTGCTGAACCAGTTTCGGTTCCATGTGCGCGCGGTACACCGCTTCTGGCGGGGCGGCAAAGCGCCGGGTCACAACCACGTGTGTATCGCCTTCGGTCTTGAGCGTTAATTTACTCATCGCGTTTTCCTCTCTTTGTCTTTATTCGATTCCATGGCGGCTAAAACCTGGTCGAGCCGGTCGTAGTTCCTCTCCAGAGCCTTTCGCAGCATGGCTAGCCATTGATCCATCGCATCGATGCCCGCCTTCGCCAGCCGGCGCGGACGGCGGGTGCCGTCGATTCGGCCGACGATGAGCCCCGCTTCTTCGAGCACCTTAAGATGCTGCGAGATTGCAGGCTGGGTCATCTTGAATGGCTTGGCCAGGTCCATGACCGTCGCCTCTCCAACGGCCAACTGGGCAAGGATCGCCCGGCGGGTCGGATCGGCTACGGCTGCGAATGAGGCGTCTAGATTGAACGATCCTGACATAAGTAATAACTTATATAAGTGATTAGTTATTGTCAAGCGGAAAATTCAGGCAGGGCATTCCAAGTCTTCGATTGCGTTAGTGAACCGGAATGCGGTAGACGGTGACGGAGTAGGGATCCAATTGCACCGGGATCTTTCCCGCTTTCACTTCCAGGGTGGAGTCTTTCGGCGCAACATTCTTTCGCGCCATTTAAATCGATCTCGACCGCCCTTGTCGTGGAGGCGACGTTGACTGCTCTCACGATCAGATCGTGGGAGTGCTCGTCCAGTGTTGCGCTTGTGTAGAGCCCGTCCTGCGCTTGTGGCGTTACTGGAACAATTCGCGTTCCAACATTGCTGGCAAAGATTCTCTGCACGTAGTAATTCGGCGTGCCGTAGGACTGGAGGTTGTCGAACCAGATGGCGTCGGGGGTCCATTGCCACGCGTCGACGTGGGCGAGTAATGGTGCGTACGATGCCATGCGGACAACGTCGCCGTTGCGCTCGAGGCCGGTCATAAACGCAGCTTCCGCGATCGCCCCGTTCCAGTTGTTGTGGTTGTCCGGCCTCGCCACGCCTGACGTCTGCGCGGCGTACTCACCTGCGAACACCTTCGGTCCCGAGCGGTCGTAGTGGTCGTAGCGTCCGGTATTGGTGAGGAACCACTGCGGGTTCATGTAGTAATGTTCGTCCACGATGTCGGCGTTCAGTTGTCGCCAGTTCGACCACAGAAACTGGAATTGGTCGCCTGAAGGGGACGGCCCGGCGGCGACAACCAGGTTGATCTCGGGATACTTCGTTTTCAAAGCAGCCGCGAATAGTTTGTAGCGCTGGACATAAGGCTGTCCCCACTGTTCGTTGCCGACACCTATCATCGTGAGATGGAACGGAGCGGGATGCCCCATTTGCGCGCGAACTTTTCCCCACGGCGAGGTTGCCGGACCATTGGCGAATTCGATCAAGTCGAGCGCGTCTTGGATGTATTCCTTGGTGTCGCTCAACTGCGCCAACTCGCTCGTATTGAATTGGCACGCCATGCCGCAGTTCAGAATGGGCAGCGGCGCGGCCCCGATGTCTTCCGCCAATTGGAAGTACTCGTAGAAGCCCAGGCCGAATGACTGGAAATAATCCGGCGCCGGGCGGTGGTCAAACTCATCGTTCCAGCGATTGATGATGGTTTGTCGTTTGTCGACGTCGCCAACCGTGGTCTTCCAACGATAGCGTGTCGCCAGTCGCTTGCCTTCGACGATGCAGCCTCCGGGAAAGCGAATGAAGCCCGGATGCATGTCGGCAAGCAGTTGCACCAAGTCTTTGCGCAATCCATTTGGGCGATGGTTCCATGTGTCCACCGGAAACAGCGAGATCATGTCGAGATCGACATATCCAGGCTCGTCGAGGTAGAGATTGAACTGCGCATGCTGGACGGTTGCGTTCGCGCGGATTACGGTCTCGTAGCGTTTCCACTGCCCGTCAAACCCGGTTAGGGTTCCACTGCCGATTTCATGGTTGCCGTCGGTGATGGTTGCCCGGACGCTTTTCGGGCCGCCGGTTCGCACATACGCCGAGAACCGGTACTCAGCCCCGCTCTCCACGCCGATTCCGCGATAGCCGGAGTTCCACAATCCGTAGCCCGGCACGTACGCGCGCACGCGAAGATAATGCGGATTGGAGGGGTTGAGCGGTTCGTCCGTGCGGAGATCGAGTTCGCCTCGCGTGCTGTCGAGTTCGCCCTTGGTATTGATCGGCAGGATGGCGTGCCATCCCGCCAGAGGCTGGTCGAACTCGAACGAGCGATTCTTGATCCGCTCGGGGTAGAGTCCGCCATCGGCGCCAAAGTTGATGTCTTCGAAGAAAATGCCGAACATGGCGGGCGAGATGGCAGGCCCCGGGTGGGCCGCATCAACCGCGATGACTGTTGCACTTTGTTGGCCCTGAATCGAACTGGAAACGGGTACGAGGACAAGGGCCAGGAATGCGAGAGAGTATGTGGAGCGCATAGGATTCGCCAGCATTCTACTCGTTTGAGCTATCACAATGAGCGAAATCGATTTTGGGACAGCCCATTCGCATGCTGGAATGCAGGAAATGTCGCGTCTGACGAGGGATTTGCTGGATTTTCACAGTTGCAGCTCCAACCCGATGCGTGACGCCTGAGGTTTGATCCCTAATGAGAATTCTCCGAAAACAGCGCCGGATGCGGATTCCTGGCGAAATTGTTCCGGTCGTTGCACCAAAACCGGTCACCCGCCTGTGAACGGCGTGCACTCGATTGAAAATACGTGTACTTACAATCGTGTATTTTTGATTTTTCCAGTTGGTGCGGCGTCCGGGGCTCAAGCGTAGTCACTGTCTTAGCCGAAAGGTTGGGATGGAGGGCGCGTAAGGGTCTATAGCAAAGCGCTGGTTGAGGAGAACCGAGGAGAAATGTTGAAGGCAGGATAGAGTTCCGAGGCGTAGGGTAGATTTATCCGGTTGGCGGTGAGCCCGGAGCCCGAGCGAGATCGCACGCAGCAGCCCCGCAAGGGAAGCAGCGAGAGCAGGTCAGCAAGGGTCAAACGCGAGCTACTGGCCGACACGAATGGATCCTACACCACCTCGGAACTCTCTTACTTTTAGCCTCGAGCCACGAGCCCAGCCCGAGACAATCGCATCTACGTTGATAACTTCTTCCCGATCCCGCAGATCCAGCCTTTACCCGACTCCGTGACGATTCGGACGTCCGAGTATCCGGCGTCCGCAAAGAGGCCACGATGCTCATCGGCGCTGAGGAATTTCATACCAATCTTCGATATATGTTTCTCCGCCAGTTTTGCGGTCCTCGTCTCCGCGCCTTTGTAAATTTCCGCGATGATGGCGAGCGTACCACCAGGCTTCAGCACGCGTAGAATCTCGCGCATGCCCGCCGGTAGGTCAGGCCACCAGAAGTGTGTCTCCACTGCCGTGACCAGATCGAATGTATCCGTGGGGAAGGGCAGTTCCGAAACAGATCCCTCATGGATCCCCACTCGGCCCATTTCTATCAAGCGCGCGTTTAGCTTCTTAGCGACGGCAACGCTAACGTCGGAATAATCGAGACCGCAGACCTTACCTTGAGGCGCTGTTGCGGCCAGCTTGCTCACAGTCTTGCCCCCGCCGCAACCGACGTCCAGGATGGTGTCCTGTGGTTTCGCCGTGATGTGCGACAGGCCCCAGTCTGTCACCTTGGAATGCCGTGAATTCATGTTCCAGACAATCAATCGCCCCAGCCATCCCGAAGGCTTTTGACACTGATTTGTAGATATTTGTATGGTGGCCATGGGTCACTGGGTCTTGGTTAAACTCTTAACTGATCGCTTTGTTCTCAAACTGGCGCAGTCCCACTAGCAGCAGCAGAATGTCAAAGAAACACAGTGCGATGAGGATCGCGACGATCGAAAGATGAGAAGATTGCAGCACCAGCGCGGCGCGCAATCCTTCACTGGCATAAACCAATGGATTCACAAGCACAGCCCACTTCAGAATATGGAAGTCACCGAGCGCACTCCACGGATAGTAGGTGCAGCCGAAGAAGATCATCGGAGTGAGGATCATGCTGAACATGAGGCCGATATGCTGCTGGTTCATTGAGCACCCGAGCGCGAGGCCTCCGCAAGAGGCGAAAAGAGCGACGAGCAACATCATTGCCGCGAATTCGAGTGGAGCGTGAATCTGGATATCGACGCCCGACCCCAACACCAGCCATCCGAGCGGAAGAACGACCAACCCGGCGAGCAGCGCCTGAATCATGCCGGCAACAACTTTTTCGATTGCGATCCAGGAGATGTCGATCGGGGCGAGCAGGCGGTCTTCGATTTCGCGTGTCCACTGGAACTCGGCGATCAACGGCATCGCGACTGCCCAGATTCCCGTGAAAACCATGCTGATGGCGATGATGCCCGGTAGCAGTATGCTCTTGTATTTGACCGGCATGTATCCGCTGCCGACCATGACCCGTCCGAAGATGAAGACGAAGAGCAGGGGCTGCAGAAACGTCTGGAACATGATCTGAATGATGTTGCGCCGCGCCACCTGGGCGTCACGGGCGAGCATCGCGCCAAAAGCTTTCCAGTTCAATCGCGCAAACTCCTTCCGGTGTGGTGTAGGAACAGGTTTTCGAGGCTGGGTTCGGAAATGTGAACGTCAGACAATTCCGCGCCGACAGCCGCCGCAAGCGAGGCTACTTCGGGGATCAGCGATCCGCCGCGGTCGGCGTAGACGTCGGCGCCGGTGGAATCGAGAGGACGCACTTCACGAACTCCGGCCAGTGCCTGCAAACGCGGGATCAGTTCCGGGGTCTGCTTGCCAAAGTGCAGGCGAATCAGAAATCCACCGGGGATCGATCGTTTCAACTCATTCGGAGTACCGAGAGCGATCATCTTGCCGTGGTCCACGATGGCGAGCCGCTGGCAGAGCGCGTCGGCTTCTTCCATGTTGTGCGTGGTCAGCAGCACCGTTTTGCCGAGCTGGTTGTATTCGCGGATGATCTCCCACAGCAGGATGCGCGTCTGCGGATCGAGGCCCGCGCTGGGTTCGTCGAGAAACAGAACCTGCGGGTCGTGCATCATCGCGCGCGCGATCGAGAGGCGCTGCGCCATGCCCCCGGAAAATCCGCGGACCATCTGCGAGGCGCGATCGGTCAGCTTGAATTTTTCGAGCAGTTCGTCGGCGCGCTTGCTTCCTTCTTTCGGAGGGATGCCGAAGTACGCCGCGTGGAAAATAAGGATCTCGCGCGCCGTCAGCGAGAAATCGTGGTTCGGACGTTGCGGCACGACTCCGATGAGGCGCTTTACGGTGGCTTGCTCTTTCCAGACGTCGTGATCGCCAATCCACGAATTGCCGCCGGTCGGCCGCACGCGGGTTGTGAGAATGCCAATCGTGGTGGACTTGCCTGCGCCGTTCGGCCCGAGCAGTCCGAAGATTTCTCCCGGCTCAATCTGAAGCGACAGGCCATCGAGAGCGGTAATATGCGGCTTCGGCTGCTTCGACTTTTTCGCGTCGGAGCGCGGGATGAAACCACCACCGGCCCCGAGCGGAGGCGCAGAGTGGTACACCTTCCGCAGATCTAGCGTGCGTACACCGACAGCCATGAGTGAGATCCTAAGGAATAGTTACTGCGTGGTGCTGGAAGTATAACGCAGAGTTGGGCGAACAAGTTACGGACATCGAGTCGGAAGACAAATTGGGGGACCGGGCAAGAATCGCACTTGCATCTGCGAGCGGGGATTGCGGTCCACACCCGCCGTGTTCCGTTACACCACCGGCCCGACAGGGGCTAAAGCCCAACTTGTGCGCCACCTAACGCGGC
>QIAL01000277.1 GCA_003225535.1 Acidobacteriota bacterium | reverse complement strand
CACCACCCGCGAAATCCCGAGGAAGCCGTAATCATCCGTGACTTACCCTTAGGAGAGCCGTGATGGGTTCCAAGTGCGACAACAATTCGGAGGCGCACTCTAGATCATGAACACCAGCTCAAAGCTCGACGTCCCGCGGCCCGCCATTTCCGCCGAACAGATCCAAAAGCGGGTACGCGAAATGGGCCGGCAGATTTCCGATGATTATCAGGGCAAGACCATTCATGCCCTGGCCCTGCTGGATAACAGCTTCATGTTCATGGCTGACCTGGTGCGCTCCCTCGAAGTGCCCGTGACCTGCACCTTCGTCAAGCCTCGCTATCGCCAGCAGCCGGCGACCGGTCCATCCGACGTGCTGGAAATCTTGTTCAGCCATGACCTCGACATACGAGACAAGGATGTCCTTCTGGTTGAGGGCCTGGTGCATTCCGGAGTAACCAGCGAGTTTCTAATGAATGACTTGCGTGCCCGGGGGGCGGCTTCTGTTAAGCTGGCAACATTGCTTGACCGGCAATCGGCCCGGCGGGTGCAGTTGCAGCCCGATTATTTTGGATTCTTGGTCGACGAGGCCTTCCTGATCGGCTACGGCCTGGGAAGTCCCGAGCAGACGAACCGGAACCTTCCCTACCTGGCTGCGGCAAATCAAACTGTACCTATGACTTAAGTCATTCCAACAAGCGCAGCTTTTTTGCCTGCGAAACGAGTAAAATGGCACCTCGGGTATTTGCCCAATCAAACATCCCGCGACTGGCATCTAAATGTCTTAGAGCAGCCAGAAATCGGTATCCCAGCCGTTCTGACGGCAGTGCTTATTTTTCAGAGGAGTCCTGAGTGAATTCGACGGTTAAGACAGTTATTTTTTGGCTGGTTATCGTGCTTTCGGCCTTCCTGCTATGGCAAGTAGTGCGTACGGGTAGTAACGGACAGAAGGACAAGAAGCTATCCTTCTCGGAATTTCAAGGCGCGGTTGACCAGGGCAGCGTCAAAGACGTGGTTGTTACGGCCCAGGAAGTCCGCGGCCATTTGAAGGATGGCAGCGGCTTTTTTACCACCGCGCCGCCGAACTATTCCGACATGTACAAGGAGTTTCGCGATAAGGGCGTCTCCTACGAAGTGAAAGACGTGACCAATGGCAGCTGGCCTCTGCAACTGCTTGGCACATGGGCGCCTCTGATCCTGCTCGCCGCCTTGTGGTTCTTCATGATTCGCCAGATGCAGACCGGCGGGAACAAGGCTTTATCCTTCGGTAAAAGCCGCGCGCGCCTGCTTTCCATGCAGCAAAAGAAAGTCACGTTTAAAGACGTGGCGGGCGTGGATGAGGCCAAAGAAGAGCTGCGCGAAATCATTGAATTCCTGCGTGAAGCGCAGAAGTTTCAGAAGCTTGGTGGACGCATTCCCAAGGGCGTTCTGCTCGTAGGTCCTCCTGGAACCGGCAAAACCTTGCTGGCTCGGGCAGTGGCCGGCGAGGCCAACGTTCCCTTCTTCTCCATTTCCGGGTCAGACTTTGTTGAAATGTTTGTAGGCGTGGGCGCCAGCCGTGTGCGCGACTTGTTCGAGCAGGGCAAAAAGAATGCTCCCTGCATCATCTTCATCGACGAAATCGATGCGGTTGGGCGTCATCGCGGCGCAGGTCTTGGCGGCGGTCATGATGAACGCGAGCAGACTTTGAACCAGTTGTTGGTTGAGATGGACGGCTTCGAGTCCAACGAAGGCGTCATCCTTATGGCTGCCACGAACCGTCCCGACGTCCTCGATCCGGCCCTGCTTCGTCCCGGACGCTTCGATCGCCGGGTGGTGGTGAACCGCCCCGACGTTCGCGGCCGTGAAGAAATCCTGCGGGTCCACACCCGTAAAATTCCTCTTGCCGAGGACGTTGAACTTAATGTGCTTGCTCGTGGCACACCGGGATTCTCCGGAGCAGACCTGGCCAATATGGTGAACGAAGCCGCCTTGAGTGCGGCTCGCCAGAATCGGAAGGCGGTTTTGCATTACGACTTCGAACTGGCTAAAGACAAGGTCCTGATGGGCGTGGAGCGCAAGTCCATGATCCTCTCCGACGAGGAGAAGAAAGTGACTGCCTTCCACGAAGCCGGGCACGCGCTGCTGGCGATGAAGCTGCCGCACGCCGATCCGGTGCACAAGGTCACGATTATTCCTCGTGGCATGGCGTTGGGCGTGACCATGCAGCTTCCCATCGACGACAAGCACAACTACACCAAGGAGTATCTCGAAACCGAGATCGCGATTCTGATGGGTGGTCGTCTGGCGGAAGAGCTCTTCCTCAACCAGATGAGCACCGGCGCCGGCAACGACATCGAGCGCGCCACCGAACTTGCCCGCAAAATGGTTTGCGAGTGGGGGATGAGCACGCTCGGCCCTCTGACTTTCGGCAAGAAGGAAGAGCAGATCTTTCTGGGCCGCGAGATCGCACAACATCGCGATTACAGCGAAGACACGGCCATCAAGATCGACCTGGAAGTGCGTCGCCTAGTCGATGAAGGCTACGTAAGGGCGAAGTCCCTTCTGTCCGACAGTCGCGAAGTCCTTACCAGAATCGCCAACGCCTTGCTGGAGCGCGAAGTACTCGATGCCAACGAGATCAAGCTCATCATGGAAGGCAAGGAACTTCCGCCAGTGAAGGTGCCGTCGAAAGAAGATGGTGTGCAGCAGGTGTTGAAGCCGGAGCCGGGAAGACCCGGCATCGCCAAAGGTGGCGAGAGTCCGGCACGGGCGTAACCAAGTCCTTCGACTGAGAAGTCGCTCGACCGATTAAGAAGTCTATCGATCAAAAAGTCCATCGACTGAAAAGTCCATCGACTGAAAAGTAACTAGATGTTTTGACGAAAAAGTGGGGCGGCCAAAACAGGCCGCCCTGTTTTTTTGAAGAGCCGAGAGAGCTTCGCTAGAAGTTTGCCTCGAGTTTTCCTAAACTCCTTTTCCGAAGCTGCTGTTTCCTAAACTGGTTTTCATAAACTGCTTTTCCGAGACTGCCCTTTTCCGAAACTGCATGCGGAAATTTGGAGCCCTCGCCCGGTCCTTCTTCGCGATCTTCGCGCCAGCTTCGCGTTCGTCGCGGTTAAAAGCTT
>QIAL01000325.1 GCA_003225535.1 Acidobacteriota bacterium | reverse complement strand
GATACACGCAATAACGTATAACACGGTGAGAAATTTCAACGTGAATCTGTTCTTCATAGGTGACAATGCGAGGCAATGCATTGTATTTGTTCGAGTGTCTCTCCTCCAAACTGACGGGTCGCAGTTGCCGGGGTGATCCTCAACATCTAGAATCCTCGCCTGGAGGCATTCCGCCTGGCGTTTGCCGATTGAAGCCTTGCCATGATTCGTTTGTACTCGCCCCACCTCAGGTTCGACCGCCTTTGCCGACGCGCGCTGCTAGTTGTGAGCGCGTTTCTGTTTTCTCTCTCCGGACTGGGTCAAGAGCCTGGGCCACCAACAAGCTTGCAAGGCGTCGTTCGTGACGCCGCCGGAAAAGCGGTCGCCGAAGCTTCTATTCTCATGCGGAAGAAAGACTCCACGGACAGCTTCCTGGTCCATACGGACACGCAGGGAAACTACAGCTTCACTCTGTTGCCCGGTGGTGTGTATAGTCTGCAGGCGACAAAAGACGGATATGCCGCGGCTGAGGTCTCAGCAGTGTTTCTTAGGCCGCGAGAATCGAAAATCATTGATCTAACGCTCGCACCCCTGGTAAGCCAAGGATCGGCAACTGCTGCTCCTCAATTCTTCGATCAGCCTCAGTTCACGGTCGCCGGAGTCACGGACACGACAAATCTCGGCGGCCACGGCTCCGACACGGTTGCGCGGACGCGGAATTTGCTGGCTAAGGACACGGTGTCGCTCGCAAAGACGGCCGTTAAGCCGCCAGCTGACGAAGAGAGGGAAAAGTCGCTCAGGGAACTCGCCAAGCGCCAACCGGATGATTTCGGTGTCAACCATCAGTTGGGCCAGTTGCTTATCGCGGATGACCGGGCCAGCGAGGCGATTCCCTTTCTGGAGCGTGCCGCTGCCAACGCCCCGGCGAATTACGAGAACGCCTATGATCTGGCGCTGGCAAACGCCCAAGCCGGCAACTACGGCGTCGCCCGAGACGAAGCAACAAAGTTGCTCGTAACCCACGATCGAGCGGATCTGCATCATCTCCTGGGGGATGTCGATGAGAAACTCGGAGACTCCCTGGAAGCGGTCCGACACTATCAACGCGCCGCCGAGTTCGATCCGAGTGAATCGCATCTGTTCGATTGGGGCGCGGAGCTGCTTTTGCATCACGCGCCCGAACCCGCGATGGAAGTGTTCTCGAAAGGGAACCGCTTGTTCCCTGGCTCAGCCCGGATGCTTCTGGGACTCGGCGCGTCGTGGTTCGCGCGCGGCGTTTACGAGGAGGCGGTTCAACGAATCTGCCGCGCGTCGGATCTGAATCCGAAGGATTCTGTCCCTTACCAGTTTCTCGGCAAAATTGAAGAGGCTGAGAATCAGGCCAACCCCGATCTGGTGGAAAAGCTCCTCCGCTACGTCACTCTCCAACCCGATAGTGCTGACGCGAATTATTACTATGCGCTCGGGCTCTGGAAGTTGAGAAACGCCGCACATGACAAGGGAAGCGTTACGGAAGTGGAATCTCTTTTGAAGATTGCGCTCCGGATCAATCCTCAGCACGCGGCAGCCTGGCTCCAATTGGGAATTGTGCACTCCGAGCAGGGCGCATATATGGAAGCGATTTCCGATTACCGCAGGGCCCTCGACGCTGATCCTGGGATGGAAGAAGCGCACTATCGTTTAGCGCAGGCCTACCGACAAATCGGGAACGCCGACAAGGCGAAAGAAGAGCTGCGACTATACGGCCAATCGGCGAAGGAATCGGAGCAGAAGCAGGACCGCGAACGCCACCAGATCAAGCAATTTGTCTATACGCTGCGCGACCAATCCGCGCCCAAAGTCCATTGATACCGCCCGCAGACTCGCACTAAACCGCGGACAGTGTATAATCGCGCCCCGTGGATCTGTGGGAAGTTCACAACTCAACCCCTGCGAGGAACAATGCCGGAAACCCGGGAAGATAGTTCGCCCAGCCGTGTTGCAACCTATTTTGTGTTCGCATTTCTGCTTGCCGCGATCCTCGAGACGATGATCGCGACTTTGGGAAGATAGCCACCAGCCCACGCTAATCTTCCAGATCCGCCAAGCGCAGCCCGTCCTGCTGCGCCTCCGCGGCGCCCTGTGTTACACTTCATAATTCAAAATAGAAGAGTTGCACGCAGTACCGTCACCTATACATGCTTCTTTCCAAGGAATATGTGGGCTATTTGGCCCGCGAAGTTACCAAAAAACTGATAGCAGGCAAGCTTATCGAGACCGCGGCCGTTCCTGCCGTAACCGAGCGCGTGCATGCCGCACTGCTCGAGGAACTCTCCCTCGAAGACCGGATCAATGACGAAGTCCGCGTCATTCTTGAGGCCTACTCCGACGAGATGCACAACACCGGCGCCAACTATCAGGAGATGTTCCGCAAGGTGAAAACCGAACTGGTGCGCAAATACAAGGCGGTGCTGTGAGACTCAGCCGCGACAAGGTGAACGTGCTGGCCCGCGCCGTCTCGGACGTTCTCAAGCAGATGGACGAGGTGGAGTTCATCGAAGACCCGAACACCATTCGCCAGGAAACCCGCAAGATTCTCGAAGAGTTGTTTAATCAGGAAGCTCGGATCGATCTCGCGGCCAGGGCCAAAATCGACACCCAGAAGCGAACCATTCTCGAAGGCTCGCAGGAGTGGGACATTCTCTACCGCAAGTATTACAACGAGGAAGTAAAGAAGCTCGGCGTATAACTGTCTCTCCTTCCTCAGAGGTAATCGGTTGGCCAGTTTCATCCTCCAAGTTGAATCCATTGTGAAGCGGGCCGCCCAGCAGGCGGGCTTCGAGCTCACAGGCATTGCTCCGGCCGCCGATTCTCCCGAACTGCAATCCTTTCCTGAGTGGATCGCCGCCGGTCATGCTGGCGAGATGAAGTACATGGCAGCCCGCGACGAACGAGGCTCACTCAAGCGGGCATCACTCTCCCGTGTGGCTCCTTGGGCCCGCAGCGTGATCGTGTGTGCTATCAACTACAATACCGAACATCCCTACTCGACTGAGCTGCGCGATCCGAATCGCGGATGGATCTCCCGCTACGCCTGGAGCCGCGAGGATTACCACGACGCCGTGTTACGGCGCCTCGAGCAAGTCGAAGCTGCCCTGCACGAGGCTGTGGAGCAGTCAGATCCGCAGTTGATCACCCGCAGCTACGTCGATACGGGTCCGATCGTCGAGCGAGTTTTCGCGAAGTACGCGGGGGTCGGCTGGATCGGCAAAAACACCTGCATCATCAATCAGAAGATCGGCTCGTGGCTTTTCCTCGGCGTGATTCTGACTTCTCTCGAATTGACGCCCGATGTGGCAGCGCCTGACCGCTGTGGCACCTGCACGCGTTGTATCGAGGCTTGTCCCACGGATGCGATTCTCGCTCCCTACCAACTCGATGCCAACCGCTGCATTTCCTATCTCACGATTGAGAAGCGTGGTTCGATCCCCGAGGAACTCCGTGCTGACATCGGACGTCACGTTTTCGGCTGCGATATTTGCCAGGATGTTTGCCCATGGAACCGTAAAGCTCCTGCAACCACTGCGCCTGAATTCGCTGCTCGAGAAGGTCTAGTGAACCCCGCTCTCGACTGGCTTGCCGAAATGTCGGCAGAAGAATTTCGGGAGACATTCCGCGGGTCTCCGATCCGGCGCACTAAGCGTTCCGGTCTCCGCCGTAATGCTGTGATCGCAATGGGAAACAGCGGGAACCGGCACTTTCTCCCCCTTCTTGAGGCCCTAATCGTTGATGAGGACGAGGCCGTCGCTGACAGCGCACATTGGGCAGCGGAGGAATTACGCAAGCTGTTATGAACACAGCTTAAAAAGGTCTTATTTTCGCTATATATTCGCTTTGTGCTCCCCGCCGGGTTTCGAACTTCCGTAACTGGTTTTTTCCCGAACGCACAACTAATCTTTCGCTAAGGGGTTCTAACTAAGGAAGTTAGGCCAAAGAGTCGTCGCGTATGAATTTACGTCGCATCCCAATACGTAGCATCCTGAGCCGTGCTGCGGCATTTGTCATCACGCTGATGATGACGTGCGCCGCTTTCGCTGGTACTTCCGCTACACTGCTCCTCGAAGAACCTTACGGCAAGCTGGGATTCTTTACTGCAACGGGCCATGCCGCTGTGTATCTATCTGGGGTTTGCGCTGAGACGCCCCTGGTCCTACGTCCCTGCGCTCCGGGGGAAACCGGTGTCGTGATCAGTCGCTACAACGGTGTAGGCAAACATGACTGGGTGGCGATTCCTCTGATCCCCTACTTGTACGCCGTCGAGCGTCCGGAAGATATCCCGCTATTCGCCGATGCGAAAATGACTGCGTTTCTGCGGGACCGCTACCGCCGCAGGCATCTGGAGGTAGTCGCTCCTGATGTTAGAGACGGCGAGACGCCCGCCGGAAATTGGTACGAGCTGATCGGCTCGTCTTACGATCGCACGATTTACGGTTTTGAGATCGAGACGACTCGGAAGCAGGACCTCGCGCTCATCAAAAAGCTGAATTCGTCCGCGAACGTTTCTCACTTTCATACCGTTTCGCGCAACTGCGCCGATTTCGTGAAAGACATCATCAATTTTTATTACCCAAAAGCGCTGCACCGCAGCGTGTTCGCCGACGTCGGCATTACGACGCCGAAACAGATGGCGAAAACCATGACCAAGTTCAGCGCCCGGCACCCAGAGATTCAGTTTTCGCGCACCGTGATTGCGCAGGTTCCGGGCAGCATGTCACGGAGCACGACGGCGCATGGAGTGGTGGAGTCGTTCTTCAAATCGAAGAAATACATCGTCCCGAGCGCTGTAGCGAGCCCAATCTTCGCCGGATGCGTTGCCGGTGTCTATTTCACCACCGGGGCGGGTCACTTCGAACCGGGTCGCAATGCGAACATCTTTGTCGCCGGACGGGAAGCTGAATCGCCGGTCGAACGCGAGGATATCAAGGCGTATCAGATGCAGCTCAAGCATTATCTTGCGGGCGCATATCCTGAGACCTCAGCAGAGCATGTCGAGAAGGTTTGGGCACGACTGCAATCGAAGGCACAGCCTGCCCTCGATTCGCAGGGACATCCGATTCTTGAGATGCAGGTTGGCGAAAAGCTTGTCCGAGTGGGCGCTTCCGCCAGCAACATCATGAATGGCGATGCTCCACCTGAGCTGGTGCGCCAGTTGCTTGAGGCAAGACTGGGGGCGGAGTTACATCATCCGTCGCCCCACAGCATCTCGGAAAGCGAAGTGGATCGCGACTGGAACCTGCTTCAGAGGGCGATGTCCGAACGCGATTCGAGCCTCACGTCCCGCTCAGCGAGCCTGGACGCTAACGCGATTCACGGAAATCGAGACAGCACCGGAGTCTCGCGAACGCCTTTGCCTTAATTTTCTTGTGGCGGATGGGGCGGCATGCCTGAGCCCGGAATTGGAGGCTGGCCCTGCGGCTGCTGTTGCTGCAGTTGCATCTGCCGCTGCTGCATCTCCTGCAACATTTGCTGTGGAGTCTTTACGCCCTGCTGCTGGTCTTGTGGAGGCTGCTGCTCAGCTTCGGCCGCCGGCTGATCGGCGTTGTCGTCGGCGCTGTTATTGTCGTCGGCCGCTTCCGCCTCATTTGCCTCGGCTGCAGGTTCCGGCTCGGCCTGATTTACCGCCTGGTTCTCAGGCGGAGGAGTGCCCGCCACAACCGGGTTCGGCGCGATTTCCTGAGGACCGCTCTTGGCGACCAGCACGACACGCGTGAGAGCGGACTGGTCGGAAGGCGATCCCAGCAGGACGTAATTGAATCGCGACCCGTTCAGCAGATCCGCCACCACTTCTCGGGGAGGTCCGGGCCCCAGATGGGTCACTACCCGTTCCGGAGCTGCGGGAATCTCGATATCAGCGCCGGTCTGTTTGCGCACCGCGCGCAGGATATCCGCAAGGGTCGAGTTCGGCGCGACGATGGTGAGCTGGTTATTCTCGTATGTCACTTGCGGGGGAACCGCTGCAATCGTATCCAGCGGCATCTGCTGGACAGGTCTTCCAGTGGGTCCAGAGGGCAAAGGTGGAGGCGGTTCGACTGGCTTTTTCTTGGTGCTCTTTCGATGCGCCTGTGCCTGAGGCTTCCCCTGCACTGCAGCGTCGGCGAAGGCCGGAATGGCCGCGCACAGAAGTCCCGAGCTCAGGAGTACTGCGGTAGCGATTTTTTTCAACTTCGATCCTGTGCTCATAACTGACTTCCTTACCTATTTTCCTCTCAGGACTCCAATTTCGGGGAATTTAACCGGTGGCGCCTTCCTATGATTTTAGCACCGGACCAGGAGCCACCAGGAATATCCCCAGTAATAGGAACGTGGATCCTTTCGTTTCTTGCAAAGAGATGGATGACAGGCCGTCTAAGACGATTGCAGTCAACCATTTCGGGCAACACATTCTCTTATACACGGCCAACCAAGGCGCGCATCGTCCAAGCCAAGGCTGTGCAACTCTCTGAAACAAAGGCAGGGAATCTTATGGGACCGGTCTCGCGGTGCTTCAAGGACCAGTTGTACTGCATGGCAATTGTTCTGGCATTCCTGGCCGGGAACGCCGGCGCGCAGACTTGCCAGACGGCGAATGATATGGATCCCGCACTGCGGACCGCCATTACCACCGCGGGGCAGCGCTATTTCGAGATGGCCGTGAAGGGCGACACCGTTTCTCTACGGCAAAGTGCCATCCCCGGTCTGGCATCGGATTTCGGTGGAGTGCAAAACACGATCCAGGACCATCAACCAGCCATGGCCGGAGCGCAGCCCAGTGTCAAGTCCATTTTCCTGTTGAACGCTCAGGATGCAACTCCGAACCAGCGCGCCGAATTCTGGTGCGGGGTATTCAACAAGAATGGCCAGACAGCGAATAGCGCGGCCTTCTACCTCGATAACCTGCCGCCCGGGAAATACGCGATCGTCCTCATCGATGCGAATTCGGCGAAAGGGCGAACCATGTTCTCTGAAGTTCTCCAGCAGACCGGCAGCGATTGGAAATTGGGCGGTCTTTATATCAAATCCGCCCTGGTCGCCGGACACGATAGCGACTGGTTTCTTGCCCAGGCTCGCCAGTACAAGGCCAAGGGTCAGATGCACAACGCGTGGTTCTTCTACCTGGAAGCTCGCAGCTTGATTTCGCCCCTGCCCTTCATGAGCACGCTCACGACCGACAAGCTCTACGACGAATCACAGCCGCTGCAGCCCACAGATTTGCCCGCAAGCGGCAAAACAGCCAGCCTCGCGGCTCCAACCAGCACCTACAAGCTCACGGCGGTTTTTCCAGAGGTCGTAGGCAACGACCTGGACTTAATCGTGAGGTATGAGTCCACCAATGTATCCAACACCAATGTGGCCTATCAGGAGAATGTCAACGTCATGAAAGCGCTGGTCACGAGGTTCCCCGAAGTTCGGGATGCGTTCTCTGCTGTGGTTGCTCGCGCGGTGGATACGACTGGGCGGGATTACGGCACGTTGCTGGCGATGAAAGATATCAAGTGAGCATTGTGTCCTAACCGATTGATGAGTCGGCGGTGACTTGATCAAACGTGCATTCTTTGGGATCTTTATCGTCCCTTAGTCCAAGAAATACTGGAGCCCGCAGCTTCGGGCCGCTTCCGCTATTGGCGCCTTCCGTCCACTCGGCATACTCGATTTCTGCAACAAGCTCCGGCTTGACCCAGCTCACTTTGCGAAGGGCCTCGACTTCTCCATAGAAGGGATTCTTTTTCGTCTCGATTTTGCGGAGGACTTTGGAAATTTCACTCAACAGCTTCTGGTCGAATCCGCTCCCCACCTGGCCGACGTGAATCAGCCGTCCTTGCTCGTCGTACAGTCCGAGAACCAGCGAGCCAAAGTGTGCTCGCGTGCCCTCCGGCTCGGTGAAGCCTCCGACCACGCACTCCATCTGGTGCCGGATTTTAATCTTCAACCACTCGCGGCTGCGGCGCTCTTCGTAGCAACTGTTCCGCTTCTTCGCCAGGATGCCTTCCAGCTTCTTGTCGCGAGCGATCTCGAACAGCGCTTTTCCTTGCGCTTCATAATGATCCGAGTAGCGCAGCGAATCGCCCGGCTCCAGAATTGAAGCCAGCTTCTTCTTGCGTTCCACCAGGGGAACACGCCGCCAGTCGTAGCCGTCGAGATATAAAACATCGAATGCGTAATACAAGACCGGGACATCGGCCTTTTCCACTGCCCGCTTCCCGCCTGGCCGAAATCCGGTGCGCTGCTGCATCAGGCTGAATGATGCGCGTCCGTCGACGTCCAGAGCCACGACTTCTCCGTCCAGAATCGCAGTTTTCGCCTTAACGAACTTTGGCATGTCCTTGAGCTCTGGATACCGCGCCGTCAGCTCGTTCTGATTCCGTGAGACCAGCCGCACCTTCCCGTTTTCGATGAAGGCGATCGCGCGGTATCCGTCCCATTTGATTTCGAACAACCAGTCTGGATCGTCAAACGGTTTCTCAATGGACTCTGCAAGCATGGGATGGATGGTGGTCGGCATTGGGCGCTTTACAGGTGCGGAAACCGCGACCGCGGAGGGCGCTGAGGACGCAGAGGATTTGGAAGTCTGATTCTTTGAAGCCGATTCTTGCAGTTTCCTGCTACCGTTTCCAGATATTTTAGCGGCAATGACTTTCTGACCACGGCTGGATTCTTTTTTCTTACTTACCCCTGTGTCCCCCGCGTCCTTTGCGGTTTTGGTTTGCTTTTTTTTTTGATCGAGCCGCGCCACGGCGTCCGCCAGCCAGGCCGCCTTCAATTTCCCGCGCCCAGCAGGACGGCTGCTCGTCCACTCTCGCGACCGAGCATCGCCCCCGATCTCATCCATACTCCGCTTGCTGAGCACAGACTCGTCAATGTCCCCCGCGTCATATCCCTCAACCACGTGATCGTCGTGCTTCTTGATCATCAACCATTCGTTACCCTTGCTTCCGGGACGCCGGCCCTTCATCTTGATGAGCGCGAAATCTCCCTTGAGCCGCTTGCCATTGAGCCGGAATTTCAAATCACCTTTGGCGAGCATCGCCGCCGCGTCGGCCTCGGTTCCCGGAACATATTTCCCATTCACCGGCACCGGCGAAAGAGGTGCCCACGTTCCCACGTCCCACACCATGACGGTGCCAGCGCCGTAAGTGCCCTCGGAAATGGTTCCCTCGAAGTCGAAGTAAGAAACCGGATGATCTTCCACGTGCATGGCCAGACGCTTGTCCGCCGGATCGAGCGACGGCCCCTTCGGCACCGCCCATGACTTCAGCACCCCTTCCATCTCCAGCCGAAAGTCATAGTGCAGCCGCGTTGCCTCGTGCTTCTGCACGACGAAGCGATTCCCCTTTTTCTTCGCCACTTCCGGCGGAGGCTCCGGGGTGTCCTCAAACCGCCGCTTTCGCTTGTATTCTTCCAGAGCCATAGCAGATTTCTCACCGAGATTCTAGCAAGACAGCGACGAAAAGGGCGTACATCAAGGACAGTAGGAGCTTCGAGCCGCGAGCTGCGAGCTTGGCGCAAACTCGGATATGCTTGCTCGTGGCTGATAGGTCAAAGCTCGAAGCTCACGTATGAAACGCGAATTCCCCGAAATCCCTCTGGTCGGCATCGGATCGATCATCATCGAAGGCGACCGTGTCGTCCTGGTGAAAAGGGCTCACCCGCCGATTCAGGGGCATTGGTCGATCCCTGGAGGCGTCCTCGAAATCGGCGAGATGGTCCGCGAGGCGGCAGTGCGCGAAGCGAGGGAAGAGACCGGATTAATCGTCGAGCCCGGCGAACTACTCGGTGTGTACGACCGCATCCTGCGTGATCCGGGGCAACGTGTGCAGTATCACTATGTGCTGATTGATTTCTTGTGCCGCGCCGTGGGAGGTGAACTCCTCGCTGCCAGCGACGCGGCCGAGGTCTGCTGGTTCACACGGGAAGAACTTCCGGCACTCAATCTTGCCGAAGATACACAAGATGTGATTCAAAAGGGATTTGCCAGACTAGGCCAATGATTCGGGTTCCTCCGGTTCGACCTCGTCGGAGACTTCTTGAAGGACTCGATTTGCGGCGTCCACGTTGTGGGCGTCAACTCGCAACTTCACACCGCCGAGGGCGTTCGCATTGAACCAATCCATCCGCACCATATTGTCGTCGAATAAAAACGACTCGATTCCGGCTGAGTCGAGTAAACCCTTTGCGAGCTCGGCTTCGAGCAATCCCCAAAAAGTGCGGATGGTAACCAGATCTCGAAATTCCAGTTCCTTCTGGCCTGCCTCATTTGGTTGTTCAAAGTTCTGAGGGAGGCGCCTTCGAGCCAGTTCTTCTCTAAGCACCTCTTGGGCGATATCGGTCAGTTCGTCGGACTGCGTGTCCACTTGCTGCAACTCCTCATCCGTTTTGCCCGCATAAATATCGAAGAGTCGTCCACGTTCCTTTTGCGGATCCATTGTCGTCACGGAATGGAATCATACCCTCCGGGCGTGATCTCGGGAAATGGCATTTCTGGCCGGGCAAGTCACGCTCGGTGGTGATGCTAATCACTGATGCCTCAATTCTGACGCGATAGAGTCCCAACGAGTATCCCGGATGCAACCGACCCTCAGACTGAATCGCCGCGCCTTTCTGCAAGCCGCTCTCACGGCCGCTGCTGCTGCAGGAGCGGGTGTCGCCTGCAGCCGCAACGGATCTCCCTGGCGCTTCTTTACTCTTGACCAAGCCCGAACCCTCGCCAGCATGGTCGACCAGATCATCCCGCCGGACCAGGATGCCGGCGCGGTCTGGGCTGGCGTCGTCAACTACATCGATCGCCAGCTTTGCGGGCCTTACCAGGCTCTCCAAGAGACCTATCGTTACGGACTCGGAGCGGTTGACCAGACGAGCCAATCGAACTATGGCAAGGTTTTCGCCGACCTTCAGTCGCACCAGCAGATCGAACTGCTGCACCGTCTGGAAGAGGGTAAAGCTCCGAGTGGCGCATGGAAGCAACTCTCGTCAGCAGAGTTCTTTGGCTACGTCGTCGACCACACCATGCAGGGCTTTTACGGCGATCCGCGGCACGGCGGCAATCGCGAAGGCGTGAGTTGGAAAATGCTGAACCTTCCGTATCCTCCGATTCGCGGCAGAGTCCGCTCCGACCTTTCAAAACCAAGGTCCGGTTGATGTCTCGCGGCGAGCTGGCAGAGTTCGCCCGGCAGAAACCGCTGAAGAGAGGAAGGTTTGAAAGGGCACGGCTTTAAGCCGTGGCGTTAAAGCGCCAAAAAGATGAGGGCTTTAGCCCCTGAGGGCTAATTGCAGCTGATGTCCCTGAAGCATGTTAACGCGGTAATCGTCGGTAGCGGCGCCGGAGGCGGCGTAGTCGCCAAAGAACTTGCCGAAGCGGGGCGCAGCGTCGTTCTCCTCGAGCGCGGCAAATGGTTCACGCCATTCGATGAGCGCAAAGACGACCTGCGCAACCAGCGGACCTGTGTGTTGGGGAATGCCTTCGGTCCCGACGAGCGAAATCCTCGGGTTTACGTGGATGCCTCCGGTCATGAGCACGTTATTTCTCCCACTCACGGGGCCTACAGCAACAACGCAGCTTGCGTCGGCGGAGGCACTCTCAGCTACGGAGCCATGGCGTGGCGCTTCATGGAAAGGGACTTTCACCTGCGCTCCACCTACGGCGCAGTCGACGGCAGCACTTTGGATGACTGGCCCATCACGTATGCGGATCTCGAGCCCTACTACGAAAAGGCAGAATGGGAGATCGGCGTTTCCGGCGATGATTCCAACAACATCTTCCGTGCGCCGCGCAAGCGGCCGCTGCCCATGCCGCCGCTTCCGCCGACTCGGGAACACCAGATTCTCAATCCTGCAGCCCGACGTCTTGGCCTTCACCCCTTCGATATTCCAATGCTGCGCAATTCTGTTCCCTACAACGTCGCCTGCGAGGTGGACGCCAAGTGCGGCACTCACAACACGGTCATCCCGAAAGCCATAGAGACCGGCAACTGCGAGTTGCGCTGCGAATGCATCGTCCGGGAGATTCTCACCAGCGATAGCGGCCGCGCCGCCGGCGTCGCCTATTACGATTCCGACGGACGTCTGCAGGAACAGAGCGCCGACGTCGTCGTGGTTTCCTGCGCAGCGATCGAATCCGCTCGCCTGCTGCTGAATTCCACGAGCCGTCTTTTTCCCAACGGGCTGGGCAACCGCTACGACTGGGTCGGTCGAAACCTGCAGGGCCACGCTTACACCGGGGCGATCGGCCTTTTCGACCACGAAACCTACGACGACCTCGGACCCGGAGCATCCATCGCAGTCTGCGACTTCAATCACGGGAATTTGGGATTCGTAAGCGGCGGGATGTTGGCCAACGAGTTTATTCGTCTGCCCTATCAGTTCGCTTCCCGCACAGCAGCAGGAATCCCTCGCTGGGGAGCGGGTCATAAGGACTTCGTACGGCGTTATTACCGGAGCAGCATTTCCGTGATGGGCCCGATGCAGGAAATGCCGGTCTTCGATTCCCGCGTGCAAGTCGATCCCAAGGTGAAAGACCACTGGGGAATTCCCGTCGCCCGCCTCTCCGGTCATCGCCACCAGAACGACCTCCTGGGAACAAATTTCATGTCCGCGAAGGCTGAAGCCTGGCTGAAGGAAGCTGGCGCCGCCACAGTCATCCGCTCCGGCCCCATCTCGCTCGACGGCCCGAGCGGCGGCCAGCACCAGGCCGGTACGTGCCGCATGGGGAATGATCCCAAAACGTCGGTTGTCGACAAGTATTGCCGCGTGCACGAAGTCGACAACCTGTACGTCATCGATGGCAGCGTTCATCCCAACAACGGCGGATTCAACCCGGTGCTGACGATCATGGCGATTGCGTACTACGCCTCCGCCAACCTGGTGAAGACGCGGAAGGGAATGGGAGCCACGTAGACGATGACTGACGACCGCAAATTCCTCCGCCTTCGTGTGATCGCCCCACTGCTCATCCTCTTGTTCGCGATCTTCCTTCTACCCGGCGCGAGCCTCTACTACAGCTATTCCGGAGGAAAATCCTGCACCAAGTGTCACGAGATCTGGCAGCCTTACCGCGACTGGCACGAGTCCGCGCACCGCAACATCGCGTGCTCGGAATGCCACGGCGACGTCTTGACCCTTGATGCTGGCTTTCATCTGAAGAATATTCGCCAGCTGGCCGCGCACCTTCGCGGCAAGATTCCGGAACAAGTTCGCCTCAAAACCGACGACGTCCTTCAGATCGAGAAGCGCTGCGCCAAGTGCCATCGCGAAGAATACGCAAGCTGGTCCGCGGGACCGCACAGCGCCACCTACGCGAAGATCTTCCTGAGCAGTGACCACAACCAGAAGACGCTCCTGATGGA
Source organism: Acidobacteriota bacterium (assembly GCA_003225535.1). Classification (GTDB taxonomy): domain Bacteria; phylum Acidobacteriota; class Terriglobia; order Terriglobales; family Acidobacteriaceae; genus Sulfotelmatobacter. Next base: position 16,985 of record QIAL01000325.1, on the reverse strand, counting down.
CGACTGCTTCCGCTGCCATTCGATGCACTTCCAGGGCAGCATCCGCGATCTGGTCACGCCGGTGAACAAACAGGGACCGTGGCGCCTGATAGACTCCCGACTCGCCGATCAGCCCGCGATCCCCTGCCTTACGTGCCACCAACTGCACCGGCACGGAGATCCATTGTCTCGTCCGCAGACAAAGCCCGACGATGCCGGCCCGCACGAGGAAATAGCTCGGCCCTCTCTCGCGCTGTTCGACCGCCGGGAGCAGGATTATGTTTCACTCGACCGGCTCCCGCTGCCCCAGATGTATGAAGGCACGCGCCTCGTGAAGATCAGCCCCGACCAGCGCCAGGCTCTTTGCTACCAATGCCACGCTCCAGAAGCGAACGCACAGATCGGTTCCGGCGACGACCGTACTCCCATCGGAGTCCATGAAGGCCTCAGTTGCTTCGCCTGCCACGAAAAGCACGGCCAGACGACGCGAGCATCATGCTCGACCTGCCATCCGCAACTCTCCAACTGCGGCATCAACGTCGAGACCATGGATACGACATTCAAATCCGTCAAAAGTCCCCACAATGTGCATGCGGTCAAGTGCATCGACTGCCACACCAAGGGCGTCCCCAAGAGAAAAGCAGGGCTGTAAGCGCCGAACAAGCCATCTGAATATCCCGAAGCGAAAATTGCGAGCAGCGCCGCCAATTCCACTGGCGAGAGCTCGCGCAGGTGCATAAACCGCATCTTAGAGGGACACCTAAACGTATTTCCAACGCTTTCCACAGGAATTAAGGCCGGGAATCTGATGGATGACCTCTACTCAGGGAATGCAAAAAGCAACTTTCCGCCTCACAGCTGTGACTAATCAGGGCTGGAGGTCGGCGGGAGTGGCAGAGCGCAGTGCCAAAAAAGTAGTCTATTCCGGTCTCATTGCCAACATCGCGATCGCCATCTCCAAGTATTTCGCGGCGGCGCTCACCGGTAGTTCCGCAATGCTGGCCGAAGCATTCCATTCCACCGCGGACGCCGGCAACGAACTGCTACTCCTGGTTGGCATAAAGCGCAGCCTGCGACCCCCTGACGCGCTCCATCCCTACGGCCACGGCAAGGTCCTCTACTTCTACTCCCTGCTGGTTGCGGTATACATCTTTGGCGTCGGCGGGTTGCTCGCCATTGCTCGGGGTGTCTCGCATCTGCGTCATCCCCAGCCGTCCTCGCACGCAGCCTGGAACTACGCAGTGCTCGCGCTTTCTGCCGCGCTGGACTTCTATTCTTGGCGCGTCTCGTATCGCGAGCTGTTTTCGCGGAAAGATCCAGACGAGAGCATCTGGGACGAAATCATCGGAGGCAAAGATCCCACCATTTTTACCGTGTTTCTTGAAGACTCTGCCGGGCTGATCGGTACTTTCCTTGCGTTCCTCGCAATTTTTCTTGGGCACATGTTAGGAAATCCTTATCTGGATCCGCTTGCCTCGATTCTGATCGGCGTGCTGCTGGCCGCGATCGCGGTCTTCCTGGGACGCGAGAGCGGAGCGCTGCTGATCGGAGAGAGAACCAACCGCGCAAGAATCCGCCGCGTGTGCGAGGTTCTTCTGGCCGATCCCGCAGTGGAACGGGTCGGAGACCTCCTTACGATGCAACTTGGTCCCGATCAAGTCCTGTTGAACGTGGATATTCAGTTTCGCAAGGGTCTGGATCTGCCGCAGTTGGAAGGGGCAATCGATCGGATCGAAGCAAACATTCGCAAAGTGGAGCCCACGATCCAGCGCATCTTCATCGAAGCCGAATCGTTCAAAAGGAGCGACCAACGCTCGCAAGCGGCGTGAGGAAAGTGAGAGCGGATCGTTGTGAAAAACCTTGAAGCTCTAAGATTTTTCTGTAAAACAAACGGCCCGCAGGCAGAACCTGCGAGCCGTCCGGTGGACTGTTGTGGATTGACCAAGAGGTGGTCACTCTACGTGGCCTCTTCGGCAACTCCGGGCTCCTGACGGACCTGCGTCAGGCGGAATCAATCCTTACGCACCGATAGTTTGCGGGCTGTAGCCTCAGGCGTGGTGACGCCCAAAGCCCCGCTTAGAGCAACCAGCTCTAAGTCTCAGCCACCTCACCTGGTCTTTGGGTACATCTACTACCGCCTTCAGAACTTGTCATCCGACCACCTCCTTTCCGGTGTAAACGCAGATTAGTACGAAATGCGCCGCCGCGTCAATCGGGGGACCCCTGCAGGCAACACCGATTTGTTATAAGCCCCCGGGACTCCTTTCGGGGGTGGGGTCAAGCGCGCACTGATGACTGCTCGTTCTCGGAAGAAATCTCAGGCGAATGGAAGGTTGTCTCACGCGTCGCTTCGCTCCGCGGGGCGGACGAAGGCGTCCGTCCCTACACGATCAGGGAAGGCCGAAGGTATAAATTGCGCTGCCGGCCGCGATCGCTACATATTCCTTCCCATCGACCGCGAAAGCCATGGGCGCGGCATAGACCGCTCCTCCCATCTGAAAATGCCACAACAGCTTGAGCGAGGCCGCGTCGAAGGCGATGAGGTTTCCTTCGGCGTCGCCGCTGAACACTAACCCGCCGGCCGTCGAGAGCACTCCTGACCACGTCGGCGACGTGTGCTGGAACTTCATCTTCGTCTCGCCGGTCGCAGGATCAATGGCCTTCAGGAATCCCAGATAGGGTCTTGCCTCTTCTGACGGAAAGTACGCGCTGCCGTAGAACGCATGTCCAGCCTCATAGGGTTGCGGAGCCGTGCTGAAGATGTCGCACTGAAGTTCGTCGTGCCGAGCGCTCCCGGACAAACCGTGTGCCCCTCGAGTGTCGGCGAGGCATTTTTGTTCGCGACCGGGCGCCCCTCGGCATCTTTCGAATCACTCCACGTCGTTCTGCCGTAAGGCGTCGCCGAGATCAGCTTTCCGTTTGTGCGATCGATTACATAGAAGTAGCCGTTGCGATCGGCCTGCGCGATCAGCTTTTTGCCACCCGCATCGATCAGGACCGGAGCCTGGGTCGCATCCCAGTCATGCTCGTCGTGCTTCGTGAACTGGAAATACCAATTGAGCTTGCCGCTGTCGGCATTCAGCGCGAGCAGTGAATTGCTGTAGAGGTTATCTCCGGCCCGCCCTTCTCCGCGATTTGAGGGCGCAGGATTTCCTGTTGGCCAAAAGATCTGGTTCGTCGCCGGATCGTATGTGCCCGTATTCCACGCGGGCGCGCCGCCCACTTTCCACGAGTCGCCCTCCCAAGTTTCGTGTCCTGGTTCACCGGGCCCGGGCACGGTGTAGTAACGCCATTTACGCGCGCCGTTTTCGGCGTCGTAGGCGTCGATGAACCCGCGTACGCCGTACTCGCCGCCGGAAACGCCGATCACGATCAGATTCTTTACCGCAAGTGGCGCAACGGTGAAGCTGTGACCGGTTCGATAATCGGCAGCGGTCACGTCCCAAACGACCGCGCCGGTTTTCGTGTCGAGCGCGATCACGTGTGCATCCAGCGTTCCGATGAAGACTTTGTCGCCAAGGATTGCCAAACCTCGATTCACGCGTCCGCAGCACGGACGAATGTCGCTTGGCAATTGCCGCTGATACATCCAGATCGGCCTGCCCGTGCGCGCATCGAGCGCAAAGGCGCGGTCGTCTTGTGCGGTCCCGTAAAGAATCCCATCCACGACCAGCGGAGTGGTCTCAAGCTTTCCCGTCGCTGCCGTCTGATATACCCACTTCGCCACCATGCTGTGTGCGTTGCCGGTGTTGATTTGGTCAAGCTTGCTGAAACGCTGCCCGGAATAACTGCCGGAGTAGGTCATCCAGTTCTGCGGTTCTTTGGCCGAGTTGACGAGGCGCTCGAATGTCACCTGTGCGTGGGCGGCAATCGTCGTAACGCAGACTAGGATGCCGCAGACGAGGATACGGTCCGCGATCATCTTTCTCGCTCTGGCCAACTCGTGGAAGAGCGGCCCTTTGAGGGCCGCGTATGCTTGTCGAGGATCAAGGGCCTTTAGGCCCCGTGGGATGCTGGGGCTAAAGCCCCGGAACTTGTTTGTGCTTTGACGCGGCGCTGAAGCGCCGCTCTTCCACGGTAGCGTCCACGATTGTGCCGGCTCGCCCTTCCTCGGTTGCTCCAGTAGACAACGGATTGGTTGCCTCAGCAGACAACAGATCCCGCTGTATTCTTTCAAGCCAAAAATCCGGGAGCTCATTGCGCCCCCACGGTAGCCAGGAAGGCCACAATGTCTTCCACTTCCTTTTCGCTCAGGACATCGGGGTTGTACTTCGGCATCGCCGACTCGCGGCTCTTCTGAAAGGACTTCAATTTGCTTTTCTCAAGCAAATGAATGTGCTCGCCCGAATCCATCATTTGTACGCTGAAGGTGTCTTCATTCAGGATCACGCCCTTAAGTTTTTTCCCATCCGCGGTGACTGCATTGACGCTTTCGTACTCCTGCGGGAATTCTTTCGTTGCTTCCGCGAGTCCCCAGGCAAGCCGACGGCTTGGATCGCGGATGGATTCGATCATCGCCTCACGTGTGCGCGATCCCCCTACGCCGGTCAAATCCGGCCCCATCCTGCCGCCTCTGCCTTCGACCATGTGGCACATCGAACAATTCCCGTCGCCGTAAAACAATGCCTTGCCGTGAGCCGCATCGCCGGTCGTCATATCTCCTCATCAGTCATGCCCACGCCTTGGCCATTGGTTCCGTTCGCAGGCATCGCGGTTCCGGGAATCCCGTTGCTGATGATTTGAAACATGTCGGAGTCGGAGTGCGCATGTCTCTTCTGGGCTCGTGTCACGTCAGGCCCGCGACCGCCTCCATGAGCACCGAGTCCATGACACAGCGCACAGTTGATGCGGAACTCATACTCCCCTGCCTTTGCCGCCTTAGGATCACCGGCAAGTGGATTCTGACCTAACCCATTGGCCACGCATAGAAGAAACACGAATCCGACGACCCACATTTGCCCTGCCATGATTTCCCCTCGGCTGAATTTGCCGCATTCTACGCCATCGAGTCGCCCTTGCAGCTTTGGAAATCTCGACGAAAATGGGAACAGTTCCCGCCGGACATGTCCGGCGGGTATCTGCCGGTAGCACTTCTGGCTCTCTACACTGAAATCCTGCCCTTCACCGGTCGATGTTCCTGATGAGGGCAGACTTTTTTCCTTAGACGCCTAAGTTACTGATCCTTCAACCTTTCCAGCGGAAGGCCTGAGGTTGCGGCAGGCCGAGATGAGCCAGCACGCGATAAGCAAATTCGCGAGCCATCTCATCTAATGAAGCGGGGTGGTAGTAGAAGGCAGGGATCAAGGGAAAGACGGTCGCGCCCGCATCTGCGGCCCGGTACATGTTGCGGATGTGGATTTTGTTGAGGGGCGTTTCGCGTACACAGAGCACCAGGGGGCGCTTCTCTTTGAGCGTGACGTCGGCGGCGCGTTCGATCAGTTGGGCGGCGACGCCGTTTGCGATTCGGGCCAGAGTGCCCACGCTGCACGGGATAACGACCATGGCGTCAGCGGGATAGGAACCGCTGGCCACGTTCGCTCCGATGTCGGCGTTGGATTGAACTTGGATCTTGCTCTTTGACGTTTTAGCAGACGAGCCGAGCACTTGGGCAACGAGGTCGGACCTGCCTTTGAGGTCCAGTTCCTCGGCCAGGACGCGCAACGCGCTGTCGGATGCGATGAAGTTTACGGTCTGAACGCGACTGTCGCCGTCGACCGCGAGCAGAAAGTGGCGAAGAAAGATAGCTCCACTCGCGCCAGTAGTCGCAACGGTGAGATTTTGCGGCGGGTGATTGGGCAAGGGTGCCTCGAACTGAGGAGCATAGGTAGCCCACGCAGTAGAAGTCAAGACGAACGAGCTAGGAGCCAGAAGTAGAAACAGAATATGGCATCTACGGCCAATCTTCGATCCCGTCGCAGCGCAGCGCAACTACACGCGCTTGCTGGGGTAGAGCGCGAGATTCGCGCGCAGGACTCGAATGGCCGCAGGAAATATCTTCGCGAGTTCAACAAGTCATTCCGCACTTACGAATCGGTTCTGACCAGCGAGGAAGTTCAATCGACCTTAGGTTCGGCCGATCTGGTCCTGATCGGGGACTACCACGCTCTGTCGTCTTCCCAGCGCTGTGCCGCATCTCTTGTCGAGCAACGGGCCCTGGCGGGTGACCGGCCAGTCGTCCTTGGCGTTGAAACTGTCTTTGCTCGCGATCAGCACATTCTCGACGAATGGTGGCGCCGCGAAATTGATGAAACCGAACTGCGGCAGCGTATCCGCTTCGATCTGGATTGGGGATACGACTGGGCTCCCTTCTACGAATTGCTGATCAGCGCGCGGGATAACGCCGAGGCACTCTACGGCCTGGATTGCATGCCGCGCGAGGATTTGCGCAAGATCGGCGCTCGTGATCGCCATGCCGCGTTGAAGATCGCAGAGATCCGGCAGAGGCATCCGAACGCTGTGGTCTACGTGCTTTTTGGCGAGTCGCATATGGCTCCAGGACACCTGCCGCGAGCCATTCGCAAGCAGAATCCGGAAGCTAAAGTCGTGACTGTGCTGCAGAACGTGGACTCGCTTTACTGGCGGGCTGCGGGAGAGCGCGCCGCCAAAATCGAAGCCGTTCGGGTCAAGGAAGACGTTCTTTGCGTATTCAATGCGACGCCGCTCGAGAAATACGAAAGCTACCGGCTGTTTCTCGATCAGTGGAGCCGATGCGACGAGAGCCCGGATTACGCTCCCACGATCTACAACCTGATCGACAGCCTCGCCAACTTCCTCGAGATCAACCGCTACTCCTCGCACAATGGCACGCAGCCCAAGTTCCTGGTCGATATGCTGCCGGAAGTTTACGGCGGCTCGTCGGCTGCAACGCTGGGAAGGCTTCTGCTGCGCAAGGGCGTGAGTGAAGACGATCTGAAGCATATGCTCGTCCGAGTAGAAGAGTGCGGCAGCACCTATCTGCCGCAGGTGAACGCCTTCTACGTGCGGGAATTCCAGATGATGCACGCCGCGGAAGATGCGACCCGTTTCCTGCATCAGGCGTGTCAAGGGTTACCTCAGCGGCTGAACGGCCACTCTGGAACAGAACCTGTGGTGGCTGATGAGCAGCGCGTGCTCGATTGCTTCTATGCTCGCGTGATTGAGCACGCCATCGCGTATTTCGGATCGCGTGTGCTATATCCTTCGCGTCCTGCTCCGGAACCGGATAACTCTCCCTTGAAACGAACAGCGATCAAGAACATCGCGCAGGCAGCCGCGCGGAACCAGAATGGCAACTTTGAATCGTCGGCGCTCGAGCTTGGTCAAAGAATCGGCAGCCAGATCTATGCCGCATATCTGGCCGGGAAAGTTGCACCCAGCGGCTTGCGGCGGCTGTTTCTGGCTCACCTCGACGAACCGGGACTGGCCCGAAGGGTATTTGGAGCGATCCTTTCCAAGCTGAAGTCGGCTTATCGTCCTTCGGCTAGCGCGGTTCTTGCTTGAGTAGCGAGCTGGAGCGATGAGCTGTGAGCAAGCCCTCTTGCTAGATAATTTGATCGCTTCTTCCGCTTGCTCGCTTCGCTCAATGCTAATCTAGGACCTCAGCTGGCTGAATGCCTAGTGCTGACTGCTGAGTGCCTGCTTGAACTCCGAATCCATCCGCAAACTATTCGAGGATGTCCGCAAGGGTAAGCTTACGTCCGACGACGCTGTCAACCGCTTGCGCCACATGCCGTTTGAAGACTTGGGTTTTGCCAAGGTCGATCATCACCGGGCACTGCGGGCTGGCATGCCGGAAGTCATCCTGGGAGAAGGGAAGACTCCGGTGCAAGTTGCGGGGATTTTTGCACGGCTTGCGAAGCATGGCGGCAATGTCCTCGCCACGCGCGCCAGTGAAAAACAATTTGCGGCGGTGAAAAAGAAAGTTCGCGGAGTCGAGTACCGCGAGCTTGCACGGGCGATCGTCCTGCAGAAGGATTCGACGAAGTACGGGAAAGGAATGGTCGCGGTTGTCTCCGCGGGGACCAGCGACATTCCCGTCGCCGAAGAAGCCGTGGTCACAGCTGAAATGATGGGCAACGAAGTGAATCATTTCTATGATGTCGGTGTCGCTGGGATTCATCGCTTGCTGGCGAACCGCGAGGCGCTTACAAAGGCGCGCGTGGTGATCGTTTGCGCGGGGATGGAAGGCGCTTTGCCCAGCGTCGTCGGAGGACTGGTCGGAGTTCCTGTGATCGCCGTTCCTACGAGCATCGGCTACGGCGCGTCATTCAAGGGAATGGCTGCGCTGCTCGGGATGCTTAATTCTTGTGCCTCGAACGTGAGCGTCGTGAATATCGATAACGGTTTCGGGGCTGGTTATGTCGCCTCGCTGATCAACCGCTTGCCTTGAGTCCGGAAGGCCGCGAGCCTGGCCGACACTTTTTAAATGAGGTCGCGGAAGGCTCCGCGGGAACCGTGGTCGGGCGCTCGGCTTTGCCTTCGCTGGACAGCCGAAGGTGGCTGTCCCCACATGAAGCAGTTTTGTTTTGGGAATTAGCAGTTTTGAGGGTATCCCTCCCCCCCCGGTTTATTGGAATCATCGACATAGCGGGAAGTTTCGAGATAGTCTATGGGGCTCAGCAGCTTAGGGGCAAAATCTTGAGCCGCAGGGACTTAGCTCCTATCGACCGATTCCTGCTTACACCGCTTCCGGCATCGCCATGATCTACTCCCTCGGATTGTGAGCACAAGGGTTCAGATCACATCCGGCTGTGATTCTGGAGCGGGGTTCGGGGAAATCCGTGAAACGTTCCGGTCTGCCCCAAGGCTTCCTAAGATCCTTCGCGATCCGGCGGTCTGGCGCCCGCCCTGTCGGCATGCTTAGGGCGGGCTCATGGAAAGAACGCAAGGACGGAGCAGCCACGCTTTCGAAACGGAAGCCCACCGAACGTCTGAGTCTCGTCAGTGCCTGTATTCGGGCGACGCGACCTGATCGTAGGGTACGTTGCGCGGGATGTTGTAACGCGCCATGATGTCCTGCATCTTGCGCTCATCCTTGCGAATATCGTCGCGGTCGTTCTTGCGAATGTGCTTTTCCCACTTTTCGTAGGCCTTATCGAACTCGTGCTGATCGTCGGACGAAAGCCGGCTCTGCGCATAGCCCCGGTAGTCGTTGTTGTATCCCGGAGTCGCGATCTGGTCATAAGGAACACTGGGCGCGATATTGTTGCGGGCCATGATGTCCTGCATTTTGCGGACATCTTTGTCGATGTCGTCGCGATCATTCTTGCGGCTGTCATTCAGCCATTTGTCATACGCTTTATCGAACTCATGCTGGTCGTCTGGGGAGAGGCGGCCCTGGTTGGCGCCATACGGGGCATTCTGCTGGTAGGCGCCGTTGTAGCGGCCTTCCTGCGCGTAGCCGCTGCTGGCGATCTGTTCGTAGGGAACGTTGGGCGAGATGTTGTTACGAGCCATGATGTCCTGCATTCTGCGGACGTCTTTATCGATGTCGTCCCGATCGTTCTTGCGGCTGTCGTTCACCCACTTGGTATAGGCTTTATCGAATTCGCGCTGGTCGTCCGGGGAAAGCCGGCCGTACTGGCACAAGGCGGGCAATACCAGGGCGGCGATCAGCGCCATCAACTGCAATACCCGTGTCATGGCATGACCTCCGAATGAAATTGCACGAAGCTGCGGGCACACCCATAGCTGCGTCCAACATCTCAGATGGTCAGGCAGTTGTGGTTGTTGTTTGGGGGAATGCGGTAGAAGATACCCTTGATTCTGTAGAGGGTTAAAGCGCGGGCCCGACTTCGCTGCGGAGCTTCGCTCCGCCGGACAGCCGAGGGCGGCTGTCCCCACATGTGTCGCTCCTTGCGGTCTCTCCAAAATCCCCACTTCTGGCGAAATCGGCCAGAAGTGGGGTACCCGCCTAGCTCTTCGCGACTTGCAACTTATTCTCGACGCTAAACGCGCCGAACACTCCGTTGGCGCGAATGCCCGCGATGTTCTTATCCATCGTGCTGTCGACGGAACCATAAAGCGTTACATGTCCGTTGACGACGATGATGCGGATCGGACGAGCGGGATCTATGGCGTACTTGCTGAGCACTGAATCACCATAGATGGCACGCAGCGTCCGCAGGCGCACGCTGTCGTCAAATGGCGAGACCGGTTCGATCGAGACGTTATCGATCACGTCCTTCACGCCAGGCATGTTTGCGATGTCAGCCAGAGCTTCGTCGCGGCCCACGCCGGTGCGGTCCTGTCCTTCCACCGTGACCACGCCATCCTTCACGCCGATCGCGAAGTAGTCGAACGTACTGTCATAGCCTTCGCGGACATAAGTCAGCTTCTTGTCAAGTTTCTGCTCGAGTTGCGCGTCAGGGACGTTAGGGCCGGCCACCGTGATCAGATTTCGAACTCCCTGTGAGTTCGAAGTCTTCCGCGCCAGCTTGGCCGCGTCGAGCTTACGCTGATAAAGATCCACGGTTCCGGTGAGAGTGACAATGCCGTCCTCCACCGTCGCCTTGACGTTGTTGTACTGACTTTTTGACGCCAGTTTCTGTGTCACCGCGTTCTGAAGTTGAGTGTCGTAGCGGGAAGCTGCGCTGGTTTCAGCCATGAGCGTTGCGCTCAGCAGCCCAATCGCCAGCAACGAACCCGCTAATTTCTTAAAGCTTTGCTTTCCAGTCATCATAAGGTCACCTCCTGACCCGTTGACAATTCTTTACTAATTAACCATCTGGTTAATTGTTTCGATGCGGAGGTGCTATTCGAAGATGCATGTATGCGAGGCGAATAGCAGGCGACACTTCAGTCAATATTCGCCAGGAAACGCGCAACTTTTTGAACGATTTGGGGTTCAAGAAAAGCAAGGGAGAAAACTGCCCACAGCTCCGCCTTCGTCGTGGATCATGTGTAGACAGGCAGAGGCGCCGCGCACAGCCTGGCGGCGGAGAAGAGGGTGGCGGTCCATCTGTAATTCACTAAAGTAACTACGCCCGGCCCGGTTTGGGAATTCTCTTTTCCGGATTACCCACGTAACTTTCTGGCCGGTAACCCACGTTCTACCATTCTGTCTGCACCTGCGAATTTCAGAGGGGGAATCCGCGGATGGGCGAACGTGTCACCCAATCACGCCGTGCTGATTTGATTCGCGCCGATCGGCTCAAGAAAGCTCTGGAAACCGGGGCTTCACCCTCATTTCTGCATTCGTCGACCAACGGATCTTGCTCTGATTCCTCCTGCTCCGTCCCCCCGATCCCGGAGCCTTACCAGCAGTTGGTAAGCGCAGAGGCTCGCTTACAGTTTTTCGAGCAGATGTCCCAGGCTTCTCCGGACGCATTGAGCATCGCCGACAGCGAACATCGAGTGCTCTGGGCCAACCAGACTTTCGCGACGATGTTTGGATATTCGCCGGAAGAAATTGTTGGCCAGCCGCTGGAGAGTCTAGTGGTGCCGTCGAACCGGCTGGCTGAATCCAAGTGGGTGACGGAGTCGCTGGCGAAAGGCGAGCGCATCACGCTCGAGACCAAGCGCCGAAAGAAAGACGGAACGTTGCTTGACGTGTCCGTATCCTGTGCTCCTCTTCTGCTTGACGGTAAAGTTGTAGGATTCTATGCCGGATATCACGACATCTCCGATCGCAGGCGCGTCGAAGCGCTCAGCTCGGCCTTGTATCGGGTAGCGGAGAAGAGCAGCAGCGGACATGAGCTGCAGCAATTCTTTGCCGCAGTGCATGGCATTGTCGATGAGCTCATGCACGCGCGGAACTTCTATATCGCAATTTACGATCCTGCCACCGAGCTGCTCAGCTTCCCGTATTTCGTTGACGAGCAGGATTCCGCTCCTCCGCCAAAGAAGTTGACGAAAGGATTAACCGACTACCTGATCCGTACCGGCGAACCGCTGCTGGCCACCCCCGAGGTTCTCGAAGCCATGGAGGATCGAGGCGAGGTGGCGCGAAACGGTTCGAAATCCCTGGACTGGATGGGCGTCCCGCTGAAGGTAAACAACCATACCTTTGGCGCACTCGTGGTGCAGACCTATTCGAAAAATATCCGCTACGGGGAACGCGACAAGGAGATCCTGACATTCGTCGCCCGCCAGGTGGCGAGCGCCGTCGAGATCAAGCGCAATGAGCAGGCCTTGCGCCGATCAGAGGCCCGTTACCGTTCGCTGGTGCAAAGCTCTGTGTACGGGATATATCGTTCCAGCCTGGAAGGCCGATTCCTCGACATAAACCCCGCGCTCATCACCATGTTGGGATATGGGTCACCCGACGAGGTGCTGCTGCTCGATCCTGAGAACGATGTATTTGCGCAACCCGAGGAGCACGATCGCCTGATCGAAGAGTTCCGGCGCACCGGCCGGCTTGACGGATTCGAAGTGAAGTGGAAACGGAAAGATGGCGGCACGATTACGGTGCGCATCAGCGGACGCGCCGTCAGCAGCGCTGACGAGCCGGCGGACGTGCTGGAAGCCATAGCCGAAGACGTGACTGACCGCCGTGCGCTCGAAGATCAATTCCGTCAGGCGCAGAAGATGGAAGCCGTTGGACGCCTCGCCGGTGGCGTGGCTCACGACTTCAATAACCTGCTGATGGTCATTAGCGGCTATGCCGAGGTCATTCTGGCGCAGGTAGATCCTTCCAGCCCCCTGCTCGAGAAGGGCCGCGCCATTCAGCTTGCCGCCGACCGCGCTACGACCTTGACCCGGCAATTGCTGGCCTTCAGCCGAAAGCAGTTACTCGAGCTGAAAGTAGTAGACGTGAATGCGATCGTGCAAGACATGGAGCGCCTGCTGCGTCCGCTGATCGGCGAGAACATCGATCTGGTGACTATCCTGTCTCCGGAAGCCGCTCACACCCGCGCTGACGCCGGCCAACTCGAGCAAGTGATCATGAATCTCGTGGTCAATGCCAAGGATGCTATGCCCGCAGGCGGCAGACTCACGTTTCGGACCGAGAACGTGGCCCTCGACGAGGACCATCGCCGGGGTCAGCAGTTCATCCGCCCGGGCAATTATGTGACGCTCATGGTCAGCGACACCGGCATGGGCATGGATCGCGAGACACAGTCGCGGATCTTCGAGCCGTTCTTTACCACCAAGGAAAAGGGGAAGGGAACCGGGCTGGGCCTTTCCACCGTATATGGAATCGTGAAGCAAAGTGGCGGATATGTAACGGTGCAGAGCGAACTTGGACGTGGCACCGTGTTCCAGATCTACCTCCCGCGAGTGGAAGGAGCGGCGGAAAAGCATTCCGTTGCCGTTCCTGAAGCCGTGGGCGGGACAGAGACCATTCTGCTGGTGGAGGACGAGGAGTCGGTTCGCCAGCTGGTGCGCGATACGCTTGCTGCCAAAGGCTACAAGGTGCTGGAGGCCGAAAACGGCGAGGCGGGCGTTGCCGCAGCGGTTCACCACAAGGGAAAACTCGACCTGATCATCACTGACGTCGTCATGCCCGGTATGGGCGGACGCGAAATGGTTAAGCAACTTATGGAAACACGTCCCGGAACCAAAGTGCTCTATCTGTCGGGATACACCGAAGACGCGATTATCAGCGATGGCTCCATCGAGAAGGGAACCGCGTTCCTGCAAAAGCCCTTTACCCTTCAGAGCCTCTCTCGTAAAGTACGAGAAGTTCTAGGATAGCGCCGGCATCTCTTCGACTTCGCTGAGGGCAGGCCCTGTCGGCTGTGCGGTGGGCATTTCACCCACTGTTTTCGGGAATACCTCAAAGTCTGCAACTTTTTCCTGCCGTCCGCGTCCCATTTGATGAACAATTAGACATAGCACTCGAATCCGTCCGTGGCGGATGGCTCGTATAGGAATTGGGGATCCGATGCTCATCAAAAAGGCGGAAGACATTCGTTCTTCGGAAATCACACCGAAGAACCTCTATCTGAATCGCCGCAAGTTTCTCGCCGAGGCGGCAATGGCCGGAGCCGCGGCGGCCATCGGTGTGGGACTGAAAAAGACGATTGCTCCCTCGACCACGGTGTTCGCGGGCAACAAGATTGACGGCATCAAGAAGAGTTCATTCAGCACGACCGAGACGGTCACGCCCTACAAAGACGTGACCCATTACAACAACTACTACGAGTTCGGCACCGAAAAAGATGAGCCTGCCGAGCAGGCGAAAAATTTTCGCACTCGCCCATGGAAGGTCAAGATCGAGGGCCAGGTCGAAAAGAAGCAGGAACTCGACATCGACACCATTCTCAAGATGGCTCCTCCGGAAGAGCGCATCTACCGTCATCGCTGTGTCGAAGGATGGTCGATTGTTGTTCCCTGGGTCGGCTTCTCGCTCAGCGAACTTATTAAGAGGGTGAATCCAACGAGCAAGGCCAAATACGTAGAGTTCACCAGCCTGTTTGACTTGACGCGGATGCCCGGACAGCGCCGGCAAGTGCTTGATTGGCCCTACGTCGAAGGCCTGCGCATGGACGAGGCCATGAATCCTCTGGCGCTGCTTTGCTTCGGTATGTACGGGGAAGAACTTCCCAACCAGGATGGCGCGCCGCTGCGCATCGTCCTGCCGTGGAAATATGGGTTCAAGAGTTCAAAGGCGATCGTGCGCATTCGCTTCGTCGAAAAACAGCCGCTGAATAGCTGGAACATTTCAGCTCCAATGGAGTACGGCTTCTACGCGAACGTGAACCCGAACGTTGATCACCCACGCTGGAGCCAAGCCAAGGAGCGGCGTCTGGGTGAATTCCTGAAGCGTCCGACGCTGATGTTCAACGGCTACGGCGATCAGGTGGCGGGTCTGTACAACGGGATGGATTTGAAAAAGAACTATTAGAAGCGGACCTCAGGCATCAGACCTTAGACCTCGCAACGTGGGAACAACTGAGGTCTGAGGTCCGACGCCTGAGGCCCGCATTTCAAATGAATCGTTACTTCAAACCCATCGTCTTCCTCGCCTGCCTGGTTCCTCTGGGCAGGCTGGCGTGGCTTGGATTTCACAAGGGCCTCGGCGCCAATCCAATCGAGTTCATCACCCACTCGACCGGGGACTGGACGCTAACCTTTCTTCTCGTCACCCTTTCCATCACACCCCTGCGGAGGCTCACGCGCCAGTACTGGCTGATCAGTTTCCGCCGCATGCTTGGCCTCTTCGCTTTTTTCTACGGCTCTCTGCATTTGATGACCTACGTCTGGCTCGACAAATTCTTCGACGTGCACGAGATGTTGCACGACATCGCGAAACGCAGATTCATCACCGCGGGCATGACCGCCTTCACCCTGATGATCCCACTAGCGCTCACTTCGACGAAGTGGTCGATTCGCAAGTTGGGAAAGCGTTGGCAGGTGCTGCACCGCTTGATCTATTTCAGCGCCACCGCCGGAGTAATTCATTACATCTGGCTGGTGAAGGCAGACTTGAAGAAGCCCCTGGAGTATGCGTTCGTGCTGGGTATGCTGCTGATGTATCGCGTAATCGCCTGGGCAATTGACCGCAGAGCGAGTCCCAACCGAGTTGCAGAGCCGAGGCGCCAGATTGCTGTTCAATAGAGGTCGGTCCAACTCGAATAGCCGTGCCGCCAGCCCATTCCAAACCTAGCGAATAGTCTCTGGTCGGGCTTGAGCAAAACACGAAGGGCGCGGTCGAGTTCGATTTCTCGCCGCGCCCTTTCGTTGCTATTTCGAGCGAGTACGCGGGGCATTCGTCGGGCGGGTGTGAGCCGTGCCTTTCCGGGCGGACTTAGCACGCGGAGAGGCGTTGACACGTAGTGTTGTCAGATGACTCGCCACCAGGTTCGAGTGAGCGCTCGCGTTCTGTTTTACGAGTGCACCGAGCGCGATGTAGGAATCGTTCGCGTTGGCCTCCGTACTAACCACAACTGCTGTGGAACTGTCTACGACGTAGGTGGTCAGATCGTAGCCGTTTTGACTGGGGGTGACAGTTCCGCGACCAGAGACAGTTGCGTCGGCTGCGTAAGTCGAAGAGAAGGTATTCTTGAAACTGGTCGATCCCTGATCGTTGAAATCGATAATGCCGTTGAAATTCCCGTTGTTATTCGTGAACTCAGCGATATCATCCTCCGAACTGCTGCTGCTGGCCGTGACAAACAAGCCACTCAGGCTCATGCCATAGCCCTCACCTGAGGCGAGGGTTGTGGCCGTTTGCGGGTAGGCGATACCGTTGGTCGAACCGGCATCGTCAATCTCCAGCATTTGGAGGCCGCCGCTCGAGGGATACACCGCAAACACGCAGGCACTGCAGCCTAACCCGTCGTCCCCATTGATGAAGCCGGTAAGCGTGAGTTCCGCGCGGCCTCCGGTCAAAGCGGTATAGCTACCCGAAAAGTTAACTGTGGAGGCGACGCCAAAGTCGTTGACGTCTTGCACGGAGTCGGAAACGATGATCCCACTCCCATCGGTATCGAGTATGCCAGCGGCCGTGAACGGTCCCATCACATTGCTTGCGTTGTCGAAGCCCGCCACTGTAAACACGTTGTTGCCAGCAGGAATGGACGACGTCTGCGTGAACGCGTCCCCAACCAGAACAGGAAGCGCGTCAGTTTGAATAAACTTCAGATGCGTGGCATCAATTGGGAAGACGTCGAAGCCGTAGGTGACAGCGCTCGCGCCCGTTCCGCTCGTGATCTTCGCAGTCCCAAAACCAGTATTTGTTCCAAGAGTTATGTCACCGCCAGTGACGGGAAGGTTCGTCGCACCGCTGGAGTTGCAGTTCTTGTTGAAGTCTTCGAGTCCGCCAGTAATGACGCCAGTGGAGTCCAGAATGAAGGCACCAACCGTTGCATAGGGAATTACGACCGAACTACCGATACTGAGATTGCAGAACACTGTGTCGAAACCGGAGCTGCCCGTAAAGTTGAACGCGTACGATCGGCCGTTGATATCGGCCTGGGTGACCGCGCTCTGCGCATCGAGCGTACCGCTGGCGCTTCCTAAATTCTCGAACTGCGTTACCAGTCCGTGCGTGCTGGCAGTGAGCACAAAGTCGAACTGGAACGTGTCTGAGCTGGTTTGCAGCGTCAGGAGACCTGCTGGAAGGCTGGAACTTCCGGTCG
>QIAL01000276.1 GCA_003225535.1 Acidobacteriota bacterium | reverse complement strand
TGCTTAATCGTACCTCCGAAGCTAACGACGTCGGCGACGCCCGGGACCATCTTGAGCTGGCGTTCCACAGTCCAGTTTTGGATGGTGCGAAGCTCCTGGGAGGTCAGTCGCGGGCTTTTCAGACGATAGCGAAAAATTTCGCCGATGGCAGTGGAAAGCGGTGCGAGTTCGGGTTGCACACCTGGAGGCAAGTCAGCGCCTTGCAATCGTTCCAGGACCTGTTGGCGCGCAAAGTAATCATTCACTTTGTCGTCGAAGGTAAGCATGAGGAAAGAGAGTCCGAATTGAGTGTGCGAGAACATGCGCACTGAGTGAGGCAATCCGCTGAGAGCGATCTCCAGCGGAATGGTCACCTGCTTCTCGACTTCCTCCGGAGCGTGCCCGGGGAACAATGTAATTACGGCGACCTGAATGTCTGAAACATCCGGGAAGGCCTCAATCGGAAGGGTCTTAAAAGCGGTGATGCCTCCAGCAATAAAAAGCAGAACCATCAGCAGCAGAAAAAGCGGCTGATGCAAGGCGAACGATACGATACGTCGGATCATGCGAATTCAAAATAGGCGGCGCGCCGGGACCGGAACGTCCGCGTCGCAAGCGCGCCCTGCGTTGCAGCCGCCACCTTTAACCTCCCGCGGCGTTAAAGATTTGTTCGAGCAATAAACAATTGCCTGTGACCACACGCTGGCCGGGCTGGACTCCCTGCAACACGGCAACCTTGTCTCCTTGTTCCGGACCGATTTTTACCTCACGGCGGGAAAAAGTTCCGCGTTCCTCTTCTACAAAGACGTAGTGCTTGTCACCGCGCAAAAACACGGCACTCGAGGAAATGTTAATGCCCGAGGGTTGAGGCGTAGAAAGTTCAGCCCGCACAAGCATCTCTGCTTTCAAGGAGCGTGAAGAGTTGTCAACGGACGCGCGGACCTTGACCGTGCGTGTCGTCGAATCAAGAGAATCAGAAACCAGATCGATTGTGCCGTGGAACTCCTGATCCGGGTAGGCCACCACGCGAATAACTATTGGCTGGCCCGGCTTAACATCGCCCAATTGGTGCTCGTTGATATCCAGCAGCAACCACAGCCGGCTGGGATCAGTCACGACAAAGAGCGGGGAAAAGAATTGCGGGGCATTGGCCAACATCTGATCAGAACGAACCTCCTGTCCCGGATTGATGTTTTTCTCGACGACGATTCCATCGAGCGGTGTTTTGAGCATGAAGAGCTGATCGATCGAATTGGTCGTGTTGCCATAAAGTGCCAGACGGGCTTCCGTACGCTGTTTTTCAGAAGCAGCACGCGAGAGATCGGCTTCTGCGGCTTGCAAGTCCTTCTGGGCAATAGCTCCATGATCAAACAGTTCGCGGATGCGGCTGACATTGCGTTCGGCCTGGATGTAATCGGTGGCCGCTTTGCGCGCATCCGCCTGCGCCTGGCCAAAATCAGGAGAGGCAATCAGAGCAAGCGTGTCGCCTTGTTTGAGCCTCTGTCCGGGCTCAGCGAGAATGCGGCCGACCCGGCCCGCAAACGGGCTGTAGATGCGGACCGTAACATTGTCATCCCAAACAAGCCGACCATTGAGCCGCAAAGTTGCGGCGGCCTGTGGCAGTACCGATTCGATAGCAACCGTGGCAAGTTGAGGGCTGCCCGGCGCGAGGACGAGCTTGTTGTGCTCGACTCGCGGTTCGGGAGCTTGTTCGGATTTTTGTTCAGTCGATTGGCAAGCTGTCAGCAGCGCCAACCCTCCAGCGAAAATAACCACAGACACGGCTTTCATACCATCCTCTCAGGCAGGTGACTAACGGGTACCGATGTTCAACGCAGCTTTGAGGTCCGCTGCAGCTCTAGCCGTTTCAGCGGCGGCCTGCGCGGTAGCTAATCGGACCTCGTTGTCGGTGCGTTGCGCGGACAATAAATCAAGGAGCGACGCGCCTCCTTTTTGATAAGCAAAGGAGACCGTCTGCCGGACATCGGCGGACTTGGGTTGAATCTCGTCGCGATGACGCTTCCAACGAGCCGCGGCATCGGAATAGGTGTTCTGAGCAATGGAGATTTCGGCCTGAATTTGGGCCTGCACTTTTTCAGCCTGAATGCGCGCCTGCTCCTGGGCGGCTTTGGCGGAAGCGATGCCGCCGCGATTGCGATTCCACAATGGCAAAGGAAAGGAGATGCCGACACCCACCGTGTTCGGCAGGTCTGGTTGTTCGTGCTCGTATTGGAGGAAGACGGTCGGGTCGGGCACGCGCATTGCCTTTTGCAAGCGAAGCTCCGCATCGGCTTTAGCTTTGGCGGCTTCAGCCGCGAGCAAATCGGGACGAGGAGCGCCGGGCGTCGCTTGACCAGCCAAGGTAGTTTGGCCTGCCAAGGAATCCAGGGTGTCGCCCGGCGCCCACTTCCCGGTTGGGTGTGGATCACCCAACAAAACTTCCACAGCGATGCGCGAAGTAGTGGCGCTCGCTTGAGCCGCTTTGGCCTGCATCTCCAGGCGTTCTGCAGCAATTTCGATCTGGCTCTTGTCGGCCTTGGAAATATCTCCCGCATTGAGCCGCGTGTCGGCAATCTGCGCTTCCTGTCGAAGCGATTTGGCTGAATCACTCAAAATGGTAACGCTGGCCTCGGCCAGGAGGGTCTCGATGTAAGCCTTGCTGACAGCCTGGTTCAGCACGCGGTGCGCATCTTCGAACCGCGCTTCCGCGGCATGGAGTCCGGCTTCGGCGGAGACCTTGCGGTTCTGCCGTTTGCCGCCGATTTCAAAAAGCTGGCCGATCGCGAAAACTGTGTCGTAACTGCGAGCCCAAACCCCATTACCCGAAAGGGTGCTGTTGGGATGCGAATCCAGGCTGATCTGTTCGGTCGACACCGACAGCGTCGGATTCGGAAATTGCCGGGCTACGATTTTTTGGGCAGTTGCCATATCGACGTCAACTTTAGCGGCAAGCAAATCCCAGTTGCGCTGAAAGGCGATGCGCTGGGCATCGGCCAGACTCAGCTTGCGGAGTACAGAGGGAGCAGGTAGGGCGGGCGACGCTGTCGCTTCGGCAGCCTGAACCTGCATGAGAGAGCACAACGCAAAGACTCCGACCGCCGAGCTTGTCAAAACCCGGCTGGGGAGGATTTTGGAAATGAAATGCCATATGCTGTTACCCACGTCGTGTTCTCAATCGGTATACTTCCTGCATCTTTGCGAAATGCCCTTTAGCTGGCGCCGTGCCAGCCCGAAACGCGAGCTTGTAACCGACTGAAGTTCAATGAATTTTAATTTTAAAGGGCAGCCGAAGATGAGAATCCATGGTAAGTCCGTTAGCTGAAGTGATAAGTTTCTTAGCACATGAAATCGAACGTTAAGGTTCGCCTGACTGGCTTCGCGCTGTTGATCATGCTGCTGGCGGCAATGATCGGCGGGGCGGCTCACTTGAGCTGGCGTCAGTTCGAGCAATTGAGCTCACGATTGAG
>QIAL01000275.1 GCA_003225535.1 Acidobacteriota bacterium | reverse complement strand
GAAACGCCACTTTGTAAATGCTGCAGCACTAGGGGCGTCTAGTTCTTGGTGACCGGTACTCTGGATTATCTCCACATGTGACACCGTACCGTCGGGGCGAATTTGAAGCGCGAACAGCCCTGTGCCGCTCAAATGTCTGGCGCGGACCTCAGGCGAGAGAACCGGGGCGGGTGCGTAGAGAGCATGTGTCTTTGCATACTCCAGCGTGCCGCGAGCTGGAGTTGGGTTAGGCGCAGCTGTGATAGCTGCTACGTTCAGGAGCAGCGCAACAACCGCCAGATGCGACGGCAATGATGTCTTACGCGCTACCATCTAACGAGAATTAGACGAATATTCGTAATATAACAATTTTTTCGTCTAACGATATTCAGGCGAGAACGAATCAGTCCGTAGCCGGCTCGGGTTTGTCGAGGTTTCCGGCCGGCAAACGCGCTGCTTTCCAGTCCATGGCCATGCGAATACGGGCGCGTCCGCTGGGATGATCGTAGAAGATGAATTCTTCGACGGGACCGGGATTCATTTTTCGGTAAGTGCCAAGCTTGAGCGATGCCTGGGCCATGCCGTCAGCTTCTCGTGAAGTGTTGATGCCAAATGCATCGGCTTCACGCTCGATATTGCGCGAGATCGTGTTGATGATCGGGGTAAGGGCGAAAGCGAGCGTGGAAAAGATGAGGACGAGCAACGGAAACCCGGCCGGATCGGCGATGCCGCGAACACCCCAGCGGTCGCCCCATTTTCGGACGGCGAAATCAAAAGCGACCCGAGCCAAGAGAAATCCGACGAGCGCGAACATCACGAATCCGCTGAGAAGCTTCATGGTGTGGTTGAGAACGTAATGGCCCATCTCGTGGCCCATCGTCGTCTCAATCTCAGGCAGCGTGCAGCGCTTCAGCAGGTTATCGTTCAGCGAGATTCGCATCGTATTGGCGAAACCGCTGACGTTTGCGCTCACCCGATTCGACTGCCTGGAAGCGTCGAACTCGTACACATCTCTCGCGGGAATTCCGTTGGCGCGAGCCATCCGCAGGATCGAGTCCTTGACGCGTACGTTTTCCAGGCTCTTGTACTTGTTGAAGAGAGGCGCGATGTAGACCGGGGCGATCAAGCTCACGAATGCGAAAAAGACAATCATGAGCACGGCGCCCCACACCCACCAGGTCTTCCCCAGGCGCCGCACCAGCCCGAACAAGGGCACCATCAGAATTGCACCGAGCACAACGCCGACGGCAAGTCCGACCAACTGGTCGCGCATCCACTCGCCGAAATTCTGATTCAACAGTCCGTATTTATGCTCGCGGAAGTAGCCCTCATAGATGCCGAGCGGAAAGGTCAGGATTGAGAACACAAGGATGAACTGCACCCAGTACAACACGGTCTGTAGAGGTCGAAAGCGCGTGATTCGCTCGGCAAGATTCCGCATTTTCGAGGACCAGCGGAAGTGCAGCATGAGCCACAAAACGAAAGCGGCGGAAAGAAAATCCCACAAGAGGAGCCAGTAACCTCCTTCGAAGTAGGCATCCGATCGGGCGCGCTGGTCAGGCGGCATTTTCGCCAGGTAGGCATCGACGGCTGCTTTGACATCGAACTGCGAGGCCTCGCTGGGAGCGGCTTGTGGCGCTGTCGGGGTATTCGTCTGGGCCGATGCAATCACCGCTGACAGAAGAACGACAGAAACGAGACATCTGACTGCTCGAATCATCACGGCCTCCGTTGTTCGGGGGAAGCGCAGTTTTGCGCAGTAAACCACAGACCATTGGACGTGCCAGTCGCGCGAATATTACGTGCGGTACACGATTCTTCCCGCGACAATCGTCGTCACTACCTTTCCTGTCAGCTGGCAGCCGTCGAAAGGTGTGTTGCGGGAGAGTGAGTGCGTGTTCGCAGCTTCGAACGTCCAACGCTTCTTAGGGTCGAAGATCGTCACGTCAGCAAAGCTGCCGCGAGCGAGCGATCCTCGGCCATTCAGATCGAACACTCGGGCCGGCCCCGAGGTGAAGAGTTCGACAATCCGAGTGAGTGGGATCTTGTGTGCACGGTGCAGGTGCGTAACCGCCAGGCCCAACGCCGTTTCCAGTCCCGTGATGCCAAAAGACGCGCGCTCGAATTCCACTTGTTTTTCATGGAGAGCATGCGGAGCGTGGTCGGTGGCGATGGCGTCCACTGTTCCATCCGCCAGCGCGACGAGAATGGCTTCGCGGTCTGACGCAGAACGCAGCGGCGGATTCATCTTGAAATTCGTGTCGTACTCGCCCACGTTCTCATCGAGCAATGTGAAGTGGTGCGGGGTGACTTCGCACGTCACCCGCGCTTTGGCGCGTTTCCCCCGCCTTACCGCTTTCAGCGCGTCTGAAGTGGAAAGGTGAGCCACGTGCAACCTTGATTCTCGAATCTGCTGCGCGAGGGTGACGTCTCGATCTACAACGGTCGCTTCGGCCAATCCAGGCATGGCTCGCAGTCCGAGACGGAAGCTGGTTGGGCCGGCATGCATCGAGCAATTCTCCGTGAGGCGCGTGTCTTCTGCATGCTGCACGACCGGAAGTTTCAATTCCGCGCCGAGCCGCAGCGCCATGCGCATGATGTCATCGTCGAGAATGGGCTTGCCGTCATCGGTCACGGCGACCGCGCCCGCACGCTGGAGGGCACTGAAATCAGTGAGGGTTCCCCCCTTGCTTCCGCGCGTCGCCGCCGCGATTGGAAACACGTTCACCACGGCTCCACGCTCCGGCTGCCGCAGCCAACTCACCCACTCGGCGGTATCGACTACCGGCTGAGTATTGGGCATCGTGCACACGGACGTGAATCCGCCCGCCGCCGCAGCGGCTGTGCCCGTAGCGATCGTCTCCTTGTAGCTCTGGCCAGGCTCGCGCAGGTGGACGTGCAAATCAACGAATCCCGGCGCCACAATCAGGCCCCTCGCGTCAAACTTCTCGTCGGCAGCGCCGCGAGTTTTGTTGGGTGCCGCGACCTCGGCCACGCGCCCATCGCGCAGCAGCATGACTACGTCGGTGCCGCGCAATGCATCTTCCATGTGACGCGTCACCCGCAGCCCGGGGACGAGTGTCGTCGCAATGTCGGGCACGAACTCGGGCGGACCACACAGCGTGATCTTCACTCCAAACCGCGTCAGCAGATGACAGGCGCTGCGTGCGACACGGCTATGGAAAATGTCTCCGATGATAGTCGCCTGCAGGCCTTTGAATGACTTCTTGTGCTTGAGAATCGTTACCGCATCCAGCAGGGCCTGCGAAGGATGCTCATGCATCCCGTCGCCGGCGTTGATGATCGGGATGTCGAGATGCGTCGCCATCAGGTGTGGCGCGCCCGCCGAGGGATGCCGCATCACGATGCAGTCCGCTCCCACCGCGCGAAGCGTGTATCCAGTATCGATTACCGACTCGCCTTTTTCGATACTCGATCCCGTCGACTGCACCAGCGTGGTCATCGCGCCCAGCGACTTGGCGGCGAATTCGAACGACGACCGCGTCCGTGT
>QIAL01000274.1 GCA_003225535.1 Acidobacteriota bacterium | reverse complement strand
ACCACCGACCTTTGGGTTATGAGCCCAACGAGCTACCAGACTGCTCCACCCCGCATCTTGATCATAACAACGCTGCTGGGTGGCGTCAAACCTGCTGCATTCGCGAAGGACCTGTTCGGTGCCCAAGTTTCGAAGGTCTTTCTCTGACACCTTTCTTTGAGCTTCGGCAAACTACTCAGCACGCATCACTTCTTCGAGCATCCAACAGAGGGATGATGCATCCAACACGCGTTGGTTTCTTTCGCATCGAATCGGTTCACAACTGGGGAATACAGATTGCTCGACATCAGGAGGTCTTTATGCCGAAGAGGGACGGTACCAGCCGTCAAACCACAATCAGTGCACAGCCTCGCATTCATCAGCACGCCCGCGAAATCCAGGCTTACGGTACGGTTTCGCACGCGCTGCCCCTGGAACTCGAAGAAGATGTCCGCCTGGAAATGACCGAGCAACTCAACCTGTTGCTTGCCGACACCATGACCTTGCGCGATCTCTATAAGAAATCTCACTGGCAGGTGGCGGGACCTACCTTCTATCAACTGCATCTGCTATACGACAAACATTACGAGGAACAAGCCGAGATCGTCGACATCATTGCCGAGCGGATTCAGTTGCTGGGTGGCATATCGATCGCCATGGCAGCCGACATCGCCGAGACCACTCGCATCGAGCGTCCACCCCGCGGAAGGGAAGAAGTGCCTGTTCAGATCTCGCGACTGCTCGATGCACATCAGATCATCATCGGCCATTGCCGCACCCTGGCAAAACGCGCATCTACCGTGGGCGACGATGGCACGAATGACATGATCCTCAGCGACGTCTTGCGCCGCAATGAACTGCAGGTATGGTTCGTGAGCGAACACCTCGTCGACATGCCGCTGGTGCACGCTGTTGACTCAGCAATTCAAAAAGCAGGTTGAGCCGTTAAGCAGAAGAGCTGCGGCCCCAAACGTGAGGCCGCAGCTTTCATTTATTTCCTTCCCGCCACGTTCAGCTTGTCGTGATCGTAATACTCGTAAGCTGACATGGGTTTCTCTCCGCCCTTCTTCCAGATGCGGGAGTCTTCGGGGATCTTGTTGAGGACACGCGCCATCTCGCGAATGTGCATGGCCACTGTCCCGCAACAGGCACCGATGAAGTTGATTCCCATGTCGCGGGCTTGCGCCGCGTAATCCGCCATCTCCTTCCGCGTCAGTTGAAGAGGATCTAACGCGTACGGAAACTCGGGAAGGCTGGTGAAGTCCGGCTTTTCCTTCGGTGTGCGATACGCCACCGGCTGGCAGGCGAGATAGCCGGATACAGCTTTACGCATTTGCTCCATCGGTCCCAGAATGTGCTGCGGAGGCCGCAGACAGTTCATCCCGACAATGTCCGCTCCTGCATCGAACAAAGCCTTTGCCGCGTCAGCCGCGCTCTTGCCCTCCGCAGTTTGGTCCGTGTTCTCGAAACAGATCGTCACCATCACGGGCAGCCCGGTTTGTTTCGCGCGTTCCACGGCGATCAGCGCCTCGCCTAGCCACGAAAACGTCTCGCCGATGATGAAGTCCACGCCCTCATCAACCTGGACCGCAAGCTGTTCGTCAAACGTTTTGCGCACCCGATCCGCGGCAGACGGGCTGCCTGGCTCGTACATCCACGTGAGGCTGAGATTGCCCGCGACCAGACACTGATCGCCCGCGACTTCGCGCGCTACACGCACTGCCGAACGATTCAGTTCTTCCAGTCGATCTTCCAGGCCCACCGTAGCCAACTTGTCGCGGCTGGCGTAAAACGTGAGTGCCTGCAATACTTCGGCGCCCGCTTCGCGAAACTCCACATGCAATTCGCGAAGCGCAGTGGGATACATCAGCGCGACCTCAGGTGTAAATGGACCCGCGCGCACCCATCCGCGCTTTTCCAGTTCGAGCAGGTAACCACCGTCGCCAAGCACGGGGCCTTCTTTCAGTCGTTCGAGAATTCCTTTCTTCTTCATGTTCTCTCCTGCAAATTAGTCATCCACATATTCATATTCCGCTTTGATCGGAGCATTCTCTGCGAATCGGCTGGGGCGAAACGGGCCGATATCAACCGAACTGGCTTTACCGTCGAGAACCAGTTCACTCATCACCAGCCCGATGGCCGGCGAGATCTTGAAGCCCATGCCAGAAAATCCTGCACACAAATGCAGCCCGCGGATTCCTGGAATCTCTCCCAGCAGTGGACGTGAATCAGGAGTCATATCGTAGACACCGGTCACGCCACGCATCACTTCTGCCTCTTCCAGATTGGGAACGCGGCGGCAGGCTCGCTCGATAATCTCTTCCAACGATTCGTCTGAAGCGCGCTGCGGAAAATTGTCCGGATCCACGGGCCGCTTCCCATAGAAGTCGCCGACAAGGAATTTGTCGTGCGCATCCGAACGAAAATACGTTGCCGTCACGGAATCAATACACGCACAACCTCCGCCTTTCATGTCGGAAGCGTTGCGGAGAATCGCCACCTGGTGGTACTCGCATTCGATCGGCAGGTCGTATCCAGCTTCTTGCAGCAGCGGACGCGTCCACGGACCGGTCGCAGCAATGACCATTGGCGACGAGATAGCTCCCTTGTCGGTCACAACGCCGCAAACGCAATTATCATGGATGTGCAAGGCTGTTGCCTGCGTGCGCGACGCATAGATCGTTCCCATATCACGCGCAGCGCTGAGAAAATCTCCCGCCGCGCCAGCGCCGTCACCGTATCCCGAATCCGGTTCATAAGCGCCCAACTCCACGTCGTCAACGTTCCAGTCCGGCTGGAGTTCTCGCAGTTGAGTCTTGTCAATGAGTTCGACAGTCGCACCGAGTCCGCGTTGCATTTCGACGTTGAGCTTCAATCGAGCCGTTTCATTCGGATGAACAATGCGGACAAATCCCGTCCTCCGGAAGTCTCCTGGCGTTCCCACAACTTCCTGCCAGTTCTGAAACATGCGCAAGCTGATCAAGGCAAATTCAACTTCCGCCGGGAAACTGTAGTGCATGCGGATCAGCCCGGACGATCTGCCGCTTCCCCCGCGCCCGACGTGATCCTTATCGATGACGACAATCTTGCCCGCCTTGCGCTTCGACAGATGAAACGCGATCGAAGTACCCATCACGCCGGCGCCGAGAATGACCACGTCCGCCGTCTTCGGCAACGAACTGGAATTCACAAGAGTCATGCAGCCTCTCGATACCTTCCTTTCTTCCAGTCACGCAGCGCCTGATGCGCAGCATTGCGCCCCGGCGCTCCCGTAACGCCGCCGCCCGGATGCGCGCCCGCTCCGCACAAATACAGGCCATCGATCGGCGTCCGGTACTGCGACCATCCCGGTATGGGCCGCATAAAGAAGAGTTGATCGAGTCGCAGATCTCCGTGAAAGATGTTCCCCTCGGTCAGCCCGTACGTGCGTTCCAGGTCGAGTGGCGTCAGCACCTGCCGTGCGACAATCGTCCCGGGCACATTCGGTGCGTATTCGGCAATCTTCTTCACGACGCGGTCTCCAAGCAACTCGCACTTCTCGTCCCAATTGCCATCTCTCAGACGATAAGGCACGTACTGCACAAAG
>QIAL01000211.1 GCA_003225535.1 Acidobacteriota bacterium | reverse complement strand
AAACCCAGTGAGGGATCTTGGGCCAGCGGGTTGATGGCGCCGAGCGTCTTCGGACCATCCGAAATTATCCGGCTAAAACCAAAGCGCAAGGAATTCAACAGGGCGGGGCTAAAAGTGTGGGTCTCTTCGAGTGCCACAAGCTGCCGGCGCGACTGGGC
Organism: Acidobacteriota bacterium; assembly: GCA_003225535.1. GTDB lineage: Bacteria > Acidobacteriota > Terriglobia > Terriglobales > Acidobacteriaceae > Sulfotelmatobacter. Next base: position 5,649 of record QIAL01000211.1, on the reverse strand, counting down.
AGCCAAATTGACGGCATTGAACTGGTCAGGAGAGACGCCCTGGCTCTTGTCGAACATATAGGTGCCTGCAAGCGTGTCTTTTTCGGACAGTTTGTGGTCCGCCCGGCCAATGAAGTAATCCTCATTCGTAATCTGTGAGGTGACAAAGCTGAAGGTTCCCAAGTCACCGGGGCTAGATAGCGGGCGATTGGGTAGGGGGTACAAAGCCAGGAAGGGTTGAACCTTTGCGTCTACTGTGACGGTCGTCGGAGTGCAGGTGGGCGGCGAGGATGGCATCAAGCAGAGATTCCCAGCGCGGGCAGCGGCCGAGGGTAACGTATCGTTTTGCGTAAAGGCCAAGCTTTGGCGCAGGCCCTCGTAGGCGCCAAAGATGAAGGCGCGGTCTCTACGGATGGGCCCTCCTGCGCTGCTGCCAAATTGATTGCGCTTGAAGGGCGGGACGCTGGGCCCATCGAAAAAGTTACGGGCATCCAAAGCGCTATTCCGGAGGAATTCGAAGCCAGAACCGTGGAACGAATTCGTGCCAGACCGGGTGACCGCATTAATGACCCCACCTGCGCTGCGGCCGTACTCGGCTGAGGGATTGGTGGTGAGTACCGAGAATTCTTGAATCGCATCCACTCCCAAATTGCCGCCTAGCACGTTACCCGGCGCTCCATTTGAAGCGTCGTTGATGCTGATGCCATCCAGACGGTAGTTATTCTGCTGTGGCCTGTTGCCTCCCACGGTCAGCTGCGATCCAATGCCGCGAATCGTCCGATCGTTGGTGCCCGTAGAAAGGCCAATCTGGGTCCGGACCGGTGCAACTCCAGGTTCCAGCGTAGCCAGCGACGCCCAGTCGCGACCATTCAGCGGCAGTTCACGCATCGTGGTTCCGTTCACAACTGCACTTATGGTGGACGACGCGGTAGACACCTGCGGCTGCTCAGCCGTAATCTCGATTCTTTCATTCACGTCCCCAACCCGAAGTTGCAGGTCGATCTCCAGTTCAGCCCCGACGGTAAGAGTGAGCCCACTCTGCACTACTTTGGCGAAGCCCGATCCTGAGGCGGTGACCTCGTAGTTGCCGGGAATCAGGTTCGGAACCCGATAGCGTCCATCTTCGTTGGATGTGGCAGTTCTGGTAGACTCGCCCCGCTGCTATCTGTGATCGTGCCCTGTATGGTCCCACCGACGACCTGGGCTGCCACCCGCTCCGGCCCGCAGCTAAAGCCAAGAAAAACCGCAAAAGCCGCTATGAGCCGCATTCTTCGGACGCTCATGGAACCCTCCATGGCCTTAAAATTAGGGCATCTGGCGATGATTGCTTTTGCGCCTGAAAATTGCATTACTCGCGCAATGACACAAACACCAAGTTCCAGCCACGGTAGTTCCATGTACTTTAAAAAGCGAATTAAATTTCATTAAGGTACCCGAGTCTTACTGAGACTACGAACACCGTTGCCACGGACGTTTGCCAGTAAGAGATTGGGTGAACTTCAGGAGCAGGAAGCTTCTTACGGAAGGTCCAGCGGAATTTCACGGCTGCTAGTTCGTTCTGGGGAATGTGGCTCGACAACCAAGATGAGATCGAGTCGATGAGCTCCTTGCCAGGCGGTTTCATCGAGCCTGCCGTCCAACCGAATGACGGAACTCGTACGGCCAGCCGCAATCGTGCAGCAGGGAGACTGGCCGAAAGCGCTCACAGCGTGCACGCCCAAGACAATGCAGGCGAGCTGCGCGGTCCAGCAACGGGTCATTTTCCTGCCGCTTCCCTCACTGTGGAACCGCAGAATCCTAGATACTGCTGCCGGATCCAACAATACTCGATACTGGAGACCGAGGTTTGCTACTTAAATAAAAATTAATGAGCATTTTACGTAGAACAGTTTTATAGAGGACGAGCTTGTTGAGACACGCCACAGCAGCGCTCACGACGGTCGGGGGCCTTGGGTAGCCTCTTGGAGCAGAATCCGATGATCCATCGACGAGGGACGCTGGTTCTCTGTATTGTTCTGCTCACTGCTGGAGCCCTCGGTCTATCTTGTCCACGATCGCCCATGACCGTAGTGGTGTACTCGAGTGAGGATCAACCCTGCGCGGAGCCGATCCTCAAGGATTTTGAGCGAGGTTCCCACATACATATAGTCGCGGTGTATGACAAAGAAGCCGCCGAACATGTCATGAAATCCTTACTGGGCGAATGAGCCTGTTCATCCGGATCAGTTGAAAGCGCTGGGCATTACGCAGCCGTATGTTTCCCCCAATGCCTCAGCCCTCCCAGCCATGTTCAAGGACAACGACGGGCATTGGACTGCGTTTTCCGCGCGCGCGCGCGTTCTGGTGGTCAACTCAAAAGCGCAGCCGAAGCCGGATTCCATCCTCGCGTACGCGGACGAGCGGTGGAGGGGAAAGGCAGTCCTGGCTAACCCTTTGCTGAATACGACTGCGTTCAACCTTACGGCGCTATTCGATGCTTGGGGAGAAAAACGGGCTTGGGAATTCCTAAATAAGGTCAAGAGTCTTGGCGTGAAGACATCGCCGGGCAACGGCGATAGCGCCGTTCTGGTCGCCTCGGGGCAAGCCGAATTTAGCCTGGTGGACATTGATGATGGACTCGAAGCCGTACGCAGGAACAACGGCATTGAAATTCGTTACCCGGATCAAGGAACAGAAGGTCTTGGGACTTTCATGGTAGCCAATGCGGTGGCACTTATTCGGGGTGCACACCACCCTGATACGGCCCGAAAACTAATAGACTACCTGCTTACCGCCGAGACCCAGCGGAAGCTCGCGTTTTCGGCCTGTGCGCAAACACCATTGTCGCAAGGGGTGGAGGTTCCTTCAACGGTGAAGCGAATCGAACAACTTCGAGTGATGCAGGTGAACTATTCAGGAATTCGAAAACGACTGGCAGAACTCCGACCGCAACTAAGGGCCTGGGCACCTCAGTAATCGGACCGGCCCCGGAGGACTTCGAGCTTCGATCGGCAGTGCCACTGTTCTGGAGAGTGCTATGTCATCTCGTAATATGAATCGATTTGTTCTCTGTGGTGTCTCCAGCCTGATCCTAGCCGTCCTTGCTTCGGCTGCCAGCGGCTATCACATCCTGAAGAAGATCCCCATCCTCACGGGTGAGGGCACCTGGGATTTTGGCACGATCGACGGACCTGGACGCAGGCTTTTCCTTGCCCACGAAACCCAGGTGGAAGTGTTGAATGTTGATACGGGCGAGCTCATATCCACAATACCTGATACCAAGGGGGCCCACGGGATTGCTCTGGCGCCAGAGTTAAATCATGGCTTCATCAGCAACGGGACCAGCGCGACAGTGACGATGTTCGATATGCATGCGCTCAAGCGACTGGCCGATATTCCCGCGGGTGATTTGCCTGATTCGATCGTGTATGACCCTTCATCCAAACAAGTCTTTTCCTTCAATACCGTGAGTCGTAATGCGACCGTTATTCGAGCCGTCGACGGCAGCGTGGCAGGAACAATAGCTCTTGACGGCAAACCGGAATTCGCCGTGCCGGATGGACAAGGCCACGTATTCAATAACCTGGTCGACAAAGCCATCGTGGCGCGCATCGACGCGCGGACACTCGCGATCGACCGTCGCTGGCCGGTGACCGACTGCGACCGGCCGACGAGCCTGGCAATGGATGAGCAGACCCACCGTTTATTCATTGGCTGCCGCAACCTCACACTTTATGTCATGGATTCGGATACTGGAAAAATTGTTACTAACCTTCCGATCGGAGACAACGTGGATACAACCGCTTTCGATCCCGCGACGGGGCTCATCCTCAGCTCTACTGAGGATGGAATCGTGACCATCATTCACGAGGACGGCCCCGATTCTTTCCGGCTAGTGGAGACGGTGAAGACCCACAAAGGATCACAGACTATGGCGTTGGATCTGAAGACGCATCGTCTGTTTGTACCGTACGGCGACGTGAACAAACTGCCGCCCGAAACGCCCGGCGGAAAACTGCGCAAGAAAGTAGCAGCGAATAGCTTCGGTATTTTGGTGCTGGGTCAATAGTTGACGATGACATATGCGAGGGGGTGTATCGTGGCCACGCGGCATGTTCTGAAGGTTGTTGCATTTGTACTTGTTTGCAATTTGGCCGTCTTCAGGGCGGATGCGGCAAGCAGCTATCACCTGATCAAGACGATCAAGGCGAGCGACAGCCAGGACACCTGGGATTTTCAGACTATAGATCAGGAAGGGCGGCGGCTCTACGTGTCACTCCTGAACGACGTAATCGTCATAAACGTCGACACGGGAGAAGTAGTGGGGAAGATACCTAAGACCAGCGGAGTACACGGTGTTGCGGTGGCTCCCGAGTTTGGGCGCGGGTTCATCAGTGTGGGACATACGGACAGTGTGGTCGCATTCGACCTCAAGACCCTGGCGAAAATCGGTGATATTAAGATTGGAAAAAACCCGGACGCGATTGTGTACGACCCGGCGAGTAAGCGAGTGTTTTCCTTCAATGGTGACAGCGGTGACGCGACTGTGATCGAGGCAGGTACCGGTAAAGTCTCCTGTACTATCGACATAGGAGGCAAGCCTGAAGCTGCGGCTGTCGATGGTGTGGGTAACGTTTACCTCGACATCGTAGACAAAAACCTTGTACTGCAGATCAATTCGCGCACCATGCAAGTGCAGCATCGTTGGTCGACCACGCCCTGTGACCGGCCTACCAGCCTGGACATCGACACTCGGAATTTTCGCCTCTTCATTGGCTGCCGGAACCTGATGCTGGGCGTTTATGATTCTCGCGATGGGCATTTCGTCACTAATGCAACCATTGGAGACAACGTTGATACTACCGCCTTCGATCCAGCGACTGGCTTCATTTTTAGTTCAACTGGAGACGGAATCGTGACCATAATCCACGAGGACACCCCCGACAAGTACAGCGTCGCGGAAGTGCTAAAAAGTCATGACGGTTCCAAAACGATGGCGCTCGACCTTAAGACTCATCAGATTTTCGTGCCATCAGGAGATGTAAGGTTCCTACCGCCAGAGAAGACCGGTGGAAGGCCGAAGAAAACCATCGTTCCAGGTACTTTCGCGATCCTGGTTTTCGGTCCATAGCGGACAGTTGCCCGGGTCGGCTCGAGGGTACGGTAATGGCGCAGAGGAAACGCGTGAAATCGGGTTTGTTTCTTTAGCTGACAAGCTCTTTCTATCGACAGGAAAAGCATTCGCAAAACCGCAGGACGAGTTCCAGACATGTACTTCGTCCATGTGAGGCTCGTGAAGCGAGTCGAATTCGATCGTCAAACGGCTGCCCGGGGCGATCCTGAAGAACTGCGGCGACACGCAGCAACAGTCTGGTAGATGTTGAATCCGGCACGATTCACTCGGCGCTGAACGCATAGCAGCGGAGGAATCAGGCCCACAAGGGGAAAAACAGCCATGTTAAGGGAGGGAGTCGTGATGGAAAAATCGCTTTGGAGCCGTGAGGCGCCAGAGGTCTACAGCCGCCCGGAGAAGCGACATCGCGCCTTACTCGTCGTGCTTGTGCTTCTCCTGACCTTCACCGCGAGCCCCTCAGCTCAGGACAAGGACCAAGGCGCGACCCGCTACGCGCAGTTTTCCCTCTTCTACAACTATCGAAGCCTGCCTGAAAATCGCCCTGCCCTACGGAAGTA